>JBILGV010000040.1:0-36484 GCA_044350865.1 Pseudanabaena sp. | reverse complement strand
TCCAGCTTTGGCAAACAGGTTTTAATCTTTACCCAACGTCTCACCGAAGTTGTCAAGGATTTACCGAATACCGTACTTGTCTATTCTTTGCAAGCCAGTGTCCAAGAAGCTCTAGGGCAAGAAAGCTTACTCAATACCCTCGATAAATTAGTCAGTCGCATCGATGCCAAAAAAGAACCCGTCGCTGGCGATGAAGTGATGAAAGTCGTGCAGAGACGGCTATTTGCAGATATTGGCACGCCTGAAGTAATCGCCGAAATTGCCCGTCACCAAGCTGAGCTATTCCGCCGCTTTCGCGAGAGTTACGAAGAAACCGAACGCGGTAAACAAGAAGTCAGACAACAAGCCGAAATTCTGGCGGATCGCATTCAATTTAGTTATCCCTTCCATCCAGACCTGCTGGATTTGATGTATTACCGTTGGGGTAGCTTACCTAGCTATCAACGCACACGCGGCGCATTGCAATTTCTAGCGCGATCAATCCACGCCCTCTGGCATAGCAAAGACAATTCTTTATTAATCAGCCCCAGCGATATACCGCTTCACGACACCGATACGCGACAAGCATTTTTTACGCAAGTTGGAGAGCGTAATGTCTATGATGCCGTCATCAGCGCCGATCTAACTAGCAAAAAAGCTAAGGTCAAAGCGATCGATCAACGTTTAGCCCAAGATGCACCTGCGATCGCCCATATGCAAGTCGGGACAAGACTTGCCACCGCGATTATGCTCTATTCCTTTGGTGCAAAAGTTGGAGAAGATAGCGGCGTGTTAGAACAGGATATTATCTCCGCTTGTTTGCGATCGGGGCTAGACCGCACCACGATTTCCTCCACCCTGAGCGATTTACGCGATCAGTTACTCTATCTGCACTATGCCAACAAACACTATCGATTTGAAACCAAACCCAATCTCAATAAGCTGATTACCGATGAAGAAAGCAAAATCACCAGTGATGATGTTTTAGAAAAAATACGCACTGAACTCACCAAATCTTTGCAAGTTGCCAGAGGTAAAGTGAATATCTGGGCAAAGGAGCCTAGCGCCATCAGCGATCGGCAAAATCAATTTACGATCGCCTATCTCAGTCCTGAATGGGCGGAAAAAAACTCCGAAAGCGTCCTCTCCGAAGCGATGATTTGGCTAGAGGATCGCAAACGCGAATATAAAAATGCTCTAGCTTTTGTAATTCCCAACAAGCCACAACTAGATAAAGCCAGACGTGGATCTAGAATTGCCTTAGCGATCGCTTCGTTAATTACGCAGAAAGCCAAATATAAATTTAGTGTTGAAGATCTCGAAGAACTTAATATCAAAGCTAAGGATGCGGCCAGTGAACTTACGGCGGCGATTCGACGACTGTACGAATATATGCTTTTGCCTCTGCCCTGCACCGATGCGATCAACCCAATTCGCTTAGAAAAAATTGATTTGCAATCACAACTGAATACCAGTCAAAACCTGCAAGATCGAGTATTAGATGCACTCAAAAGCCATGTCTTTGAATCAATCCAACCCAACAAATTAATCCAGCTTTCTGGACTAGAGACTTCTACAACTGGTTATATCAAAGGCGAAGATCTTGTTAACTTCTTTTTTAAAGCCCCTACATTCCCCAAAATGCTCGATGTCAAAGGGATTCAACAGGCAATTTTGAAAGCGATCGAGCAAGGACGCATGGGTTATCTTCCCTATATGACCATTGCCTCTGACGGCGTACCTAAAGTCGATAATCCTAATTTAATTAGCTTTCAAAAATTGATTCCCCTAGACGAGCTAGATCTCAGTGGCTATTTGTTATCATCACGCTTAGCATCTGAGTTGCTCACACCGCCAAAGTTTGAACCTGTAGCCGACGAAATTAGTAAAGATCAGGGCGATCGCCATAATCCTGATCGCCTTGATCCTGATTGGCATAAAAGCGATCGTAATCTACCCACCGTCGGAGATGAAACCAAACGAAACAGCTATAAAACTATTGCTAGCTCCACCAGCAGTATTGAGAAAAATATCTCCCTCGATATCGTGGAAGGTAAACGCACCGCCCATGCCTACACGCTCAAAGCATCCACCGACAAAGCCAAGGTATTTCACCTATTTGAAATTCTCCAAGCCCTATCCGATCGATCTGACACAATGAACATCAGCATCGAGGTCAAAGTCACATCAACTAAAGGCTTCGATCGCAGTTGGATTAATGGGGCGATCGAAGAACCTCTTGATGAAGCAGACATCAAAGCTACCACAAGACTGGATTAAGGTAGGTACAATTTGACACTCCTCAGCCTGAAGGCATGAGGATTCTTGGACTCACTATCGCCTGTAGGACTTGTCCCAACATGGTCTTACTCAGTGATACCTAGTCTTTCAACTAGCTTCTCAAGCGTGAATTTCCGTATGCCCTGCGGTATTGCTATATTGTAATATAAAGCCGTGCTGGAAGCACGGGGTTTTAAACCCATTTTTCCGATAAAAGATTAAAGCAATTAAAAGATTTATGTCATCAGCGCTCAGTGTAGAAAAATTAGTCTCCGATGCTAAAGAGACAGCCAGTAAATTAAGCATTAAAAAGTTTGATATCTATGGCGCGATCGTTGATGAAACAAGTGCCGAAGTTGATAGTGGCGCTCCTAAACAAGTCTCTGCATCCAACCGTGCTAGCATCACCGTGCGGGTTTGGAATGATGAGGGGACAGTGGGTGTTACCTCTACCACCAATATCGATCGCCTAGGTTTAGAACTTGCTCTCCAAAGCGCTCACGAAGCAAGTTTCTTTGGTGCAAAAGAAAATATTCCTGATTTTAGTCCCGAAGCGATCGCCGATATTCCAGAACGAGAACCACAGGTCGCACCAACCACAAAGATTGAGCAGCTAGTCGAAACACTTTTAGGTGCAGAAAAAGAATTACTTGCCGCCCATCCTGCGATCGCGGGAGTTCCCTATAACGGTTTATCTCAACGCGATTTGACGAGATTCTATCTCAATAGTGCTGGAGCAATGCGAAATGAAAGTGGCTCCTACAGCTCTATTTATCTGTATACAAAAACTGAAGAAGAAGACCGCAAACCTCGCAGTGCTGGTGCTTATCGGGTTAGTCGTACTTTTGAAGATTTAGATGTGAAAGGCTGTGTGGCTGAAACTGCCGAAAAAACAATTAGTCATTTGAACTATGAAAAAATCAAATCGGGTAAGTATCTAGTCGTATTTTCTCCAGAAGCTTTTTTAAGTTTAATTAGCGCATTCTCCAGTCTATTCAACGCTCAGAGCATTCTCGATAAAAATAGCCTCTCTACGCCTGAATCAATTGGTACAGCGATCGCTTCACCCCTGTTAAATGTGAGTGACGATGAGCTACATATCGGTAATATCGGTGCATCCACCTTTGATGGCGAAGGAACTCCGACTCGGCGCACTCCTTTAATTACTAATGGAATTTTAACCAACTTTTTGCATAGTTCGGTAACGGCTAAACGCTTGGATGCTAAGCCAACTGGTAATGGTAGCGTTGGCGCAAAGGTTTCTGTGAGTCCTAATTTTTTCCATATTGAACGCAGTACAGCCGAGGCAACTAGCGAAAAAATTTATGATCTTGCCACAGCCGAAAATGTGATTTTAATTGATGATTTACAGGCACTTCATGCGGGTGTCCAAGCATCTCAAGGTTCTTTCTCTTTGCCTTTTGATGGTTGGTTGGTAAATAAAGGCGATCGCATTAGTATTGAGTCAGCAACAGTCGCGGGTGATATTTTGACCTTACTCAAGGCGATCGTCTATGTTGAGCCGAATGTTAAAGTCACACCTTCTGGTGTTGCCCCACAGGTTTGGTTAGATGGTCTATCGATTACAGGTGAAGCTTAATTTAATTAAGTTTTGGCTAGGTTTTGGCGTTGTATAAATTAATATTCTCCATCTGAGCGCCATCAAATAAAGTCTCTTGGACATTTGCCCAACTCAAATTTGCCCCGCGTAAATCTGCACCACGCAAATCTGCACCACGCAAATCCGCACCTTTGAGATTTGCCTTACGGAGATTGGCGCGATGGAGATCGGCTTTATTTAAGTTGGCATAGCTTAGATCTGCCCCAGTAAAATTGGTTCTACACAGTTTCGCTGCGGCTAAATTAGCTTTGCTCATAGCCGCGTGACTAAAGTTAAGCTTGTGCAGGTCGATCGCTTTTAAGTCAGCCCCCACAAGGTCAACATTTGCAAATTCTTTTTTCCCTGCTCGATACAACTGCAAAAACTCTTTAGCATCCATTAATTAATTAGCCTTGCCCCAGTTTTCAAAATATGTGAGAGGTGCGCCCTAGGGAGGAGCCTCTCACATCTCATCATTGATTAAGTTTAACCTTCAAAAGAATCAAGATCTAGCGCGGCGGAACCGCCACGTTCGAGTTCGATTAACATCTGTCCTAGCTGTCTCCAAACTAGTGACGCAATACCCACGGTGAGGGGAATAGCCACGATGTAGCCAAATAGGGTTGGCAAACCAAATATTTCTAAACCTGTAGACATAAATACCGCAATACTTATGGTCATGCCAAGGTAAGGAACTTTGATGCTACCGCTTTTGAGTTCGAGCATGACACGAGAAGATTTACTCGTTGACCATTTATTGACAAGAGCGCGTAAAGTTACTTCAAACGATCGCCCACAGGCAAGTCCAGCAAGGAGGGAAATAGCAAACAAAAAGTAAGGAGGATCGGAGGGAAAGTAGTAATTCACAGATATGTTAGTTTTTATGGTTAGTTTTTAACTTTGATTTCAGGATATTACAAATTCTCAACAAACTCTACTTATCGGAAGAAAGATCGATTGTGCAGGGGGCGCTTATGGCAATTTTAATTGTTGAGCAGGGGTAAAAAACTGACGGGTAACGAGATTAGTTAATATTAACGCCGTAATTAGGTTAGCAGTCGTCACCGCAAATAAAATCACCAGTTGATAGCGCACTGCTAATAATGGCGATACCCCACCCAAAATCTGCCCTGTCATCATTCCTGGTAAAGACACCACCCCAGCCACCATCATTACGTTAATTGTGGGGATCATCGCCGCTCTAATTGCATCGGATTGATAATTGGCGATCGCCTGTTGCGGAGTAGCACCCAAACATAAGTGTGTCTCAATATCTCGCGATCGCTTCACCAAGTCCTGCGTAAATCTCTCGGCAGCGATCGCCGCTCCATTCATTGAATTTCCTAGAATCATTCCTGCAAGGGGGATCAAATATTGCGGGGAGTACCAAGTATCGGGCTGCACGACTAAAAATGTCGTGTAGGCAAGAATTGCGCCTGTCCCCACCACCACCGATATCCACATAATCGGCAAAACGTAAGGTACTTTTTCGCGTACCCGATTTTTGGCTTCTCGCGCTGCCATCAAGCTCATTAGTAAAATAATGAACAAGATCACCACAGGTTGTTTGATTTCAAAGACTGCATCTAGTAAAAAACCAACCACAACCAATTGAATAACGCTACGAAAAGTGGCAATTAATAAATTCTTGGCGATCGCTAATTTTTGCCAGACCGAGAAACTAATGGCGATCGCCACCATACCGATCGCGATCGCCATTTTAGAGATATTCAGATCGATAACAGCCGTCATACTAGGATTGGAGAGCTGTTAAAGTTGCCGAACCGATTACTCCATCTACATTTAAGCCGTAAAATGCTTGAGCTTTCTTGATCGCATCGGTAGTTTGGGAACCTTGAATGCCATCGATCGCCCCGTCATAAAAACCGAGATTACTCAACAGCTTCTGACCCTCTTTGATGGAACTATCAGAAACGTTACTAGTTGTTTCTTGGGAACTTTCAGCAACATAATTAGAGCCTGCCTCCAGAGCCGCTACTGTCAAAGATCCAGGCACGCCATCAGCGATTAAGCCATAGGTTTTCTGTGCGAGAACGATCGCTTCTTGGGTCATTGGTCCAGAAACTCCATCGATCGCACCGCCATAAAATCCGCGATCGCTCAGTAATTGCTGCACATTCTTGATTTCGTCAGATTTGGCGGCAACGTCTGTTGAACTAGCCTTATCCGTAGCAGTTGAACTGCTGGCAACAGGAACATCAACCTCATAGGGATCATTTTGTAACGCCGCGATAGTTTGTTCACCCAGCGTGCCATCGGCCTCTAACTTATAAAATGTTTGGGCAGCGATGATTGCCTCAGTTGTACCCGCACCTTTAACTCCATCGATCGCGCCTGGATTAAAGCCACGTTTTGCTAATAGCTCTTGAATACTAGCGATTTCAGGTGTATAAGCAAAGGTAACAGTTGGATTTGTGGTCATCGCGATCGCCCCCGATGCTAAGCCAACACACAAGACTGATTTGGCATGACGCGAAGATTGAGCGATCGAGCCAAGCAATTGACAATCTAAATTTTGATCAATGGATTCGCCTTGCTCTAAGCGTTCGCAAAGCATTTCACTGTGAAGATAAGCAACAAGTTCCATACAAATTCAGCCTCTATAAAAATGCCGTGTAAAAATGCCGTAGACAATGCTCTAAAGAATGCCATTAGGCGAATCAATCGGCTTACAGCCGTTAAAGATTGCTATATCCATTGTATATAAAAAACAAGGAAATGTCGGAAATTGCTTGGTTTTCACAACCTTTATGCTAGATACGAATGCCAGACCTGAAAACTATATGTAAAAATTATGCGTGAAAACTTTGCGCGATCGCCTCAACTAAACCATCTAAGGTATATTCCCGCGCCTCGCAATCCACTCGTCCGAATAATTCATCACAAGTCTTAGAAGTCTGGGGACCAATTGAGGCAATGGTTACATCCGCCAACCACGATCGCCAAGTGTCTCGATCGGCAATCCGATCTAGTAATTGACAAAAATGCTTGACGGTCTTGGAACTGGCAAAGGCGATCGCATCTAGTTTTTGATCTTGATTTTGAATCGCCTTTAGCGCCACAGGAGCGATCGCTTCAGGACAGCCCGACTCGTAAGCGGGAATTGCATCGACAATCGCGCCATGTTTTTGCAACTGCTCTACCAGAATCTCGCGCCCACCCGACTCGACTCGCGGGAATAACATTTTTTTCTCAGTTAAAACATGATTGGGAATCGCTAAAAAAGCATCAACTAACGCATCTGCCACAAAATCCGTTGGGACTAAATCGGGCGTAATTCCATAATTTGCTAAGACTTCCGCCGTTTTACGTCCGACAACAGCAATTTTCAGAGAATATAAAGCGCGACTGTCTTTACCAGAATTTTTTAGCCGTCCGAAAAAGCTATCAACGGCATTTGCCGAAGTTAAGATCAACCAATCATAGTTAGGCAAAGAGGCGATCGCCTGATCCAAAAACTCCCAGCTTGTCGGCGGCAAAATTGCCAAAGTCGGCATCTCAATTACTTCTGCACCCCGACTAGTCAGCAAATCCGTAAATTGACTAGCCTGACCCGCCGACCTTGTTACTAAAATCCGTTTACCTTGCAATGCTAATTTTTCCCTTGCTAAACCATCTAAATTATCTAAATTTTCCAATGATTGCAGTCGATGACTAGCCAACTTCTCATGAAACTTAACGACTTCACCAACAATAATCACCGCAGGTGATAGAGAGCCTTCGGGCAGTTTTGACTGAATATCAGCCAATGTCCCTGTCCATACCTGTTGATTGGCGCGTCCACACCACCGCACGATCGCAATTCCCATATCCCCAGATTTCCCCGCACTCAATTTCTCCAGTAATTCCGACAGATTATTCGTCCCCATCAAAATTACTAGGGTAGGTATTTGGGCGATCGCTTCCCAAGGCAAACGATTGAGATCATGCCCCGTCATCACCGCAAAACAAGAACTCGCTTCTACTTCAGTTAGGGGAATCCCTGCCAACATTGGTGCAGCGATCGCGCTAGATATACCTGCGATGACTTCCCATTCACAATTAGCGGCTTGCAAGGCTAATATCTCAGGTAGCGATCGACCAAATATCCAAGGATCGCCGCTCTTGAGACGCACGACACGTTTTCCTGCTAGACAATAATCGACCAGCATTTGATTGATTTCGGCTTGTTTGATGCTTTCCTGTCCGCCACGTTTACCCGCAATGATCCGAGTAGCTGTTTTCGGTGCAAGATTGAGTAAAGTGCGATCGACCAGTGCATCGCTAATAATCACTTCAGCAATACATATCAAATCCCTAGCGCGAACCGTCAAAAACTCCACACCTCCAATCCCTGCACCAACAATAAAAACTTTACCGCTCACAATTTTGTCCACACTAGATAACTAAATATCAGCTAAGCCTCAGAAACAAACTCTTGACGTACAGTTTGAATACGCTGTCTGCGTTGCTACTCAATTTGTTGTCAAATGCTTGCAATTCATGGTTAGTGGGATATTTAGCAATCGTATCTGTTGTTTTTACAGGAGTAGACGATGGTGGAACAGAATTACTTGACAACGGTAAAGAACTTATACAGCCTTGGCTGGGTTCTTTTATAATCGTCTGAAATTGATTTTCAATTTGGCGAAGTTCTCGATCAAAAAAATATCCTTCGGAACGTTTAGACGAACTGGGAATAGAAGGAATAGTTTTATACTTAGAAGTTCGCTGCTTTCCTGTCTGACAATTTGGATTCTCAGTTACAGCACTTCTACCACCATTTCGCAAATTTGTAAATCTAGAAACTTCACATACAACTGCGTTTTGACTTGGATTTTGAACAGTGAGTGAGAGATTTATCAGATATGTTATCTCACTTGTGCTTAACCCATTACCATTTCTAGTTTCAACAAAAAAGAACCCTTCTTGGGTAATATCCTTCCTAAGATTTAGGAGAAACAGACTTTCGTTAAAGCCATTGACCTTCTTAGGGCTTACCAAATTTGGTTTAGAGACTATTAAACCATAACAGAGAGAATAGTCACTGCATAAACTAGCCCAATAGGTTGCGTCACCTACTTTAAAGTCTTGAATTGAAGTAATTCCATACCCAGCAAATGTTAGCTTGCTGCCATTCCATAAGAAAACTCTAGACTGATTAGCATTGTAGATAATTGGTTCACCATTGCTTGAATAGCGGAGATTTGGACTGGAGTATAAAGGCTTTTGTAATGCTTGCCTAAAAACATCTTGAGATAAATATTCGGGTGGTACTTCTATTACTTTTTCACCAGTACTTAACTGTCCAATCTGTTGAATTTGTCGAGAATTTTGCGCGATCGCCATTCCATCATTACCTACGCCAAACGATATAGAAGCAGTAACTAAACCAACTAGCAGATTTCTTGAATTAAACATAAACATGATGTAAGCTCCTTTGAGAATTGTGATGGTATGAAACTAAGCTTAAGGTGACAAAGACGTTGTACAGCCCATTCGGATAAAGCGTCCCTTATCCAATATTCCTATCCCTTTAAAGGCATTAAGACCTAAATGCCTTGGAAAATGTAATGGTAGAACCGATCTTTTCCCATTCGCAAAAGAGTATTTAGCAAGAAATACGCCTTCCTTACCACTTTTTGTACGACTACTGTTTTTTCTAGTAATAATAATTTTGCCCAACTCTCCATCGGACACAAGCCTGTTACCCTGAACTGTTCCAAAATTGTAAGCAGGGGGATAGCCAACGACCGCTTCAACTATACATACTTGTCCCTTTGTTTGAGATGGATAGATGTGCAGAGAAACATCATCAAAGTACGACCAAGTACCGAGAAATGGCGCAAACTGGGGCATAGAAGGGTCAGATTTCTGCCACGCATTTACAATGCGGTCAATTTGTATTGAATAAGTACGCAAAGCTTCACCAGAAAAAGCATTCATAAATCTAATCGACCTGTCAAATTCAGGATCAAGAGACTTAATTTCTTGGGCTGATAGGTATCGACTAGAGTATGAACTTTGCGCGATCGCCTCCGACCAATTACCCAACATCAAAACCGTCGCAAAACTCAAAGAACCCAACAAAACATTTTTGGCAAACATCATAATTTAGAAACCTTCAGATTTTTGATTGGTTTTGATATTGATAGAGAATTGAGAACTGTAAAAGCATTCATTCTTTAGCAATTATTTGCTAAAGAATGAATGCTTAACTAGGGATTGCGATTACCGCTTTTGATTGCAGAATTTGCGATCGCCAATGCAGCGTCAGACTGTCTCCGTTTCGAGGTAACTTTATACAAAACCCCATTTGATTTCCACTGTACGGTAGACCAACAGGCACTACCACCACACCAAGTAGTAACTAAAGCGCTAGAGTTAGCAAATATTTTAACTTGGCTGTACTTAGCCGCATACTTTGGATCTGATTGCGAAGGTTGCCGCTCAAAGTCTTTCCCGCGACTAGCGCTAATCGAAAAACGAAATGCAGCATTACCGACATTGCCAGGTTGATTATTAAACGTAAGATTGTAGCCATTATTTGAGGAGCTTTCTAAGTAACTATAAATAGTTTCACTAGCTTCAAATTTATTTTCCTCAATCACCTTTTCAGATGGCAGAAGAATTGGTACTGTCGTTTTTCGAGAGATCTGCAACGCAATATTATTGATTGAAAATGTGCCAGCGATCGCCGCTAAAACATTTATCCCAAACAAACCAACTACCAAACTCAAAGAACTGAGTAAAACTTTTTGACTGTTTACAAAACCCATAAAATTTAGCCTTAACTGAGTAGATTTACAAAATGCTGGCGCGATGCGCCACTCAACCCTGAATATATCATTATTTAACCACTAAAAATCTTGGTTTTTTGCAAATTACGTTGGATATAACTATTTAATCGCCATAATGAGTCCTTGCCCGAATCACAAACAATGTTTCATCCTCTTCATAAATTTCATAAACCAAACGATCTTTACGGTTGAGACGATAGGAACGCAGTCCGCTAAGCTCTCCTTTCAAAGACTTTCCCACATAAGGATTAACAGCAATTGTATTTGTCAAGATATCTTGTAACTTCTCTTTTTGCTTAGAAGTGAGTTCTCCAATATCTTTCTGTGCTTGCTTAGAGAATAGAATTTTATAAGCTGTCATCCAAACACATGATCCATACTCAAAGCTTCCCCTTTTTGATATTCTTGACGAGCAGATTTAACTTGTTCTAGCAAATTAGGAACTTTGATCAGTTCAGCAGTTTCAATCAGCGATTCCCACTCTTCATGACTAATCAGAACATAACTGCGATTTTCACGAACAATTGACACACCTTCAGACTCTTTACCTGCGCGATCGCAAAGTTCATCAAGATTGATTTTGGCATAATCTACTGTGACTTGATACATATTTCTATTAGCCTAATCCTATATCCTCTTAATTTTATATCAAACAAGCATTACTCAAACGATAAATAATAATTCTATCCTGAGTTTTAGCTGTTAACTCATAAAGTTATGTTAGCCTCCGAACCCTCCTTAAAAATCGACATTTCCGAAGCCCAAATTCAACTATTTCACTTACTCGACTTAGCGATCGCTGGTCAAGAAATTGTTATTACTCAAGGCGATCAGCCCGTAGCTCGACTAGTATCCATTGCCCCCAAGCGATCGTTATTTGGCAGTGCAAAGGTAAAATATTCATGTCCGATGACTTTGAGGTATCCTTGCCAGAGTTTGAGGAATATTCGTAATTGATAATTCGTAATTGAATATATGAAAACCATACCCGTAGATAGACTCACCACCAACTTTATCAACCTACTAGAAGAAATCGCCACCACAGGCGAACTTGATTGGCGAGGCAAACGCTTCCAAATTCTGCCAGTAACTCCCCAAAATATAGCCACAAATAGACTAGATAATTTAGTAAGACGACCAAATGTTATCATTGGCGATCCAGAAGACCTAATAAGCATATCTTGGGAATATGAACTCAACCTCGATCTACCTTGATACTCATGTCATTATTTGGCTCTATGTTGACGAGCGAAACAAACTGAGCAGGACGCTTATTTAGCCGCACGAGTCTCAAATCTTTCCGCTAATCTCCGATAATAAATTTAGCGTTGTGACAGTATCATTGATTAATGAATCAATATTTTGCAACCGTAGCCAGAGGCTTAGAAGCCCTCGCTGCACAGGAACTAGAACAATTAGGCGCACATTCCGTTGAGGCGGGATTTTGTGGGGTCAGTTTTGAAGGCGATCGCCATTTACTTTATCGAGTAAACCTATGGGCGCGGCTACCATTTCGAGTTTTGATGCATCTCGATCAGTTTGATTGTCTCGATGCTGATGATCTGTATAAAGGTATTAAGGCGATCGACTGGTCGGAATATTTAACCCCTGACATGACCTTGGCGGTGAATGCTACGGGTAAAAATGATCATCTGAATCATACGCATTTCACCGCACTGCAAGTTAAAAATGCGATTGTGGATCAACAAAAAGAGAAATTTGGCGATCGCTCGGATGTGGATGTACAGGATGCGGATTTGCGGATCGGCGTACATATTGATGACAATGGCTGTACGGTCAGTCTCGATAGCTCTGGAAATAGTTTGCATCGCCGTGGCTATCGTCCTGCCGTAGGAGCCGCTCCGCTTAAGGAATCTCTTGCCGCCGCCTTAATCCAGATGTCAGGTTGGCAACCCGATCAAATGTTTTATGATCCCCTCTGCGGTTCAGGAACTCTGCCCTTAGAAGCAAGTTTAAAAGCGCTGAATATTGCCCCAGGGATGTTTCGCGATCGCTTTGGATTTGAGAGTTGGTTAGATTTTGATCAAGAGCTTTTAGCCAGATTAATACAAGAAGCCGATGATAATCGTTTAGATGCTTTGCCTGCACCAATCTGGGGTAGCGATCGCAATCCCGAAGTCGTTGATCAAGCAATTATTAATGCCAAAAACTGTGGTTTATCTAATCACGTTTATTTTTCCGCATTAGATCTTGCGGAAGTGGTGGCTCCTGCGGATAGTGGAGTTCTCTTTTGCAATCCTCCCTATGGCGAGAGATTGGGAAGAGATAGCGATTTAGGTACTTTTTATAAACAATTAGGGAATGTTCTCAAACAACGCTTTAAGGGATGGACAGCGTTTGTTCTCAGTGGTAATAAGCAACTGTCGCAAACAATTGGGCTGAAATGTGCGGAACGGACAGCAGTTCTCAATGGCACATTACCTTGTCAGTTGATGAAGTATGAGCTATATTAGGACTTACGCACAAAGACTTGAGATTCTAACGTAGGGGCAATTCATGAATTGCCCCTATATTTGGTTCGTTTGCATCCATCGTTCTAGAGTTTCTTGAAGTTGTTGTTTGCGAAGCGGTTTACTAAGATAGTCATCCATACCACTCGCCAAACAGCGATCGCGATCTTCTTTAAAGGCATTAGCGGTCATGGCGATGATAACAATATGTTTATGCAACTGATGGGATGCTTCCATCTGACGGATTGCTTGGGTGGTGTCATATCCATCCAACAATGGCATCTGACAATCCATTAAAATGATGTCGTACTCCTTGCTTTTAACTAATTCGAGAACTTCCTCTCCATTTTCAGCCAAGTCAAAGACACAGTTTAGTTTTGTCAAATATGCAGCCATAACCTTCTGATTAACTAGATTATCTTCAGCCAAGATAATTCTTAAACTACTCAACTCACGAATATGAGAAGCCTCTGGAAAAGACTCTACTACATCTAAATCCCTATCTGTATTCATAGTAATTTCATTAAATAGGAGATTTGTACTAGAACTGGAAAATTCATCAATCGGAGCAACATCAGGAGATGAAGAATCTCCAATGTTAAGAGCAGACAATATTGCTTTCAATAGGCGCTGCCCTTGAACAGGTCTGGTTAAATAGCCACAAAACCCTTGACTAATCAGCGTTTCCAGATCGCCTTGAAAATTAGAATTTAACAGTGCGATCAATGGTAAATCTGCAAACTGTTGTTTGGCTCGAATCTGTTCAATCAATTCCATTTGATTTAGATCTTGATTTGTATTGGTCGATCGCCGATCTATTAAAGCAACATCAATCTGAGTGTTTGTATCCAAATACGCGAGTACGTCTAGGTTATGGGCAGCTAAATAAAACTTTGCGCCAAAACTTCTCAGATAATAGGCGATCGCTTCGCGGGTATGTTGATTTCCATCGACAACTAAAATATACTTACCATCCAAAGCTTGTGCATATTCTCTAGAAGCAGGCGATTTATCTTTAGCTTGAGGATAAAAAGGAATTGTGAACCAAAAACAAGTTCCACTTCTATCTTCATCCCAACTTGATACGCCAATCGTTCCTTGCATGAGATTTACTAACTGCTGACAAATCGATAATCCTAAACCCGTACCGCCAAAGCGACGAGTTGTGGAAGCATCAACTTGAGAAAAAGGCTTAAAAAGCTTATCATGATCCTTGGAATCAATGCCAATGCCTGTATCACAAATGGAAAATCGTAAATAGAAGGGGATTTGATATTCAGGATCTTGTTGATTATGGATCAGATTATTAGGCGAAGCTAGTGAAGTTTCTTCAAAAGTGCGATCGCGTTCAACTTTAATAAAAACTTCCCCTTGGTCAGTAAACTTAATCGCATTACCAATTAAATTAATTAGAATTTGACGCAATCTCACGGTGTCACCCAGCAGTAGCACAGGTAAATCATCTTCCAGCACAGCATTGAGACTTAAACCTTTTTTCTCAGCCGCTAAAGCAAAAATTTCAAGGGCTTCTTCTATACAGGTTTCCAAATGGAAAGATAAATTTTCTAATTCTAATTTCCCTTCTTCTAGTTTTGAAAGATCAAGGATGCGATTAATCAAACCCAGTAATAAATTTCCACTCAGACGGATATTTTCTACAAAATCCTGTTGGCGATCATTGAGATCTGTACTGAGCAATATTTCAGTCATTCCCAATACACCATTGATCGGGGTCCGAATCTCATGACTCATATTTGCGAGGAAAACACTTTTCGCTTGGGCTGACTGTTCCGCAATTTGTCTAGCTGCTAATAGTTCTTGTTCTTTGCGTTTAATCTCAGTGATGTTACGTCCAATATAGACGAAGTGGTCAGTTGGTTTAATATTATTTTGCAGATATTCCGATTGGTGATTAAATATAGTTGAACAGGAAAAAGAGACGATTATCTCTTCTTTCATTTTAGAAACACAGGCTATTTCAACATTCTGAAAAGTGTGATCGCCCCTTGAATTGCCATTTGAATCACTGTTGGAATCGCTATTGGAATATAATGTCTCAGTATTAGAAGCCTGTTGACGATTAACCAAGTTTTGAACCAAATTTTGAAACGAACTAATCTGTTCCGATTCTTTAAATAATATGGCGATCGAGCCACCAATTAGCTCAGTTTGAGAATAACCAAATAAATTAACGGTGGCAGGATTAATGGTTTTAATGTTGCCTCGACTGTCAGTCACAACTAATGCATCCGCCATTGTGGAGATGATTTTATCGATATATTCGTTTGATTTTTTTAACGCATTGGCAAGTAATTCCGCCTCATTTGCTCTTTGCATTAGACTCTGCGACACCAGCATTAATTCCGTGGTATCTTCTATGCAAATTATAATGTTTTTGTCAGATTCTTCTAATTCATTTGTGCCAATAATATAAAAATCAAAATAAAGCGGATGCTTGGCATGAGTAGAACGAAATATTCCTTTAAGCTCGAAACTCGTCGTTTGATTAAGCCAAATATTATTAAAAGTTTCTTCTAATCCTATTGTTTCAGGAAATACATGGCGAATATCCTTTTCTAAGATTGGTTCATGTGGATATTCAGAAAATCTTTCAGCACCGTAGGAACTATCGATAATCACAAAATCTCGGTCAATAATGACGAACGATCGCTCTGAAGCGGTAAGGAGTTTTCTGAGGATTTTCGATTGTTTCATGGTAATAAATGGAGTTAGATAACACCATAATTATGAATATCTTTATTCTAACATTAGCATTTGAGTTGCCAAGGATTGGAAGATTTTATCTACATTTTCACCTGTTTTCGCTGATGTCGCATATACAGGGATTTTGAGGCTGCTAAATTTTGTGGAAATTTCTTGAAATATTTCATCTCTCTCATTATCTTCCATTAAGTCAATTTTATTTAGAGCCATGATCAAACTTGACTTAGGACAAACAGAACGAAAAAGCTGAACATGATCTTCAAGATTTTGGATACTAGATTCTCTGGTGACATCCGCAATGATAACGGCTCCTTTTGCTCCTTGCAAATAGGTAGGGGCGATCGCTTTAAAGCGAGTACTACCTTCGATATCCCAAACGATTAACTGCAATTGCGCTTGAGTAATATCGGGTATAGAAACTAGTTTGCGTGAAATTTTTACGCCGACAGTGGACAAATATTGATCGCTAAATTGGCGATCGACAAACTGACGAATTAGGCTTGTTTTTCCTACGCCAAAATCGCCGACAAGACAAACCTTCTGAGAAATTACTTTGGGAGCGGACTGCATTTAATTAGTTCTAGGCTGGGTTTTAGACTGAGTTTTAGACTGGTTCTAGGTTTGGGGTTAAGGTTTTGACTTTAGAGTTGGCTGAAACTCAATCCACCTTGACATGGGGTTAGAATCTGAATCAGCAGATATTTCTATTATCCCAGAAATATGTAACCGATTAGCCTTTACCCCACGTTTCAATAGAGCGTTATATACAGTTTGAGCGCGTTTTTGACCTAGATTTTGGTTGACTAAGCGATCGCCAAGGTGATCATTTTTGGTGAGAATCTTAATATTATAGTCAGGATACATTTCCAAGAAAGCTTGTACTGCAACCAGTTTCTCTAAATCAGTGGGTTGTAAATCTGTGACGGCAAAGGGGAAATAAATCCTGATTGATAGCTTGGGAATATTAACGGTTGTGGCATTGGTGACTGTTTTAACTCCCGAAATTTTGGTGTATGTCTGCGTAATTACGGGGATCATCCTAGGCTGCTCTATCTGCCCTGTAATTGTCACTTGTCCATTGTTAAACATCGAGCTAATATTCACGCCTGCGGTATAGTTCATCACTTTGGTTAAGCGCTGTACTTCAGTGGCAACTAGTTCGGGATCGGGAGGAACATTAACCGCACGTATCTGATTATAGATTTTAGCGCTTCCTGCTTTAAGTTCATTTTTGGTAACTTCATTGGCAACTTGGAAAGCGCGCTCACGTAGGGATTGATTGGGTAATTTGCCAGATAACTTGAGCGAATCGCCATTAGCGGTGACATTTAAACGATAGACTGCGATTTCAGGGGTACTTGCAAATCCTTCTAATACCTTCGCTTCGAGTTGGCGATCGCGATTGGATTGATATTGCCAAAGCCCGATCGGGATAAAAACTAACGCAAGTATGGCTAATCCGATAAATATCAAAGCTTTTGATGATTTTCTTGCCCCTTGAGACTGTTCTGTTTTGATCAACGTTTTTAAGTCTATTTCCACTTCTGGAGGAATTGCACTCTGATCGCCATCAAACTGTTTGAAGCGATCGCCATAAATCTGTACTATTCTGGCAAACACATCACGGATTTTGGTTACGAGGGCGCGATCGGGTTCACCACGAATGATAACAGCTAGATAGCAATAGCCAGCTACTTCCAACAATATTTTGGAGCCGCTATAGTTGATGGCATCAAGTTCTGTATTACTGGATGCCCTTGACATACATTCATTAGCAAAGCTGCGAATAGCCGTTAACATACCCGCCAACATATCCGAATCAATGGGATCGACAAGATCATCAAGATCACTCTGTTGAATATCAACCATCACCAATCCCGAAAGATTATGAATGAGAAAGATGGCTTGAATATCAAAAGGCGTTGATTCTTTGAGAATCAGTTCTGCTTCGGATACACCGCGTATTTTTGCGCGAATTTTACGCTGAAAGCCTTCCATACTAAAGGTTTGCTCAACTTTTTCGTTAATTGAACGAATTGCTTCGGCAAAATATTTAGCGATCGTGTTACCGATCACAGGATAGAGAGCATCAACCATCGCATCCCGTTCCAATACAATCTGTTGCTTAATAGCGGCTCCCATTTCTGGAGCTAGCGCACCAACAATTGCATCACGATCCAGACGGATTTGTTCACTAATTGCTGAGGCAATTTCAGGGGCGATCGCTAAGGCAATATCCTGAGGATTATTCTTAATTCGTTCACTAATCGCATTAGGCAGAATCTCGGAGATCGCATGACTCATGGCAACCCGATCAAGTTGCGATCGCTCATAAATTACTTCGGCAATAATCGGCATAATCGCCTGACACATGGATTCTCTAGATTCCGTCACCTTTAGAGTTAGCAGATCAGCGACAATTGGCAACAGAAGTTGAACTAATTCATCGGGTTGATATAATCGATGTTCTAACTGAGTAACGCGATCGCGAACTTGGGCAATCTCGGTGGGGATGTTGCCTTGGTCGCTGCCGATTTCTGTCAGTTTTGAACCAAAATTACTCAGATCCAACGATGCATTTTGGACTAAGTTCTCTAACTCCTTAATCTTATTCATCATGTCAGGACTATTGACCTGACTCTCGACTAGTCCCAATTTTTGTTCTACAGAAATCTTAAAGGTTCGGAGATCTTCAATTTCTGGAACCACCAAAATATCCTGTAGCAAATGT
Organism: Pseudanabaena sp.; assembly: GCA_044350865.1. Lineage (GTDB taxonomy): Bacteria > Cyanobacteriota > Cyanobacteriia > Pseudanabaenales > Pseudanabaenaceae > Pseudanabaena. Next base: position 17,899 of record JBILGV010000040.1, on the reverse strand, counting down.
AGTGCCTTGTTATCATCCTCAGCAGATGTGGTCTTCTCAGCAACAGATAGATTTTCGAGAGATTCTACTTTAGGGGATTTTGGGCTGCTAATATTGGATTTAGATTGATATGAAGATTTTGGGCTGCTTGTGATGGGGAGGAGCGGTTGTTCTGTTCCTAAGAATAAATCTTGAATAAGATTGATTGTATCCGCTTCTTCTTGAGATTTAACTTTGGATTGAACTAATGATGAATTTGCAATATCTAGTGAGTTCGTATTTGAGGAAGCTGAAGGAATCGCCAAAGTTTGAGATTCTTGATCTTGGCGATTTTTTTGATGATTCTCGTCAAGTTTGTTTGGAGTGACAGAGGGAATGTTCTGTAAAAATGGTAGCTCATCTAAAAGACTGGGAAAATCATAGGCAAGTGGCGATCGCCTTAATTCTGAAGTGTCAATGGTTGGTTCAGATTCGATGATTGACTCATCTGGTTCTTCAATGACTGAACTTGAGCCAGTTTTTGCTTCAGTTTTTTCACCATCAATTATGTTCAGGTCGGAGAGTAGAAATAAAAATTTCTCAACATCACTCAAAGCGTTATTACTCAAAGCGTCATTGTTGAAATTCCGATTTCTCTCCGCCATACTTTTTTAATAATTACTTTTTCCGTTGTCAAAAATCCTAGCAGATCCCCCTCAATCCCCCTTAAAAAGGGAGAAGAAGAAAATTCTCAATTCTCCCCCTTTCTAAGGGGGCTGGGAGTTACACCATGAAACGTAGACAGAGAAATTTATGCATACACCGCAGCTTAGCTACTTTACAGCTTAGATTTAGTGCGTGATGTGGTTTTAGCAGTGGTAGTAGCTGAAGCAGTATCAGCACTCAAAGAAGATGGACGCTCAGTTTTTGGGGCAGGCTCAATACTAATCCGCTCATACTTTTCTTCTACCTTTTCTTCGGCTGCTTCACGAAGTTCAGGCACAAACTCCGAACCCTTTAGCCTCATGCCCAGTTCAAATAGCAACTCAGCCATGTCATCTTTAGAGATTTTATCTTCGCGCAAAATCGAGAAATGACGATCTAGCTCTTCTAAAACTAGCGATCGCAGTTCACGAGTTTCACTTTGGAGACTATCTCTAGTTTGGGCAAGCTCATCACGCAGCGCGACCCTTTGGGCTTCAACTGTTTCATCAAGAGTTTCGATACTATTGGTGAATTTGCGATTAATGCGATCAAACTGTTGACGCAAATCGGCAGATTCTTCTTGGGTTGTGGCGCTAATCGTTTTTAGACGCTTATCAATGGACTCAACGGCGGCGCGTAATTCGATCGCTAAAACTGATTTTAGTTCGCTCAGGCGATCGCTGACTTCTTGCTGAACAGCCGCAATATCTGCTTCAGACTTATCTAAACGACTGGTAAATTCGCGCAAATGTGCGCCGAAAATGATATCGCGAATTTGATCGATATTGCCTAAGCGTTCGCGGATTTCATCTCTGGTGATTTCACCCATTGTGGATTACCTCTAGGAATGGTTAGTAAGGTTACAAAAAATATGAAAGTGATCCCATAAATGTTCGCCAAATTGTTAGGCGAAATTATGATAATTTAGGCTTTGCAGGTTCTGGCGATCGCCAATAAACATAACCATAGCAAAGTCTTGCTATTTTTGCTGTATCCCTGTTACTAGAAGTGGGGCGATCGCCTTAAATGTCTTCAGGATCGTATCCAAGCGATCGCAGCCTTTCTGCTAATCGTTGGGCTTTCTGCTCAGCTTGTTGTTGAGCTAAGGTTGCTTGATCAGCGATCGCCTTTTGTTGATCAGCGATCACCTCAGCATGTACCGCTCGTTCATCACCCGTCAACAATAAATTTCCCGACTCATCCCACCAGCGCAGCCATGTAGTTGTCCTTTGTTGTTGCAGTCCAAGCTCTACGCCCATTGGTGAAATAACATAATGCCCGCGATCGTTAGGCTGTATCTTGGAATAGCGATTATCAAATAAGTGATAAACCTCAAGGTTATCTTTCCATGCATCAAAAATGGCATAATAAGGAATACGGATAGCTTGCTCATAAACCCAAAACTTTCCTGCTTTTTCCGTCTCACTGGGTGGGGTGTTATCTCTTTCTTCTTTGCCACTGCCAGACACAAATTCGATCGCAATCAATGGCGCAACAAATTCATTCCACATCACATAAGAACGGCGATATTCCCCATCGAGAAGCGGCGATACGTTAGGTACATAAAACCAGTCAGGTGCTTCGGCTCCTTTTTCGGGTGGTTCCATCATGCGCCAATAAATGCCGCTATCTTGACCAATGCAATAGCGTCCATCGGGATGTAATTTGTCTAGAACTGGGGCGATCGAGCTTGTTAAAACAATACTTTGCGGGTGTTCCTGAAAATTTTTCACAAAGGTTCCGTCTGAGTCTGGTAATTGTTTGTGATCGGGAAGAATAAGTGGAGTTTTGGGAATAATTTGAGCAGTTGACGCTACGGACTTAATTGGGGCTTCGGTGGTTTGCATAGTAACTCTCTAGAGATACGTTGGGTTGATTTTAGCATGGATTTTTAGATGATCGCATCGCAAACGCACATTAAGCGGACAGTCAAACGTACAATCAACGCACAATTTTTTATTGAGTTTAGCGATGTCTAGGTTTTATGCTTGAAATGATTCAGTCAGAAACAATCTAAATGAAAGACTTAAATAGTGACAACAAAAAGAGTTTTCCTTTGTGGGGAAAATTTTTAATCGGCTTCAGCGTTATTGGGATACTAGCGGCGATCGCCTTGCCTAGCTTTCTCAATCAATCTTCTAAAGCTAAAGCTGCATTTACGAGAATGAGCATTGGTGGACTTCTGAAAACGCAATCAAAAAACTATGAGAAAACAGGTAAATTCTTTGCACCGAATGAATTATCAGGCGATATCAGTATGTCCTCAACTCTTGATAAGGATAACTCTTATGAACTTCAAATCTCTGTTAAAAGTAATACTGTTGCTCTGGTAACAGCAACTCCAAAAAGAGATGCATTGGTAAGTTATACGGGGATCAATTTTCGTGATTCTTACTGGATTTGTCAAAGTCTACAGCCTTCTAGAACACCACCTCAAGTCGATAGAACCGAGTTTACTTCTCCAGAATGTCCTACTGGTTCCATGATTCTGAATTAAAATACAAGTTTTTAGGGAGGTTTGTCCATGAACAAATTCGTAATCAAAGCTACATCAACTATCTTTTCCCTCTGCATTGTCTGCATTATTCTTATTCTCCAGTCTTGCGGAAGCAACTCAAGCTTCCTGAAAGCAGATGACGGCAAACTGAGTAATGAGAAAGCTCAAAGAGCTTTAGATATGTTGCTGTTTTGGATGTAATAAAATTTCCATGTTTTTTACACAATATTTGCGGTTACATCACTTTAGCAAACATCTAAAGATTTTAGCAAAACATCATTATCAACCGCAAAAAATCGCCCCTCAATTTTGAAACTCAAATGCTGATCACTGGTCGATCAGGTATCGGGTGAGGGGCGATCACATCGCAAACGCGGACAGTCAAACGTACAATCAACGCACAATTTTTTATTGAATTTAGCGGTGTTTAGGTTTTATGCTTGGTTGAAATCATTCAGTCAGAATCAATCTAAATGAAAGACTTAAATAGTAACAACAAAGAGAGTTTTCCTTTGTGGAGAAAATTTTTAATCAGCTTCGGTGTTCTTTTAATGAGCTTCGGTTTACTAGGGCTCTATTTTGGCAATTCCCTCAAAGAATCTTCTACAACTAGATCCATGGCTAACTCAAGCTTCTTGAAGGTAGATGACGGTAAGCTAAGTAATGAGAAAGCTCAAAGAGCTTTAGATATATTTATGGATGGGGCTGGTAAAGCGACAATTGTGGGAGTACAGGAAGAAACAAACTCTTCTGCTGTAGCAGACTTAAATTTTCAGAATTTACCTTACAATGAATACGGCAAATCTAAGCAATATTCAGGTGCAGGTAAGGCTTATTTCATTCGCTACAATGACGGTAAATGGATGATGAACAAATTGACATTTATACCGCTCGACAGGGCTCAATATGATCATAATGCTTTAACACTAGAACTTAAAAATAAAATCGAAGCCAAATAAGAATAACTCGATTGCTCAAACATAGAATTTACGCTCATGTTGGTATTTGAGTGAAACTCGTTTTCATGCCACTGGGATGTCTCGGTGGCTACACTGGCACAAGATGGCAAGTACAAGTTATTGCCAATTAACGATACAAATCTTAAAGAGAACTTGATATTTTAGATCGCCTTAAATGTCTTCAGGATCATATCCCAACTCTCTCAGCCTTTCCGCTAATCGTTGGGCTTTCTGCTCGGCACGCACCGCCCTTTCATCGCCCGTCAACAACAAGTTTCCCGACTCATCCCACCAGCGCAACCAAGATACACCATTCACTAATATCAACCCAAGTTCCACACCCATCGGCGCGATCGAATAATGCCCGCGATCGTTAGGCTGTATTTTGGAATAGCGATTATCAAATAAGTGATAGACCTCAAGGTTATCTTTCCATGCATCAAAAATGGCATAATAAGGAATACGGATAGCTTGTTCATAAACCCAAAATTTTCCTGCTTTTTCCGTCTCACTGGGTGGGGTGTTATCTCTTTCTTCTTTGCCACTGCCAGACACAAATTCGATCGCAATCAATGGCGCAACAAATTCTTTCCACATCACATAAGAACGGCGATATTCCCCATCGAGAAGGGGCGATACGTTAGGTACATAAAACCAGTCAGGTGCTTCGGCTCCTTTTTCAGGTGGTTCCATCATGTGCCAATAAATGCCGCTATCTTGACCTATGCAATAGCGTCCATCTGGATGTAATTTTTGTAGAATTGGTTCTATTGAACTTGTTAAAACAATACTTTGCGGGTGTTCCTGAAAATTTTTCACAAAGGTTCCGTCTTTGTCTGGTAATTGTTTGTGATCTGGGAGAGTAAGTGCTGTTGTGGGAATAACTTGAGCTTTTGACGCTACAGGCTTAATTGGGGCTTCGGTAGTTTGCATAGTAACTCTAGGAGATACGATGGCTTGATTTTAACATGAATTTTTAGGCAACAAAAGAATTTCTTCTAAATTTTTATTCCAAATACTACCTTAATTGCTTCTTGCATCGCTAGTCTACCGTTAGCACTGCGCCAAGGTGGAATTATCATTAGACCTTTGATCGCTAGCACAATTCCCCATATTTTGTACCAAATCTCATCGCGTCCCCAATAGGCATTAGCGATCGCCATTGTTACCAGTCCTTTATCTTCTAATGATTCGGATTGGTCTGCAAATGATTTTGCCATATTGAGATAGAAATCTGATCTCTCTTTGTTTTTCAAGAAAGAATGACAATTGAATATATTCGCCGCAATTATGGCAAGTCGGTCTTTACTGTCAATTTTCTGCATTATTTCTAATGTTTTCTCAAAATAGGGAAGAGCTTCTTGATATCGCTTCAATTTATAGCAATAGATTATGCCCAAGCTATTGAGAGTGCGACCTTCATTGAACTTATCACCCAATTCACGGACAAGACTCAAAGCTTCTTTGGCATATTGTAGAGCTTGATCGTATTGTCTTAACATCGTGTAGCATTGCCCTAAATCTTCTAAGGCAGAATATTTGCCACGTTTATCATTGGTTCTATCAAAAATATCCAGTTGCTGTTGGATAAATATCAATACTTGATTGTATTGACCACGCTCAAAATAAACTCTTCCAACATTGCTGAGAAAGACGCTTTCCATTTCTACATCTGCAATTTTCCGAGCAATCTCTAATGATTCGTGTAAATTAATCAAGCCCTTTTGATAATGGTTTTGTTTGTTTCGCGTCACCCCAAAATCATATAAAGCATATCCTAATCTATTTAGAGCGTATCCTTCTTGTTGTTGATCCCCTATTTCACGAGCGATATCTAGTTGCTGCTGAAACAAGTTGATCGCCGCCGCATAATTCTGTTTGATACGTTGGAGATCTCCCAAACCAGCGATCGCTTGAGCTTCTGCTTGGCGGTTATTGACTTGACGAGCAAGTTGGAGTTGTTGTTGATGGTAATCCCAAGATTGATCGAAATCACTGAGATTATAGGAAGCTCGACCTAATCCATTTAAACACACCAAATCCTTTTCTGGGCTTACCTTTCCCAAAAGATTTTCATATAGTTCAATCTGCTCTCGATAATAGCCCCAAATTCGTAACTGCTCATGTAATTCCTTTGATATCGGACAAAATGATAGAACCTGACTTGCCTTTTGCCATTCTGAAGCTTCGCCAAGGTGATTAAAGACCTGTAAATAGCGATCTACTTTCGTTCGATTTTCTACATCTTCCGTAAATTCATACTCATGGGTCAAAAAATACTCAATCGCAACATATTTATCAAGAAGATCAAGGGGAACGAGATCGGGACCAATTTCTAATGCTTCATATAATTGCTGTCCTGCGGTCAAATTCATGATGATAAATTCCTATGTAAATAAATTTTTGCGATGTTCTAGCGCCACGCTCCGAATTAAGTTGTGCATTTCCAGAATGCGGCGATCGCTATCATTAGGTGATGTAGATTCTACTAAATAGCGATCGAATAAATCCTGTAATACTTTCAGTTGCTGCTCCTTGCTATAAACCTGATTTCGCAACCGCTTGATAAATCGCTCCAATTGCAATAACCAACCACTTTCCTGCACGGGACGGCGATAAATTGCGGCGACACAAATCAAAAGGTATGCATCCGCATTTTGCGATTTCAATCGCCTAAAAACCGCATCTAGTCGGCGCTGATAGACTTTTACAAACACATTGCGCGTCAATTTATGCAACTTCCAATTATCATCCGCACCTTCCAACTTAGCGCCAGACTCCGCCTCCGCCAAATCCGCTTCCGCCTTCTCAATCTCTTCCCCCACATTTGCCCAAAAAGCGCGAACATTCCCATCAAAAGCTTCCAAAATCTCGCCACTTGATACCCGCAAAGTCAGTGGATGTCCATGATAGATCTTCCCAAATCGCTTGAGAATTGGGAAATCTAATGAATTTGCATCAACATCTAATCCAGCCTTAGCAAACAGAGCAATTTGTTCATCTTCAGATAAACCGCGCAAAATTTCACTATGATAGTAATTAGGATAACGCGAGGCTAAACTCTCAATTTTAGTGGGTAGATCTTGAGAGGTGACAATCAATCTACTTTGAGAAGATTCCATCATCAAAAAATGTTCAAAAAATTTTGTCCAATACTCATCCTCAAAATCCCCCCAACTGTCTGCACTCTCAGTTAATAATGTTTCGAGAGAATCTACTAAAATTAAAATTCGATTCTCACGCAGTTGATACACCAATCGCTTTAAAATAGCCGATGGTTGCTTATCTTCAATCAATAGCCTCTCGCCCAACTCCTCCAACCATCGATTCGCCACGATCGCAAACTCTCTCGGACTATCATCACTATCAAAATTCACTCGCAAAATTTTAGTAAATCGAGTCTGAATCTCATCAGCAACTTTCTCCGCCAGAGCCGTCTTGCCGATCCCCGTAATTCCCAGCAATAGCAATAAACGAGTGTTTTCACGGACTTTATTGGTTAGGTTGCTAACTAGCTTTTTGCGACCCACCCAGCGATCGTCATAAACGCTCCAATCAGCAATCTTGTCTGGCACAAGCTCAAAAATTTTATCCCAGTCTTCTTCCCAGTTAGGAATCTTTAATACATTACAATAAATCTCAGCAGTCTCTCGCTTCTTGCCCTCACCATTACAAAATTCTGTAAAAGTTTGACGGTGTATGCTCTTACGATTGGTTTCACAGAATTCATAAATCGAGTCGTACCCTTGCATTGACTCTTGGACTAACTGATGCCCAAATTTCGTTAATCTAAATAACTTAACCATCTCACTCTCACCGCCTTTATCTTATGACGATGATAGTTGATTAATAGCGATCGCACAAACAACGTACAAACAACGCACAATTTTTTCTTGGATTACCCCAAGGCTCAGGCTTATTCTAGGTAGTAAATTATTTAAGCTTTGATATGGAACCCATTTGAGAGCTATCTTTTGTATTTACAAATTCAGATTAGCAAACATCTGGGCTTCATATTTTTTACAGTACCTCATCGGGAATAGACTCAACAGTGGAGAGTAATTTGAGTGATAAAGCTGATTTTAGTTGGCTCAGTATTACCCAGTTGCTTGCAAAAAACTGTAATCTTGCAAAAGACTGTAAGATAGACAAAGCAAAGCTATTCAGCCAAGCCATTACTTTCCAGAGATTTGTGCAATATTTGTCCACTACCCAGCGAATATTTGCCAAAAACTTGCCAAAAACTTGCCAAAAGTATGTCTGCGATCGCCCAATTACCACCCCGAAAGCTACGCTGGCAGAAACATAAAAGCTCTTCCTTTGCCCGCCAACGTGAAGTATTTCTGACTGCGTTTACATTTCTATTTTTTATCTGGTGGGATCGGTTTTGGCAAAATAACACGTCCCTTACCCGCAGTCGCAGGGCGGAGTGGCTGGTTCGGAATATGCTCGATCTGGGTCCCACATTCATTAAGATCGGGCAGTCGCTCTCTACTCGTGTTGATTTGTTACCGCCTGAATACATCAGCAATTTATCGCAACTTCAAGACAAAGTACCCGCATTTAGTGGCAAAGAAGCTAGAGACATAATCGAACTTGAACTTGGTAAACCGCTATATCAGATTTATCGAGATTTTGATGAAGTCCCTCTAGCCGCCGCCAGTCTCGGTCAGGTACATCGCGCCACCCTCTACTCAGGCGAAGAAGTTGTCGTCAAAGTGCAGCGATCGGGATTAAAAAGACTGTTCGATCTGGATTTACTCGCAGTTGGCAAATTACTGAAAATCTCTAGGCGTTATTTTGCTTGGACGAGAAAATATAACTTAGAAGAAATTTATAAAGAATTTTTCACGATTCTCTATCAGGAAATTGACTATGCGATCGAGGGCAAAAATGCCGATCGCTTCCGCAAAAATTTTGAAGGATATCCCCGAATCGTTGTCCCTAAAGTCTATTGGGACTATTCCACATCGATTGTCTTGACCTTGGAATATGTCCCTGGTATTAAAATCGACGATCGCCAAGCCCTTGAAGCCTGTGGATTAAATCCTAAAGAAATTAATCAATTGGGAATTTGTTGCTATCTCAAACAACTTCTGCAAGATGGATTCTTCCATGCCGATCCCCATCCTGGTAATTTAGCAGTTAGTCCCAGTGGCAGTCTCATTTTCTACGACTATGGCATGATGTCGGAAGTGAAGACGATGGCAAAGGATCAAATGGTCAAGACCTTCTTTGCAGTGCTGCGAAAGGATACGAATGAAGTTGTTGATAGTTTAATGACTATGGGTTTCATCGAACCGATCGCTGATATGAGTCCAGTCAAACGGATGTTGAAATTTATCCTCGATCGCTTTACGGAACGCCCTGTGAATATCTATGAATTTGAGCAGATCAAAAGCGAAGTTGTCGCCATCTTTGAGAAGCAACCATTCCGTTTACCGCCGCAAATGACATATTTGCTCAAGTCACTCTCCACCCTTGACGGCATTGCTCGAATTCTCGATCCCGAATACAACTTCACCACCGCCGCTCAGCCCTTTGTCAAAAGTATTGTGTTAACTAAAGGACGTGGGAATACGTTAGGAGCGCTAGCCCAACAAGCAAAGGATTTCTTGGTTTATCAACTCAATAAACCCAGCCGCATGGAAATTCTCTTAGAAAAATTGGAAGAACGCATTGAACGCGGCGAGTTAATGATTCAAGTTAAGTCCTCCGAAAGCGATCGCACTTTGAAGCGGATTAATATTGCGGTGAAAGCTTTGATTTACGCTTGTTTAACGGGTTTCTTATTGTTAGCTGGCGCGGTAGTATTAGTTGGTGCTTCAGGCGCTTATGGTAATTGGGCGATCGCGGCTTTTATCGGTGCTAGTTTCTCTGGAGTTTCCCTAATTCGCGCTCTCATCCAATTATCAATTCGCGAGAAAATCGACAACATTGCTGAGCAATGATAGGCGGCGTAGTCTATCTAAAGTAGCGGCAATTCATGAATTGCCGCTACTTTAAAAGATAATTCATAAATTACCTCTACGACAAAACGAGAATATCATTTACTCTAATCTCTAATTGTGGAACTACTTCGCTTTTAAGCAAAGCATCACCTGTATAGATAAGTTCCTCATAAAAACCTTCCACTAAAGATAAAATCGTAATCTTACTTCGCATCGAATCGACAATCCAATATTCTATAATTCCCCTTGCGGCATACTCAGAACGCTTGAAACGATAGTCTTTTGCTTCATTCTCGCGCCCAATAGATACCACTTCGATCGCGATTAATGGTGGCGGCATATCATGGGTAATCACGCCTCTTTTAGTTGTTTCCAAAGCAGCGCGGCATTCATCACCCAAGATTAATAAATCAGGAATTCTCACCTTAGCTCTACGTCCACTCACCTCAATCATAACTTCTTTATACTTTAAGTAATGGAGTGGAATAAACTTGGCTAAATTAAACAATAATTTCATTGACACGTCAGAGTTAAAGATGAATTCTGATGTCATCATCACTAATTCTCCGTCTATGAGTTCATAGCGGTTATCAGTTTCATCATCATACTCATAGTAATCTTCAAAGGAAAAATACTTGACCTGTTGCGGTTGAGCAGTTTTAAACATAGGTGCAGTTTCATTAACCTGTTACATATTACTATAAAAGTTTAACTATACGAGTTTTAGAACTTATGCAAAACCACCTTGCAACCTTTATTTCATGGTAGGGGCAATTCATGAATTGCCCCTACTTATCCTAATTCTACTTAGGAAGCCACAATTTCCAATCAGTATTAGGATTTGTCGGCGGTTTATATAAATTACTATTTCCAGTAAACAGAACTTCAGCAATCAAAGGGAAGGTCTCAGTTTGACTTGCTGGACAGTCCCAATCTGGGTGATGCCATTCATCTAGCCTCAAAACTTCAGTTAATCCATCGGGAATCAATTTTCGATATTCATCCTCAGAAGCTAGTAATTCTTCACGATATTTGTCTAGTAAAGCGATCGCTATATCAAGTTCATGTTCAGGATGTAAATGGGGATGAGCAATAATATTTAACTCAGATAGAGGGATAGGGCGATCGCGAACAGTGACCTCATAAAGCTCAAGAAATTCATTGTATTGGATATTGCCAGTTATAAAGTGACTATATCTAAACCGATCATTGTCGGAACCCTGTTCGTCCTTTTCACAATTACCAATGACTGTAACGATGGTAGATAGCCCTTCACATGAGACCCACCAAACAATCGAGTTGAACAAAATTACCCACCGTGTATCATCTCGGAATGCTAGTAGCCTTGAGGAAATATAGTCAATATTCATATTGCCAAAACAAGGCATCTCAAAGGAGCCAAAACTGCGATCAAGAAAGTCAAGAATTTGTGCTGGTGATTCCATAATTATTGTTGTGCTTTAGATAATTGAATGATGTTCTCGATAACTGATGCTTGCGCTTCAATGCTCTCTAGTAAACGAAACTGGACAAGCGATCGCAGTAAATTATGTTCAGGATATTTGACTGTAAAGTATTTATTTCCTGCTAAATAGTCGGTAAAAAACCGTAATCCCAACTCAAAGGTAATCACCCTGATGGCATCGTAAATGTAGGCATAATCATATTCCGTGAGAAAAGCTCGCCCGACTTCCAAATATCCTGCTAATATTGCCGAACAGAGTTCTGCATCAAATTGTACGCTTTCCCATTCGGCAACTTCTTCACCTAGCGGATTACAACCCGATCGCAGACAATCGCCGATGTCGTAGTGAATTAATCCTGATTTGACCGTATCGAGATCGATCATACTCATGGCTAAGTTCGTTTGTTGATCGAAGAGAATATTATTTACCTTCGGATCACCATGCATCGTTCGCAATCGCAATTTTCCTGATACTTTCGCATCTTCCAAAATACTCGCTAAACCTTGGCGATCGCTAATTATTTGAAAGCAATAATTTAATTCAGCAGAACTCGAAAGTTTACTTTTAGCTAAAACCTCTTGATATTGTCTCAAATATTGCGGCGTAATATGAAAGCCTATTAAAGTATCCGCAAGTTTGTCGGGTGCTAGGTCACTGGTCAAATAATGGAATGTCCCCAAAGCATAACCAACTTCTCTTGCTTGCGATGCATTTTCCATCACCTCAAAGGATTGGGAATCGGCAATAAAACTCAGCGATCGCCAATATTCACTTTTAGATTCACCATTCTTTATTAAAAAATATTCTTCCCCTTGGTCAGTTAATAAGACCTGTGGAACTTCCCATCGGCGTGGTATAGGACTCTTAGAAAGGCGATCGCGTACATGCTCACTATAAATTCGGATGTTTTGCATTACTAGTTGCGGTTCTGGGAAGACATTGGTATTGAGCCGTTGTAATACAAAAGATGTCATCCAAGATTTAGATTCTATTCCTTGTAAGGTCACTAAAAAAGTGGTGTTGATATTGCCATTGCCAAAGGGTTTGATATTGTGAATTTCGGCTGCGTGAGCAGAATTAGAGACAAACTTTTGGGCGATCGCGAGTAAATAATGATCGGGCTGATTGACTATGTTATGTTGATTCATGATTGGTGATAAAGGAATATGGATTACGTTGCACTATACTGAAAATTAAACAATGGAAAACAAAGTATTTGACAAGATATTCCACGATAGCGAAGGTAATATCGTTTTAGCCCAGACACCTAATTTACCTCTTATTGTCTGGGGCATATCTAGTTTAGGTCAACTAATTTTTACCACAGGAAAAGTCTATGCTGGGTTAAACCTATTGACTTTTGGAGCTTTGTTCACTTGGGCATGGCTGGAACTGTTTGATGGCGTTAATTATTTTCGGAGATTACTAGGTTTTTTAGTTCTGATTGTTGCGATCGCTGCAAGAATATAAGTAGCAAAACATTTATCTAAAGCCCTATGCAAGTAGAAAAAACGGCAATTCTTGATGTTTTACTGATTACCCCAAAAGTCTTTGGCGATGCAAGGGGTTTCTTTTATGAATCCTATAATCATCAAACTTTTCTTAAAGAAACAGGGCTAGAGCTTAATTTTGTGCAGGACAATCATTCGCGATCGCAGAAAAATGTTTTGCGTGGACTGCATTATCAAATTGGCAAGCCGCAGGGAAAATTAGTGAGAGCCTTAGCTGGAGCAATTCAGGATGTGGCGGTGGATTTACGCAAAAGTTCACCAACATTCGGTAAATCCGTAAGTTATATTCTCAGCGCGGAAAACTGTCAGCAGTTATGGATTCCCGCAGGATTTGCCCACGGATTTCTGGTTTTATCGGATATAGCGGAAGTTGCCTACAAAACCACAGATTACTATGCCCCTAGCGAAGAGCGTTGCCTATTATGGGATGATCCTGATGTGGCGATCGCATGGCAACTTGACGAGTCACCCATTTTGTCTCCCAAAGATGCTATTGGTAAAAAACTAACAGAAGTGGAGTTATTTGCATGAGTTCAGTAGAAAAATCTGATAGAGAGTTCCAACGGGTAATGGTCACGGGTGGAGCAGGTTTTATTGGCTCTAATTATGTGCATTATGCCCTCGCCAATCATCCGAATTGGGAAATTGTGGTTTTAGATAAACTCACCTACGCGGGGAATTTGGATAATCTCAGTGATGTTCGCGATCGTATTACTTTTATCGAAGGTGATATCGCTAATCCTGATGATGTCGAACAAGCTGTGAATGAGAATGGAAATAAAGTTGATGCAATTCTCAATTTTGCCGCCGAGAGCCATGTTGATCGTAGTTTACGCGATCCATTACCGTTTATTCGCACCAATATCGAAGGCACATTATTATTATTAGAATCAGCGCGAAAACATCAAATCCAGCGTTTTCTCCATGTTTCCACCGATGAAGTCTATGGGGATTTAGTTGGCAGCGATCGCCATTCCCTCGAAACCGATCCCCTCTCACCGCGTAGCCCCTATGCCGCCTCCAAAGCAGGAGCCGAACTTTTAGTTTTTTCTTATGGAATTAGCTACGGCTTAGATGTAGTAATTACACGCGGTTCCAATACCTACGGACTCTACCAATATCCCGAAAAAATTATCCCTCTATTCATCACCAATGCCCTAGAGTCAAAATCCCTACCAATCTATGGCAACGGTTCCGCCGTGCGCGATTATCTCTATGTCGAAGATCATTGCTCAGGCATTGATACAGTTCTCCATGCAGGAGTAAGCGGACAAGCCTATAACCTTGGAGCCAGAATGGAAGTAAACGGAATTGAAGTAGCGAAAACAATTTTAGATTTACTCGATCGTCCCGAATCGTTAATGCAATATGTAAGCGATCGCCCTGGACATGATTACCGCTATTCCGTCGATCCCAGCGCCGCCGAATCCTTGGGATGGCAACGCCAATGGGACTTTCAACGCGGCATGGCGCAAACTGTCGCTTGGTACAAACAAAACCCCGAATGGTGGCAAGCCGTCAAGGATAAAAAGGTCTTCCAAGACCATTACAGCCAATGGTATTCACGATAATTCTTAGCGATTTTTCCTTTTATCTTTTTACTTTTTCCTTATGAAAGTTGCTTTAATTGGTGCAAATGGTCAGCTAGGTTCCGATATTGTTAGTCATTTCTCGCAAAGCGATCGCTATCAACTTACCGCTTTCACTCGCGCCGAGATCGACATTACCCAACTCGAAATAGTACATCGTGTCTTGACCAGCGCGAAATTTGATGTGGTAATTAATAGCGCCGCCTATGTTCGAGTCGATGACTGCGAAGACCAAGTGGATACAGCTTTTAATGTCAATGCGATCGCGGCTCTAAATATCGCTAGAGCCGCCCGTGAGATTGATGCGTTATCCGTTTATATCAGCACCGATTACGTCTTTCGCGGCGATCGCCCTGAACCCTATACCGAGTCGGATATTCCCGATCCGATTAATATCTACGGCACGTCCAAACTTACGGGTGAATATCTGGTGCGACAGACTTCGCAGAAATCTCTGATTTTACGCATCTCTAGTGTCTTTGGTAAAGCAGGGGCAAGTGGCAAAGGCGGTAACTTTGTGGAAACAATGCTCAAAAAGGCAAAAGCTGGCGATCGCTTAAAAGTGGTTAATGATATTTTTATGTCACCGACCTATACCCACGATGCAGCGAAATTATTAGATGTACTGTTGCAAGCAGGTACGACAGGAATTATTCACGGAGCCAATGCTGGACAATGTTCATGGCATGAGTTCGCTACGCAAGTTCTCAGTCTTGCCAATATCAATCATCCGATTGAACCAGTTCCCTCTTCCGAATTTCCAACTAAAGCCACACGCCCTGCTAATTCCGCATTAATTAGCGATCGGCTAGATTCTCTTATTGATTTAAACCCCACTTTTAAAATACGTCCTTGGCAAGAAGCACTTACCGCCTACCTAATAGAAAAGTCTTATCGATAGAAAGATAGTAGCTTTTTCCTTTTTCCTTTTTACCTTTTACTTGAACTCATGAAAGCACTCATTCTCTCTGGCGGCAAAGGCACAAGACTTCGCCCACTCACCTATACAGGTGCAAAACAATTAGTTCCCGTCGCCAACAAACCGATACTTTGGTATTGCATCGAAAGCATTGTTGCCGCAGGTGTCACCGATATCGGCATTATCATCAGTCCCGAAACAGGTGATGAAGTCCAAAATAAAACAGGAAATGGCGATCGCTTTGGCGCAAAAATCACCTATATTTTACAATCCCAACCATTAGGATTAGCCCATGCAGTCAAAATCGCTCAGCCGTTTCTTGGTGAAGAATCTTTCATCATGTTTCTTGGCGATAACCTCGTTGAGTTACCCCTTGATACCTTTGTTAACAACTTTCTACAAAAGCAACTAGATGCACTGATTCTATTAAAACAAGTTGCGAATCCATCCGCCTTTGGCGTTGCCCAAATTGATCAAAATGGAAAAGTAATTCAATTAGTCGAAAAGCCCAAAAATCCCCTGTCAAATTTGGCTCTCGTGGGAATTTATTTCTTTAAAGCGACTATTCATGAAGCGATCGCCCAAATCGCCCCTTCAGCCAGAGGTGAACTGGAAATCACCGATGCCATCCAAAAACTAATTGATACCGATAAGTCCGTAGAAGCCTCAGAAATCAAGGGTTGGTGGCTAGACACGGGTAAAAAAGATGACATCCTTTCCGCAAATCAAATTGTGCTTGATGCGCGTCTTACTTCTCAAAATTTAGGAGAAATTGATGCAATCAGTAATATCAGTGGGCGCGTCCAAATTGGGGCTGGTTCCAAAATCATTAACTGTAAAATTCGCGGTCCCGTGATCATTGGCGAAAATTGCCATCTGGAAAATGCTTATGTTGGACCTTATACCAGCATTAGCGATCGCGTCACGATCATTGATACGGAAATCGAACATAGTGTGATTCTAAATGACTCGACCATAAATGGTATTCAACAACGTATTATTGATAGCTTGATCGGTCAAAGAGTCTCGATGCAAGTTTCGCCTAAGCGTCCTCAAGCATTACGCTTTATGGTTGGTGATGATTCTCAATTACAGATTATGTAAGCCAGATAAAAATTTAATCTATTCCACGCGATAGCCAAGATCGGCGAGTTGAAATCTAGACGATCGCCATTTCGGTTGAACTTTGACAAACATTTCCAAATGGACAGAACCCATAATCATCTTCTGCATTTGCAATCTTGCCTGTGTACCAATCTCCTTCAGCATTTGTCCCTTTTTGCCAATGAGAATGCCCTTTTGCGAATCACGTTCCACATGAATTGTTGCCATTACCCTTGTAATTTTGGGCTGTTCATCGACTTGATCGATACTAATGGCGACAGAATGAGGAATTTCTTCGCGCGTAAGTAAGAGAATTTGTTCGCGAATTAGTTCCCCCATAATGAAGCGTTCGGGCTGATCGGTGACGAGATCGGGGGGATAGTAGTAAGGTCCAAGGGGCAAGCGATCGCACATCATCGTTTGTAAAGCTTCTAATCCTGCGCCCGTAACTGAAGAGAACTTGGCAACTTCCCAACCATGCTCTTCCGCAAAACTTTCATAATCGTTGAAGGTATCTCCCGATTCATCATTAAGTAAATCAATTTTATTGATACCCAAAATCGTGGGAACTTTGCTCTGGAGAATTGTCTCTGCAACAAAGCGATCGCCCGTTCCCATGCGATCGCTACCATCCACAAGCAGAACCGTGATATCCACCGAAGAAATTGCGCCGATCGCATTTCTGACAATAGTTTGTCCGAGTAAATGATGGGGCTTGTGAATCCCTGGAGTGTCAACCAGCACGATTTGCGCTGCTGGCAGGGTTAATATTCCCCGTAATCGATTGCGCGTAGTTTGAGCAACTGGCGAGGTGATCGCGATTTTTTGACCAATAAGGGCATTGAGCAAGGTGGACTTACCAACATTTGGTCGTCCTACTAATGCTACAAAGCCCGATTTAAAACCTTCGCCCGATTCTGGAATCATGATTGCCTGCGATCGCTATGCTGAAATATTCTGAAACAAGTACAAGTGATCATTCTACAATACTCTAAGCTCAGCAATTTCCTGCAAACTCAACCCCGAAGCCCGACTAATCGCCACATCATCAAGGACATCGAGCAACTTCCGAGCCATTTCGATTCTTGCCGCCACTTTGCCTTGCTCAACGCTTTCCTCTAAACCCTCATGCCGGGTGCGACCTTGACTTAATACGAAGATTATAGGATAATGAGAGTAAAGAAGTAAGTAGGAAAGAAAATGTCAGCAAAGTTAATAAGTGTAGAAGGTACAAAAGTAA
>JBILGV010000173.1:0-4120 GCA_044350865.1 Pseudanabaena sp. | reverse complement strand
TGGTAAAAGCGATCGGCAAAACTCAATTTCTGACAGAACCTCTATTGGTGAGATTTCACCTCAAGAAAAGATTAAAAAGCTCCTTAAATAATTACCTTAATAATTGCCTTTATTCAATCAATTATGCCTGAGCCAAGCACTGATAAATTTGTAGACATTAAAAAAATCCAAGCCAAAATCAAAGATCTCGAAACAGCGATCGCGATCATGCAAAAGGTTCCACCCAATGCTAAAGACTTCTATATTCAGGCTCAAACCAATCTCAAGAAACTCGAAACTCGCAAAGAAAACCTATCGCAATTATTAGAGAGCGAGTTGAAGGTACAGCAAAACTTTGACCGTGCCAAGGCTATATCTATTGCAACCGTCGTGAATATTAGTAATATAGCTAAAGAGTGAAATAGACCTAGAATAATAACTATATTAAATTATTGCTGTATGATTTCTTCTCGAATAAACCACCAATGGTAATAAATAGAATTTTGAGCATAGTTTAATCCACTCGCTTAAACTTTTTAGGAATACCATCATCAATCTCCACAATTTCAACCTTGACAACTTGATCAATAGATAGAGTTTCAAACTTTTTAGGCTCTTTATTATTACGCCTAATGCTTGTTCCCATGATTTCATAGGTAACTTCTTTGCCTTTATCCTTCTTGCTGATTACCTTAGCCTCAGTAATATCTCCTACTTCAAATGTCTTAGTTACAGAAGCTTTCATTTCTGCCCGACGTTGAGTTTGAGTCTCAGGCATTGCCGCCTTTTCTAACAGTTTGGCATCTAGTTCAGCGACGGGGACAGTTTTGTAATAGCGCATCAATCGAGATACCCAGCCAAGGATTTGCAGCATAGCTTGGGGATTATCTTGATAACCTCGTAAATATTGATCGCAAGATTGATCAATGATTCGGTAATATTCAGGTGTTTTACCACTATGACCGATTTGTTTTCCATTTTTTACCAATTCCTTGACGTATTTAAAGAATTTATTTCCAGAGTCAAGCTTGTTTGCAAAAGTACAAAAATAGGAAATTATCTTATCTAACTCTGCACTAATTCCTTCTTTATTTGGTTCAATGCGTTGCTGTTCTTTCACAAATTCAACTGCAATTTTATGGGCAGTTTGCCATTGAGATTCGGTGAGTGTGTCGTTCATTAGTACATTCCCGATGGTGGTTGTTTTGTGGATGGATAAGCGAGAATTGCCGCTAGCTGGGTAAGTTGGTCTGCCTGAATCAATCCAGACTTAGCTGCCTTGATCTGTGTTTGCATAAATTCTTGCAACTTAGCGCCAGTGAGTTGATCAGATTCAGGAGCGTCATAACTGAAATAGCGATCGCGCAAATTTCCAGCTTGCTCAATCTTATCAACCGTGACCGTCATCGTCCCCATACCAATTGGCTTACCGCCACCAATTTTAAGAGCGATCGGATATTGCGGATCTTGTCCTAAAATAATTAACAAGGTTCCCAACTCAGCAGGCTTGAGATTTTTAAAATGAATCTCAGTCTTGAAAGCAAAGTCCTTGGATGCTTGTTGCACAGGGATTCCTTGATTCTCTCCTTTGCTAACTGCTTCAGCAAAGTTGTAATAAAATTTTCTACCAATCAATTGTCCGCGAGAATTAAAATAATTCTGATTTAACTCTTTTCTCTTTGTTTCTTCATTAAAAAGTTCAGGTTTAGGAGCGTAGAGCGATGGCATAAAACCTGTAGTAGTAAGGCTTTTATCGCAGACTGCATCACTAAATTCAACTAGTCCTTGCCAGTCTAAAGCTCCAAAAACTTGACTGGCAGAACACAAATTGTTCTTACTAGTACAAGGACTAATTTTGTCAGAATTAGGTAATTTCCCTCTATATGCTTTAAGTGTATTTACAGCAAGCGTACTATTCGTAATTGCTTCATAAACTGCTCTAATGCAGCCTTTTAGCGAACTACCCTGAATTACCAACTTCTTGTCAGTATTCATAGTCATAGTCTTGATCAATGGGACATGCGCATTAACATCTGTGCCTAGTGCCACTACCCCAGTAGAAACAAAAAGCGGAGTCTGCACTTTAAGCGTCAGAAATAAAGCGCCGTGAATATGTTTGTCTAAATATTTGTGATGTCCCGCAGGCTTGGCTTTAGGCGGCGGAGTAGTGGAAAAAGAGACCATTGCATAGGGCTTACTCCCATTATCATTGTTGCTAGGCACGGAGGGACTTGTGATTGGAGTTGGCTTTTTGGGTTTTGGCGGTTGATAGTTGGTCATGATTTTGTACCAATAGAGTTATCGATAGTGAGTGCAACAAAATGGACGATACCTGTATTTTTATCTTTGAAGTAGCGTTGACCGATGTTTAATTTCTCTGAATAGATAAATCCTTTTTGGAATCTAGTTTCAGTTTTAGGATAGAAACTAGCACTGCGATCCTCAGATTGCCATGTTTGAGCAAAGCTATCAAAATCAGCATAGTCGCTATCCTCTTTGCTCAAGAGCAACACATCATATTTTTCTCCTTTCTGTTTCCATCGGATCTCTAAATCAGCATTAAACATCTGACCTTCAGGACTGGGGAAGTCTTCAAGACTTGTAACAATTCCACTAACACGATTTGACCAACGCAAGAAGTAGTAATAGTTTAGATTACCCTTATGGTGCTCCAATAAGGTTTTGAGTTCAGAGGCAGAGAGATTGTCCTTGGTTCCCACAAATGCTTTCTTAACTAAACTCATGCTGTTGTCCTCCTCAAAACTTCACTCCACGATCGCACAGCACATTTAAACAAATTAGGAACACCTGTTTCATCATTCCCTTGCCAAGACAATTGCACACCAAAACCTAAATCCATCGGTGTCGCCGCGATCGGCGTTGTTTGTCGATCTGGCTTCACAAAACCATAAGGATTATCCGCTTCTAGAAATTCTCCTGTTCCTAATAATGTATTGTGTGCTCCAAGAGTAGTTTGTTGTCCAAAGGAATAAATTTGTCCATCCCTAAGCTCACAGCTAGGATATTGAACTACTGCTGAGTTTAACTTGACTTGAACTGTTCCTAAGCCGCGAGATTTAGCAAAGCCAATCCCAAACCATCCATCGTTGAGATCGCGCAATACCAGACCGATTAAGCCTAATTGGGAAAGCGTAAAATTTTTAAGATGAATCTTGGTTTGAAACTCGCCTGCGGTACATACCTGATAGTTAAAAGGTCCTTCTGCGACTGAGCCAAATACACGATCGATCGCTACCCCATTACGCTCTTCTGTTTTCACAGGCTTTGCGGGATCGGGATAAGCATCTTCGATTCTGAGGCGACTGGCTAGAGATGTGTTCCCAAATAAGCGATCTGTGAAAGATGAGAGTTTATGAATTTCTGCGCCATCTTTTCCTGATTTATTTTTAGGTAAATAGTCGTAATCATCAGTGATCGGATTGTTTGCCCAGAGTTTATTCGGATTATTGCGATCGCTCTGCTCTCCACCCACAGTTCTCACGATCCTCTCTGCATGGGCACGAATCGCTCCCTTGAGGCTACTCCCTGGTAAGTAAATAGTTTTACTCCCTCCGTGATAGGTCTCAACAAATTCCATAACTGGCTTAGTCGGATCAGCTCCTTCTTTGCCCGATTTAATCAAAATCGGGCCATCGGGAATCAGACTCAAATTGATGGTGCAATGATTGACTAGTCGTTTGTGCATGATTAATAATTTCCTTTATATATGAGTTTAGGCGGTGGCTTTGTCTAAAAAAGGCTATCAATTGCGTCTCACAATACTGAAACAGGAATGCGATCGCTAACTGTTTCCCTCAAATGAGCAATCAAGGCTTCTGTCCAATCAGGTTTGAGATTTTCACCATTGACATAGGCTGAACTGTCTCCATTTACAAGTTTTTTGAGATAGTCAATCAAGCGAACAGGATCATCTTCCACGTCAAACCAGCGCAATTGATCAATATCTAATCGAACAACGCCTAAACCTCGCGATCGCCCACCACCAAGGGGAATTTGTTCAGTCTCAAACTGATGTAAACCAATCATCAATAAGCCTAGTTCCCAGTCTTCGGCATTTTCGACCACTGCTCTAAACTCAAAGGGTGTCCCCGCAGGTACGACTTGAAAGTCATAGAGTTTG
>JBILGV010000199.1:0-4131 GCA_044350865.1 Pseudanabaena sp. | reverse complement strand
ATAAACAGGAGCTTTCAGAGCAAGATATTTGTACGCAGTATATTCTTCCTGCTTTGATTAGTGCGGGGTGGGATATTCGCAAGCAAGTGCGAGAACAGGTTTATTTCACAGATGGGCGGATTTATGTAAAGGGGGAGCAGACGCAACGGGGTAAGGCGAAAAAGGCGGATTATGTGTTGTATTACAAGCCGAATATAGCGATCGCTATTATCGAGGCTAAGAAAAACACATTTTCAGTTGGTGCAGGGATGCAGCAGGCTTTGGACTATGCCGATATTTTGGATTTGCCTGTGGCGTTTAGCTCCAATGGTGATGGATTTTTGGAGCATGATAAATCTGGCTTGTCGGATGTAATTGAGCGAGAATTAAGTCTGGATGATTTCCCTAGTCCTGATGAGCTTTGGCAGAAGTACAAAAAGTTTAAGGGGATTGAAACCCCTGAAGCGGAACAGATTGCCAGTTTTGATTATTTCTTTGATAGTAAGGGGCGGCAACCGCGTTATTATCAGCAAATTGCGATTAATCGGACTGTAGAGGCGATCGCTAAGGGACAGGATCGCTTATTGCTGGTGATGGCAACGGGTTCGGGTAAGACCTATACAGCTTTTCAGATTATTCATCGTCTCTGGAAAAATGGCACTAAGAAACGGATTTTGTTTTTAGCCGATCGCACTTCGCTGATTAGTCAGACTAAGCGCGGTGATTTTAAGCATTTTAAGAACAAAATGACGGTGATTAAAAACAAAAATATTGACACTGCTTTTGAGATTTATTTGGCTCTATATCAAGGTTTAGTCAATTATGAAGATGATATTTTGGATGCTTATCGTGAGTTTAGTCCCGACTTTTTTGATTTGATCGTGATTGATGAATGCCATCGGGGTAGTGCGGCGGAAGATAGCAAATGGCGGGAAATTTTAGAATATTTCAGTTCGGCGACCCATGTGGGTTTGACGGCTACACCCAAAGAAACAAAGGAGATTTCTAATATTGAATATTTTGGCGATCCGATCTATACCTATTCGCTGAAGCAGGGTATTGATGATGGTTTTCTCGCTCCCTACAAGGTGATTCGGGTTGGTTTAAATGTAGATTTGGAGGGATATCGTCCAGAGGTAGGTAAGCGCGATAAGTCGGGGAATTTGATCGATGATCGCTTGTATAACCTCAAGGATTTTGATCGCAACTTGGTGATTGACGATCGCACAAAGGCTGTGGCGAAACGGGTAATGGAATATTTGCGAAAGACGGATGTTTATGCGAAGACGATTATTTTTTGTGTGGATACGGAACATGCGGAGAGAATGCGTCAGGCTATTTCTAATGAAGCAGGGGATCTGGTGCGAGAGAACTATAAATATGTGATGCGAATTACGGGAGAGGATAAGCTGGGTAAGTTGGAATTGGATAATTTCATTAATCCAGAGGAGCGTTATCCTGTGATTGCCACTACTTCTAAATTGATGACTACGGGTGTGGATGCTCAGACTTGCAAGTTGATTGTGTTGGATTCTAATATCCAGTCACCGACTGAGTTTAAGCAGATTATTGGCAGGGGGACAAGAATTAATGAGCAGTTTGATAAGCGCTATTTCACGATTATGGATTTTCGGAATGTGACTGATCAATTTAGCGATCGCGGTTTTGATGGCGATCCTGTGATGATTAAGGAAGTGCGTGAGGGTGCGGCGTTTACGGATGAGGATATTAGCGGCAATGTTACAGAGCGAGTTATCGATCAAGCGACAGGTGAGGTGCTAAATTTTGGGGCTGATGCTCAGCCTGTGCCATTTATACCAACGATTATCAGTGGTGGAAATGTTATTTCTGAACCTCGCGATAAGGTCTATGTAACGGGTGTGAATGTAGAGATTCTCAATGAGAGAATTCAGTATTTGAATGATAATGGGGACTTGGTGACGGCAAGTTTAAAGGACTATACCAAACAGAATTTGCTGCGAAAATTTAGCAGCTTGGATGATTTCTTGAGTAGCTGGGATGAGGCTGATAAAAAGAGTGCTTTGATCGCTGAGTTATCGGATCAGGGAATCGTATTAGAAGATTTGCAAAAATCTATTCAGAAGGATTTGGATCTGTTTGATTTGATTTGTTATGTGGCTTGGGGACAGCCGCCTTTGACACGCAAGGAAAGGGCGGATAATGTGCGTAAGCGTAATTGTTTTGCGAAGTATGGGGTGGCAGTGCGATCGGTTTTAGATACGTTGTTAGAGAAGTATGCGGCGGATGGGATTGAGAATATTGAGGATCTTTCGGTTTTAAAGTTAGAATCCTTTAAGAAATATGGCGCACCAAAACAGATTATCGATTTATTTGGTGGTAAGTCTCGATATATTGAGGTTTTACGCGAGTTAAAGACTGAATTGTATCAAGCGGCGTAACTTGATTTATGATTTTTTGTAAGGGCAATTCATGAATTGCCCTTACAAAACTATTGTTGTGTAATGATGGGTAAGAAACGGGATCTCAAACAGGTCGATGCGATCGCTAATGAGTTTCACATACGAGGCGAGTTGAGGGAATCTTTCGGAGAGTTTATTGAGGAGCAAAAAAGTCTTGGTTATGGTGGCAGCTTAAATGCGAAAAGAGATTTTACCTATAAAGAACTTCGTGAAAAAGCTAAGGAATTTTTAGAGGACAGAGGTATATGACAGTAGCATCAGTTTTAAAAACCACAGTTGATTCCAGAAATAATCACAATCTTGACAAAATTATTCCTGTTATCGTTCAAGCACTTATTGGTGAAACCTGTAATCAAGTTTCCTTTAGCTATGGCGATGAATTAAAGTTGCACTTTGGTGAAATGACTCCTTATGATCATCCCAAATTAGCCCATTTATTAAAGGGTAGTTGGCGTTTTGGGGCAAGGGCTACGCCTTGGACGGTGAAGCATCAGGGGCAGATTTTGGTGGTGACTGCGGAAGCGGATACGGATGAACAGACTGCGATCGCTAAGGAAATAGTTAAGCAATTAGAGCATAAGAAATTAATTGATCTGACGGTTGAGGCGGATACGCTTCGGTTGACTTTGAGTTTTGAAGATGATTATCAGTTGATTTTAGATCCAGATTTAGAGGATGATTCAGGGCTTGCTCATTGGGAGTTGTTTATGCCGACTGAGCAGGTTTTGGCGATCGGTCCTGGTTATTTTTGGTCTTGCAAATCTATTCATGAGCCATAATGATTTTTTTATTTGTAGGAGTAAGGGCAATTCATGAATTGCCCTTACGAAAGCATTTTGAGGTAATTATTTCGTGTAATCATGGGTAAGAAAAGGGATCTCAAACAGATCGATGCGATCGCTACAGAATTTGATATGTCACCACCAGTCAGAAAGGCATTCGGCAAGTTTATTGAAAAGGAAAAAGCTAATGGTGATATTGGAACGTTAAATGACAAGGGAGATTTTACTTGGGATGAACTGCAACAGAAAGCTGAAGAATTTTTAAAGCGGTTTTAAGGGAGTTAAAAAAATGGTAACAACATCTTTCAAAGACACAAAGCTAAATATTAAGCCAAGTCTTGACAAAATTATTCCTAGTATTACCCAACCGATGATTGGTGAAATTTGTCATCAGGTTTCGTTTAGCTATGGTGATGAGTTGGAGTTAGATTTTGGTGAAATGACTCCTTATGAGCATCCCAAATTAGCCCATTTATTAAAGGGTAGTTGGCGTTTTGGGGCAAGGGCTACGCCTTGGACGGTGAAGCATCAGGGGCAGATTTTGGTGGTGACTGCGGAAGCGGATACGGATGAACAGACTGCGATCGCAAAGGAAATAGTTAAGCAGTTAGAGCAGAAGAAATTACTAGATCTGACGATTGAAGCGGATACGATTCGGTTAACTTTAAGTTTTGAAGATGATTATCAGTTGATTTTAGATCCAGATTTAGAGGATGATTCAGGGCTTGCTCATTGGGAGCTATTTATGCCGACTGAACAGGTTTTAGCGATCGGTCCTGGCTATTTTTGGTCTTGTAAATCTATCCATGAGCCATAATATGCCCTCACCCCCCAGCCCCCTCTCCCATTAAGGGCGAGGGGGAGTAAGAAAGATTTAGTTTCTTGTTCCCCTCTCCCTCTTTGGGAGAGGGGCTAGGGGTGAGGGTCTT
>JBILGV010000172.1:0-4159 GCA_044350865.1 Pseudanabaena sp. | reverse complement strand
CGATTGAAAATGCTAAGGCTATGCTTGCTCTTAGGATCTGCCGTACTAATCAAGATTGGGATGCTTATTGGCTTAATCTTTCTTCCATTTCTTCTTGAGCGGAACTTTCACTTTTAATTACACCCGGAGTAGACCTTAAGGTGAAAGATTTTCCGTGTCTTTTTTTCTAGCTCCATGAGTTTTAATCCGTTTTTCTAGCTTGCGTTCTACAATAGTTTTTAAAGTCTCTGCCTCTGGTTTGTAATAGTTCTGAAAAGGAATTAGTGATGATTTAAGAAGTGGGGTCGATAGTTCTTCAAGGTTGTCATGAATCAAAGCTTTGTGGATAATTGCTTTGACACAAGTCCGTTTGTAGCCACTGCTTACCCTCTTCATTTCTGCGTTATTGTGTCGAATATGGTGGGCAGATTTATATGATATTCTCTCTTTCTGATACTCTTCTAACTTCTTTGGATTGAGTTGTCTATTTTTAATAGGGATGTCCATAATTTTGCACATTGAGCTTCATAACTTAAAAAATATTTTACTATACATACTAAAACTATGCCAAAAGATAAACCAATACTTACTAGAATAGTGACCAGTTGATGTTTTTTCATGGTTGTTCCCCTTAATTTGTTGAAGAAGGACGAAAGTTTCGCAATCTTAAAGCATTTGTGACGACAGAGAGAGAGCTAAGAGCCATCGCACCACCCGCAATAATCGGATTAAGCAACCAACCAAAGAATGGGTAAAGAATCCCTGCGGCGATCGGAATCCCTGCCACATTGTAGATAAAGGCAAAGAAGAGATTTTGTTGAATATTACTAATCGTGGCGCGACTAAGTTGAATTGCGGTCACAATTCCTTGCAGATCCCCAGATATGAGAGTGATATCGCTAGCTGCGATCGCCACATCTGTTCCCGTACCGATCGCCAAACCGACATCAGCTTGAGCTAAGGCAGGAGCATCATTAATGCCATCCCCGACCATCGCCACAACTTTACTTTCAGCTTGCAATTCTCTTATTTTTGCTACTTTCTGATCGGGTCGAACTCCAGCAAATACGCGCTTAATGCCAACCTCACGAGCGATCGCCTCAGCAGTTGATTGATTGTCGCCAGTCAACATTACTACTTCTATTTTCATCCTTTGTAAAGCCGCAACCGCAGGTTGCGATGAAGGTTTGAGCTTGTCAGCAATGCCAATTAAGCCACTTGCTACATTGTCAACTGCAACTAAAACAACAGTTTTTCCGCCTGTTTCCCATGAGTCTTGATATTGATGAATCTCACTAGTATTAATTCCTAACTCATCCATCCATCGCCTTGTACCAACTTGGACTAATGAGTTATCTACTTTGCCTTGAACACCACTACCTGCGATCGCCAGAAATTCAGTCACTTCAGGAATAGTAATATCCTTTTGTCTAGCATAATTTACAACCGCTTCCGCTAAAGGATGTTCAGAATTACGCTCGATCGCTGCTACTAATTTCAATAATTCATCATCATTCTTGTTGAGAGCAAAGACATCCGTAACAACAGGTTTACCTTCAGTCAAAGTTCCCGTTTTATCTAAAACAATAGTTTGAATTTTATGGGCAAGTTCTAAACTACCTGCATCTTTGATTAAAATTCCGTTCTCTGCACCTTTACCAGTTCCGACCATGATCGAAGTTGGAGCCGCCAAACCTAGAGCGCAAGGACAGGCAATAATCAACACGCTCACAGCCGAAATTGTCGCTAAGGTAATGTTGCCGACGACTCCAAACCAGATGACAAAAGTAGCGATCGCGATCGCAATTACAACTGGCACAAACCAACCTGTGACTTGATCCGCAAGTCTTTGAATTGGCGCTTTAGAACCCTGTGCATCTTTGACTAGCTGGACTATTTGCGAGAGAACTGAATCTTTACCAATGTGACTGGCTTTGATTTGCAGACTACCCGTCTTATTCATAGTTGCGCCAATTACGCGATCGCCCACCTTTTTCTCAATGGGAATACTTTCGCCGGTCACCATTGACTCATCGACTGTCGATTGACCTGCGATCGCCTCCCCATCGACAGGAATTTTCTCCCCTGGACGCACCAATACAATGTCATCAATTTGCACTTGTTCAATAGGAATATCCACTTCTTGACCATCGCGCAAGACTCTCGCTGTCTTTGCTTGCAGTCCGATTAGCTTCCGAATAGCATCAGAAGTCTCTCCCTTAGCCCGATTCTCAAACAATTTACCCATTAGTATCAGGGTAATCACAACTACGGACACCTCATAGTAAACTTCAGGTCGCAACCCTTGAGATATCAAGAAATTAGGATTTAAAGTAACTGTAAGCGAATAGGAAAATGCAGCAAGGGTTCCTAATCCAATCAAGGTATCCATTGTAGCTGTGCGGTTCTTCAATGCTTTCCAAGCACCAATATAAAAAGAACTTCCACACCATAACTGAATCGGGAGCGCCATGATCAACTGAAACCAAGCGTTATGTAGCCATGCAGGAATGAAAGAAATATGTACTCCTGTCATCATTGGCAAAGAACCAACCACCAATATGCAACTAACTACACCGCCAACCGCAACTTTGCGCGTCAAGTCTTGCGTTTCAGTTAAGTGCAACTTTTTTTGGCGATCGCCATCTATCTCTTCAGGTAGACTCGCTTCATAGCCAATATCTTTAATTTTTTGTTGAATCGTAGCAACCGAAAGCTTTTTTTCATCAAATTCAATTACGGCTTGAGCGATCGCATAATTGACATTGCTACTGGTCACGCCCGACATAGAGCGGGTTATAGATTCAATACTACTGGCGCAAGACGCACAGTGCATTCCATGTAAGCTAAGGGTAACTTTACTCATTTTTGATCTATTTTAGCTATATTAGTCCGAAATGAGTTATGAGAGTTGCGCCCTGTGGACACAACTCTCAATAATTACAAAAAACACCCCCTTGCGAGAGTGCTTTTTGTTTGACTTAAAATAATGCTGCGACTATTCGTAAATCCAAGAAGTAACGCTTCTTTCCCATTCGACTAGTTCTTCGGATTTAAACCAAAGAGCAATTTCCGTTTGAGCAGTCTCGATCGCGTCCGATCCATGAATGATATTGCGTCCAATATTTGCGCCATAATCACCACGAATTGTACCTGGCTCAGCCGTGAGCGGATTGGTTGCACCAATAATTTTACGAGCAGAAGCAACGACACCATCGCCTTCCCATACCATCGCCACAACAGGACCAGAGGTAATAAAATCGACTAGTCCTGCAAAGAAAGGTCTTTCTTTATGGACTGCATAATGCTTTTCGGCGAGTTCGCGGGTGGGTTGGATTAATTTAAGTCCGACAAGCTTAAAACCTTTGTTTTCGTAACGACGGATAATTTCTCCGACTAACTGACGTTGTACGCCATCGGGCTTGACTGCCAAAAAAGTACGTTCCATGATTTCTGTGAAAATATTCCTAAGAGTGTTAAGTAATTGTAAAGAAGTTTACAGTGAGCATTATTTCACTTTTTGGGTACTTATTTTGGCTAGTTACACGGAATTTTTGGTTTGGTCACTGTAAGTTTATTTGCAGATATGTTAGTTTTAGATTATAGCTTTGACTTCGAGGGCTGTTATGACTATCTCTGGCGATCGCAAGCCAATTTCAATGATTGATGCTCCTTTAGAGGACTTTGAGCCGATGCCCGAAGGTGATAAACAACGGCGTAATTTGAGCTATGCGACTGAGGTTTTGAAACTGTGGTTTGAGCAGTTACCAGATGTGTATGTTTCTGGGAATCTATTTATTCGTTATGAAGAAGATGGAGCCGAAAAGAGAATTGCACCTGATATCTTTGTTGTATTTGGAACGAGTAAAGAAGATCGAATCAGTTATACACTTTGGGAAGAAGACGGAAAAGTTCCTGATTTTGTGTTGGAAATTACTTCTAAGGGAACAGTAACAGAAGACCGTAAGCAAAATCCATTGATTTATCGAGATTTGGGTGTGAAGGAATATTTTCAGTATGACCCGACTGGTGAATATTTAAAGCCAACGTCTTTGCAATTGGACTTTGGACAAGATTGAAGCAAAGAAAGATCGGGATTAAGCGAAAAGGGATAATGATAGTTTCAACTTTCAACCGAAAACAAATCATCATCCCTAAACCCATTATGCCAACAATTGTC
>JBILGV010000124.1:0-13012 GCA_044350865.1 Pseudanabaena sp. | reverse complement strand
GCCGCCTCACTGTCAAAATGATCGGCAGTAAATGTCTCTGCATCAATGACAGTAAGAATGGAATCGAGGCGCGTGAGATGCTTGAGTTCTGTACCCAAAAAAGTTAAGGCGATCGGTAGAGGATCGGCAACTCCCGTCGTTTCGATCACCATATAATCAATGCGATCGGTACGTTCTAAAACGTTATATACAGCCTCTAGCAATCCGTCATTAATCGTGCAGCAAATACAGCCATTACTTAGTTCCACCATGCCATCTTCAACATCGATCAGAAGTTGTCCATCAATGTTAATGTCTCCAAATTCATTCACCAAAACCGCAACTTTTAGATCTTGGCGGTTTTTGAGGATTTGATTGAGAAGTGTAGTTTTGCCACTGCCTAAGAATCCAGTAACGATAGTCACAGGCATTCCCCGCTTAGGAATATCGAGTTGAGAGGTTGGCATGATATTTTTTGAAATGGTGAGTTTATGATTTTGTTGAATTGTTCTTGTTTGCAGCGATCGCCTGAACCAGGTCAGCATAGGTAATATCGGGAATTGCTTTATGAATGCGAATGACACGATGCAGACTGGTCATAATCGCGATCGCAGTTTGGATCGGTGGACAGCCAGCGTCTTGGCATTGCAATTGATTGATTGAAATAACCGTGTGGTCATTGATTTGCAAGATTTCATATAGCCAATCCTTGACCTGTTGCAATTGTTCTGTTGTTACAGCAGGTTTTCGAGGGAAAAGATCGATCATGGTGTTAAGGTGTCTTCAATTGAAATGCAGTATATTTGCCTCCCAAACCCTCGACAATTGTGCGGGTATTAGCAATCAACATCCCTGCATAGGTTTCAGCTTCACTACCTTTTGCTCCCAAACCATCGGCATAGAGTTCGCGTTCGGAAACTTTGACATTAGCTTCCTTAGCAACGGTGGTAATCAACTTCGGATTGATCGATACTTCTGCAAAAATGGTGGGAACTTTACTCGTTTTAATCACCTCAACGAGTTCCTTAACTCTGGTTGGTGTTGGTTGCTCCTCAGTGCTAATTCCATTCAAAGCACCTTCAACGGGAATGCCATAGGCTTGGGCATAGTAGCCAAGAGCATCGTGAGTTGTCACTAGCTTACGAGAAGCTTCAGGAATTGTGGCGATTTGAGCCTTGATCCAAGTATCAATTTGCTCTAGTTCATTGACAATTTTGGCGGTGTTTTTGGCATAGGTTGCTGCTTGATCGGGACGGAGCGCACTCAAGTTTTTGCTGATTGACTGGGTGATTTTGATGCCATTCTGAGCATTATTCCAAACATGGGGATCGGCTTCTTTGGCAGCTTTTTGATCAGACTTAGCGTCTTTTTTTTCTTCCTTATCGTGATCATGGCTATGACCTTCTTCAGACAGCAAGGGACTCGGAACAGCAACCTCGTTAACTGCAATTTTTGGTGCTGAATTAGAACTAGCTTGAATTAATTTGATCAGACTTGGCTCAAAGTCATAACCACCATAGAGAACTAGTTTTGCAGAGTCGATCGCTTTACGATCATCGGGTTTAGGTTGATAAACATGAGGATCTGTACCCGCTTCGATTAGGCATTTCAGATCAATCGTATCGCCTGCAATTTGTTTGGTCAAAGCACAGGCTACCGAGTTTGTCGCTACGACTAGAGGTAAGCTTTCAGTTTTTGCAGGAGTTGTGGCTGATGTCGTAGTAGCTGTGGTGGTTGTGTTTGTCGCAGTTGGGGTAGAGACAGTACAAGCAGTGATACTGCTAGCGATCGCCATTACAAGCGCTATTGATGAAAATTTGAAGGCGGTATCTGCCCTTAACCCTGACGACAATTTTGTAAATGAGTTTAGAGCCATTTTATTTTTTTCGTCACAAAGAATGATAATCATTATCATAATACCTTTAAGTAAAAATATGCTAGAAGTCGAGCATTTAGCAGTTAGTTATCACGATGTCAGTGCAGTGGAGGATGTCAGCTTTGCGATCGCTTCTGGGCAGATGGTGGCGGTGATTGGTCCTAATGGTGCTGGCAAAAGTACGGTTTTCAAAGCGATTTTAGGCTTAGTTCCCACATCTAGCGGTCATGTGCGCTATCGATCTCGATCTTTACATCGACAACTGCGTACCGTTGCCTATGTGCCGCAGCGATCGCAGGTGGATTGGGATTTTCCTGTGACGGTTTGGGGCGCGGTGATGATGGCGCGTACTCGTCATCGCAATTGGCTGGGCTGGATCAAGAAGTCTGGTTGTCACTGCGAGAGCATTGTCAAATCGGCTCTTCAGCGTGTCAGGATGTGGGATTTGCGCGATCGCCAAATTGGTGAGCTATCAGGCGGTCAACAGCAAAGGGTATTTCTGGCGAGGGCGATCGCCCAAGAAGCAGAATTACTATTTTTCGATGAGCCTTTTGTCGGTGTTGATAAAAAAACGGAAGCCATAATTTTTGATGTGTTTGCGGAATTAAAATCTCAAAGCAAAATTCTCTTAGTGATTACCCACGATCTTGGTTCTAATTTGGATAATTACGATCGCCTATTGCTGATAAATAAGGAACTAATTGCTGACGGCGATCGCGATGCTGTGATTACTACACAGAACATTAAACTCGCCTATGGCGATAGTGTGATTTTGATGCAGAAAGAACTTACCTAATTGGAATAAAAATTATGTTGACTTGGTTGATTGAGCCTTTAGGCTTTGAATTTATGCGAAATGCGATCGCCATTGGTGTCCTGATTGGGATTTTATCGGCGGTAATTGGTAGTTATCTGATCGTGCAGCACATGGGGCTTTTAGGTGATGTGGTCGCCCATGCCGTCTTACCAGGATTAGCGATCGCCTTTTATATTGGTATGGATATTTTTCTTGGTGCATTTATCGCAGGAATTACATTTAATGATGAGCTTAGGGGCGATCATTGGAGTTATAGCCAGTGTCAGTGGTATGTATGTTAGCTATTATCAGAATGTACCTTCGGGTAGTGCGATCGTGTTGATTATTTCAGGATTTTTCTTGCTAGCATTACTATTCAGTCCTTCGCAAGGAATTCTGACAAAGCGGGCTGTCACTCGACGAGCAAAAACTTTCCTAAGTAAAATCAAGGCAAATAAATAATTATCTCAACTTACAATAAATCCTTTGTTTTGAGTTTCCTAAAATTAATTTCATGGGTAGCTGTAAGCCAGACAGCAATCTTAAACCTGAATATGTGGTATACATGGTCAATAAATATCTTGCTGAAGAAGATGAAGTAAAATTGGTCAAAGTTCATCGCGAGTCAATGCGTTAAAGCTAAAATCAAAATTAAACAAGGGGCTTAAGCCCCTTGCCTGTCCTAACTCCTAATTACCTTGCCTGTCCTAACTCCTAATTAATTTCATAAATATGGACAACACAAAATTAGCTCTATCAGATTTATCTGAACAAGACCCTGGGTATGGCAAAATTTTCTCAGTACTAGTCCGTAGAAAGTTTTGGCTATTAGGTGGGCTAGGATTAGGCTTGACGATCGCTATTTTGATTAATGTTATTTCTAAGCCTAAATACACTAGCTCAATGAAGTTATTGGTGGAATCAACTTACAAATCGAACACCCAAGGCAATTCCACCACCTTCTCCTTTGTTGACTCGACTGTACAGATTGACTATACAACCCAGTTAAACTTGTTGCAAAGTTCGACAATGTTCCAAAAGGCGGCTAACTTGCTGATTCCAGAATATCCTAAAATTACAGGATTGGAACTACAAACTTTAAAAGTTGGGATGTTAGGAGAAAAAGAGAATCCCACTAAAATTGTTGAAGTTCAATATACAGCGGAAAATCCAGTCAAAACCCGTCAGGTTTTAAGAGCTTTCCAAAAGGTTTATACAGAATATAACCTCGAACAACAGGCTAAGCGTCTAGAAACAGGGTTACAGGAAATCGACGAACAAATCAAAAAAGTTCGTGAAAGTATTGTTGAAGTGAGCGATGCTCTGGAGGCTTTTCGACGCAAAAATAATTTATTTGATACTAGTGTGCGGGTAACGGAAATTACTACTGCTCTCAATGCGATCGAGCTACAACAACGCACGGCAAAACTAGACTATGAGCAAGCGATCGCTAAGCTTGCTGGATTACAAAAGAACTTGCCACTTTCACCCCAAGATGCCGTACTACTAACGCGGTTAAATCAGTCGCTACGGTATCAAGCATTACTAGCCGAAATGCAAACTACTGAAGTTGCTCTGAACCGAGAAAGAGCGCGATTTCAAGAGTCTAATCCGATTGTAGAAGCTCTTGCGATTAGGTTTAACCAACAGCAACAGAGTCTAGAAGAAGAAAGAAGAAGTATCCTCGGTAATGCAAATTTATCTATTTCATCTTCGCCCAATTCGTCAGCACCGAAGTGGAACAGTAATCAGTTAGGTGCGGCTGATTTGCTAATTGCCAGTCAAATTGCCGATACCCAGAATCAAGTTACCCTCCTCCAAACTCGCCTAGACTCCTTGGCTTCACAAGAAAATAGCCTTCGAGCCGAGATGAATCGCTTGCCCAAATTGATTACGGAATATGAATCGTTAAAACCAAAACTCCAAATTCAGCAGGATAGTTTGCAGGCTTTGTTAAAAAACCGTCAAGAGCTAAGTTTGCAGATTGCCCGTGGTGGTTTTGATTGGCAAGTTGTGGAAGAACCTGCATTAGGAAAAACCAATTTCGCGGATACCTTGCGAATAAATTTATTACTGGGTGTGGTAGTTGGTTTGTTCTTTGGCGGCGCAGCAGCTTTAATTAGAGATAAAGTGGATGATACTTTGCATAGTTTTGAAGAACTGGAACAGTATTTAAATTCTCTAGAGTTATTGGGAATGACTCCGCAATATTTAGAGACAGAAGAAATCAGCACAGAGTTATTGCCACAATTTCTAAAGGAACAGACTTTTTCACCGTTTGCGATTGAGCTTTTTCAATGGGTTCCATTTCGCGAGTCTTTGGATCTGATTTATAAAAACATTCAACTTCGTAATCATGATCATTTAGAACAAAAACCTGTGCGATCGCTAGTAATTACATCAGCACTTTCAGGAGAGGGGAAATCCACGATCGCGATCGGGCTGGCGACTTGTGCGGCGAGGCTACATAAGCGGGTATTGCTGATTGATGCGGATATGCGAAAGCCGACTCTGCATAAAAAGCTCAATCTTGCTAATGCTAGAGGTTTATCAACATTATTGGCAAGTCAAGGTAGCATCGATAGCCGTGATGTGATTCAATCATCTAACACCACCATCGATATTCTCACCGCAGGACCAATTCCCAAAGACTCGGTGACATTACTCAGTTCTGAATGGCTACAGCAATTAATCTCTAGTTTTGAAGAGGATTATGACTTTGTGATTATTGATTCGCCGCCTGTGCTAGGTACTGTGGATACCATTCAAATTGCCACTTGTAGTAGTGCGGTGGTGGCGGTTGGCAGGATTGATCGCATTACTCGTGGGGAATTTACTCAAGCGATTTCTATTCTTCAAAAACTGAATCTGATTGGGGTGATCGCTAATGGTGTGAAGGAGTTACCACATATATACAGTGCTGAGGAAATTGATAATATCGAAGAAGAAAATTAAGAGATCCCCCTCAATCCCCTTATAAAGGGCGAAGAAGATAATCCCAATTTAAAAGCTAAATGATCAAGAAAAAAAATAATCAATTACCAGCATGGAAATCGCTTAAAAAGGTTTTCCATAAGTCTTTTACTATCTTTCGCTATGGGGGCAAGGCTCTAGAGCTAGTCTGGTCTACTAGCCAAATTTTAACTATGGCGATCGCTCTATTTACTGTCATCAATGGACTATTACCTGCGGCGATCGCTTACATTGGCAAATTGATTGTTGATAGTGTGGTCTTAGCTTCCCAAAATAATTTAGCAAATGGATTAACGAATGATCGCTATTTAGCCTTGAAATATGTGGGACTTGAGGCGATCACCCTGATCGTTTTAGCGGCTTCACAAAAGGGTTTGACAGTATCACAATCATTGCTGCGGGTATTACTGGGACAGCGCGTCAATGTCCTGATTCTAGAAAAAGCACTTACCCTTGATCTGGCTCATTTTGAAGATTCAGAATTTTATGACAAGATGTCGCAAGCGCGATCGCAAGCTTCTAGTCGTCCCTTATCGTTAATTAATCGGATCTTTGGCTTAGGACAGTCAGCCCTCACTCTATTAACCTTTAGCGGATTATTATTACATTTTTCGATTTGGGCAGTAGTTGTATTGGTCGTAGCTGCTATTCCCTCTTTTATTGCCGAAACCAGATTTTCTGAACACGCATTTCGATTATTTCGGTGGCGATCGCCTGAAACTCGTCAGCAGCATTATTTAGAGACTTTACTAGCGCGAGAAGACTATGCAAAGGAGGTACAGCTTTATCAATTGGGAGAAATGCTGTTACAGCGCTATCGCGATATCTTTGATCGACTTTACAAAGAGGATCGTAATCTCACAGTCCTTAAAGGAGTTTGGGGATATCTATTGGGTTTACTGAGTACGATCGCTTTTTATGGAGCCTATACATGGATGGTCATCGAAGCGATCGCAGGGAAAATTAGCCTAGGAGAAATGACAATGTATTTGGTGGTATTTCGTCAAGGTCAATCAACCTTTGCTTCAGCATTAACTTCCATTGGTGGAATGTATGAGGATAATCTCTATTTAGCCAATCTATATGAATTTTTGGAGCAACCAGTTCCCCAATCTGACGGTAAGATCTCGCAAGGATTGATCTATGAAGGACTTAGATTTGAGAATGTTTCTTTTTGCTATCCTGAGAGTCAAGAGCCTGTATTAAAGGACATTTCACTACATCTCCAACATGGCGACAAACTAGCGATCGTTGGTGAAAACGGTTCTGGCAAAACCACATTAATTAAACTATTGACGAGATTATACGTTCCCACTCATGGTCGCATTCTCTTAGATGGAATTGATTTAAATGATTGGGATATTGATGTATTACGAAAAAGAATTGGGGTAATCTTCCAGAATTTTGTGCAGTATCAATTTACAGTGGGTGAGAATGTTGGTGTCGGTGATGTGGAAAGTTTTGATAATCAGCAAGAATGGGAAATTGCTGCGGAAAAAGGCATGGCGAAACCTTTTATTGAGCATATGCCTCAAAGGTTTGGAACTCAGTTAGGCAAATGGTTTAAAGGTGGTCAAGAGCTTTCGGGTGGTCAATGGCAAAAGATTGCGCTGTCACGCGCTTTTATGCGATCGCAAGCGGATATTCTCATCCTTGATGAACCGACGGCAGCAATGGATGCGGAAGCAGAGATGAGTATTTTCAATCACTTTCGGGCGCTCACCAAGGATCAGATGGTGGTGTTAATTTCCCATCGATTTTCCACTGTACGCATGGCGGACAAAATTATTGTGATGGCTAATGGAAAAATTATTGAGCAGGGTAGTCATGAGCAGTTATTGGCTGTCAATGGTCGTTACGCTCATTTGTTCGCATTACAAGCAGAAGGTTATAAGTAGCTATAGCTCAATCCCTAATTCTCTGAGTTTGGCAGCAAGTCGGTCGGCTCTTTCTCTTTCAGCTTCAGCACGTTGGCTTTCAGCTTCAGCACGTTGGTTGGCTGAATTGGCAAGTTGAACGGCTGAATTGGCGCGTTGTCGCTCCTGTGACAAGAGATCTTGAATTTCCGCGTAACTTAAAAAAGCCCTACCATCAACATGAAACATTTTTAGGGTTTCATCGGTGAGTTCAAACTGCATTCCCAATCTAGGGCTTTGCCAGTGCGATAAAATTGGCAGAAGTGTAAGCCGATCGCTTTCTCGCAACCATACCAAGAGTTTATTTGTCTCATAGTTATAGAGGTAATATTCTTCCACCCCATAGCGATCGTAAAATAGGAGTTTTTTCTCCATTTCGTCTTTCGTATTTGTGGGCGAGAGAATCTCAAATACCACCTGTGGCGGAATATTCCCTTCCACCCATTGTTTATAAGAGCCACGATGTCCTCTTGGTCTAGCGATCGCTACCATGATATCGGGAGCAGTGGAAATATCGTTACGTCCTTCTACGGGATACCAGAGCAGATCGCCTGCCACGAAGGTTGGGGAATAGTTGTTTGAGTTATTCGCAAAGAACCAATCCAGATTTTCTTTGATGGTGACAATCCAAATAAAATGGGTTGTGTTGCTTGCCATAGGCTGCCCATCGCTCTCAGGATAGATGATTTCAGGGGATGAGATGGTTAGAGAGGAAACCATGGCACAACTCCATAAGAAACGGTTGATATAACAGATCGTAACATACTGAGGTTTTTAGATTACCGTAAGGTATATACGTTATGTATCTCGCTATGGAACTGGTGTTGGTTGAGAACTGGGGGAGGCACTTGGTGAAGAACTAGGTGAAGCATTCGGAATGGGAGTGGCATTTCGAGTGTCTGGCGAAGGTGATGGCGAAGATGAAGGTAATGGTGATACCGTTGGCTGTGGCTCTGGAAGCGTGGGAATTTTAGAGATAACTTCTTCAGGGTGACTAGGGGCAATCCCTTCCGTAACGATAATATCCTCAATCACCGCCTTGACAATGGGAGCCGCCACTGTTGAGCCGAAGGCATCAGCACCGACGGGTTCATCAATTACCGCTAAGACCACATAACGCGGTTCCTTAGATGGAAAAATACTCACAAAACTAGTAATTTTTGCATTGGTATAACCACCACCTGATGCTGAAGCCTTTTGAGCTGTACCCGTCTTACCACCCATGCGATAACCCTCGATTCTTGCAGGTTTACCAGTCCCTTTTTCAACCACATTTGTCATCATCTCGACAACTCTTTGGGCAGTAGCTGGGGAAATGATTTGTCGCGGGGTCGGTAATTTCGGCTGAAAGAACTCTTCCCCTTCTTCGTTGATTAAACCTTTGACAACATGGGGAGTCAGCAATTTACCGCCACTAGCCAAAATTCCATGCATTTGGACAAGCTGAATAGGAGTGAGCGAAAAACCCTGTCCAAAAGAAGCCGTGGCTGGCTCAATCACATATTCATTGAATTGCTCTTGAGGTTTCAACGCGCTAGGGGTTTCTGATGGCAGATCAATACCAGAAATATCCCCAAGTCCAATCCGCTCTAACCAACCATAATAAACCGATGGTTTCATGCGTTGAACAATATGCACCATGCCCACATTGCTTGATCGCTCTAGGATCTGACTAATGCTGAGCGGTCCGACAGCGCCCACTTGTTCGTAGTCAAAGTTTGCCACTGGCCAGCCGCCGATGGTTAACGCTCCTTCGTCATTAAAGACCGTATCAGATTGAATGGCTCCTGCTTCGAGGGCGAGCGCTACATTCAGAGGTTTAAAAGTCGAACCTGGTTCATAGAGATCGGATACAGCCCAATTTTTAAATAGTTTCACATCGGCTTCGTAATAGCGATTGGGGTCGTAGGTTGGTTCGGTCACGAGGGTAAGCAATCCGCCATCCCTAACATCCATTACGATCACTGAGCCACGTTTTGCACCAAACTTAACCATTTGCTGCTTGAGAACTTGTCGAGCCGTACGCTGAATACGCGAATCAATCGTCATCTGCAAACTGGTGCGATCGCTCCGAATCATTCCCGCAGGAACCCGATTGGGAATTAATTTACCATTTCCATCTTGACTGACTTCAGGCGCTTGATCGGTGCGTTCTAATAGCTTTTCTTGACTAAGTTCCAATCCTGCTTGACCGCGATGATCGACATTGACATATCCCAGTAGTTCCGCCGCCATATCTTGTTGTGGATAAAGTCGATGACGTTGCTGCACTAGATCAAGTCCATCTAGACGCAGATTATAAATGCGATCGGCAGTTTCTTCCGACATCCAATACTCGACTTGGATAGAAGTGGTGTCACGGGTGAGGACATTGAGTAATCTGTCCGCAGGTCGCCTGAGAATGGGAGCTAGTTTTGCGGCAATATCTTCGGGCTTTTCTTTGTAGAGATGGGGATGGGCAAATAGAGTATAGACAGGGCGATCTAGCGCTAAAACAGCGCCCTTGCGATCGGTAATGGTGCGACGGGGGATAAATGGACGCAAGGTAAACATTTGCTGCCGCCGCGCCTTTTCGAGCAAGTCTGAGCCAGTGACAACCTGTAAATAGACTAGGCGCACAACTAGTCCCGTCATCGCCATCGCCAAAATTATCCAGATCAAAACGGTACGGCGTTTGAATAAATTAATCGTGGCGAGATCTCTGGGAAGGAAAGATGGTGTCATGAAAGTTCTTGGCAAAGTTGGCGGAAGCGATCGCCGCGTTGCTCGAAATTAGCAAACTGGTCGAAGCTGGCACATGCAGGGGAGAATAGCACAGTTGGCAAAGGCTGGCTAGGGTGATTATGCGCTCGACTATGGGCGATACTGGCGGCTTGCTTGACAGCGCGATCGAGGGTTTCCACAATTTCATAGTTCTTGAATCCTGCATCCTTGAGCATTTCTGCGAATAAAGGTGCAGCTTCACCGATTAATAATACGGCGATCGCTCTCTGGCGGATCTGTTCTAACCACGCACCTGCTTCTCCCTGCTTAGGCTGACCACCTGCAATCAAAACCACAGGTGGTTTTACAGCTCTTAAGCCCACCTCGGCGGCATCATAATTAGTCGCCTTGCTGTCATTAATAAAAGCAATCCCTTCATAAAACCGAATATGCTCAAGACGGTGGGGTACGCCTTGAAAGCTAGATATCGCATGATCAATATGGGCTGATTCAATACCTGCTAGCTTAGCCGCCGCTACTGCCATCAATAGATTTTGGCGGTTGTGTTCACCCAACAGGAGCCAATGGGAAATAGGGAAAACTTTTTCACCACAAAACTTTACCCAACTATGGTCAATATAAGCGCCATCGGCGATCGCTTCGACCACCTGTTCATCAATCCCCGTCCAAACTGCCTTTGGCCACATCGCCGCCCCAAAACTTGTCAAAGCGGGATCATTACCATTGAGGACGATATGCCCTGATCGATCAATTAAACTCGCCTTAACATTCCGATAAGCATCAAGGGTGTAATGACGATTGAGATGATCGGGGGTAAAGGTTGTCCAGATGCCAATTTGAGGTTTCACAGTTGGCGCGGACTCGATTTGATAACTACTCAGTTCGGCAATAATCCAGTCAAGCTGAAGCTGTTGTTGTAATACTTGCAGGGCAATTTCACAGGCAGGGAAGCCAATATTGCCACAGGCGATCGCCTTCAGTCCCGCAGCCTGAAAAATCGCGGCGGTCAATGCTGTCACTGTAGTTTTGCCATTGGTTCCTGTGATTCCCACCCAAGGAATATGTTTGAGATATCGCCATGCTAACTCGATCTCGCCAATGGTATCAATCTTGAGCGATCGCGCCTGCGAGACTTCAGGGCGATCCCAAGGTACGCCTGGACTAACTGCGACTAAATCTACGCTCTGCCCTGCGTCAATTAAGCTTTCAAAATCAGGAAATCCACCTAATTCCACCGCAATACCTTCGGACTCTAAGGCAAGTTTACGTTGTTCTAAACTAGGACCAGTATTACTATCACTAATTGTCACCTGCCAGCCATCGGCTTTGAGCAATTTTGCAGCAGAAATCCCTGACTGTCC
The DNA here is from genome assembly GCA_044350865.1 of Pseudanabaena sp. GTDB lineage: Bacteria > Cyanobacteriota > Cyanobacteriia > Pseudanabaenales > Pseudanabaenaceae > Pseudanabaena. The sequence continues at coordinate 1,387 of JBILGV010000124.1, read as the reverse complement.
CAGTCCCAGTACATACGCTTGAGGCATTGCGATCGCTTTCTTGGTAAGTTTGTTAAAAAGTTAATTAACAACAATACACGAACTTGGAACATTAAATTAGCTGATCAATATTGTTACTTGTATTCAGTATCAGCTTCAAGTTCAGATAATGCTATTTCAGCACACAATTGTCGGGATTTCTCAGGATAGTTAGATTGTACTGATTCGATTAGCTGACAAGTTTTTGGGTAATCGTAAAATAGTGAAGATAATAGTTTTAATTCAGCTTTGCTTAAAGGTTCACGCTTATTTTGAACTTCCTTACGAGCCACTTTGATATGGCGTTCAATAATTTGCTTTTTACGTTCCGACTCTAAACGCTCCTTTTCTATAGCTTCTTTACGCTTGCGCTCAATACTTTGTTCTTGTAAAGACTTTGACTTAGGGTATTTTTTTGCGATATCCCATTTAGTTACATATTTTGGGCGTTTCCAAAATTTTGCCAATTTGTCGTCAGTAAGATTTGACGATTTTCGACTTAATAAAAACCACAACAAAATCAGCAAAAGTATTGCTATCAAGGTTGTAATCGTCATTTTAATAGCTCTGCACTACTTTCCTAATGAAAATTTTAACTCTTTAGCACTAAATTTTTTAGCTAAAAACAAAATTTGCAGTTACGGTAGGCAATCGCGGTTCTCCTGCACAAACTGCCAAAATTTCAGTCCGCAAATCTGCATCATATGCATAAGTATGCCCTGCGATCAGGTTAGTGGTGAATTATTTTGTCCATTGGTGCATTAACCATGAATTGCCCCTAAAAAGATAATCGCGATCGCTTTTCTGGCATTTCTAAGCCTGTTTTCAATTTAGCATTTCAATCATCATTCTGATACTTTCGGCTTGAGTCTGAGCAACAAGGGCTTGTTGTCTGGTAATTTCCTTGATTTCTACCAATTCAGCATGGAGGGTTTCGCGTTGCTCTCTTGCCTCTTCTCTGACACTGTTTATTTCAGCCTTTATGAGTCTGCCTATTTGTTCACCTTGTTGGTCTATCTTCTCAGCGATCCGATCTACTTTATCGGCAAATCGGTCTAGTCGTTCATCTGTCCATCTTTCAGCCATTCGTTTAATATCATGTTTAATTTCATTTTATGTTGAGTTTAGATGATTCAGATCTAAAAATTTATAAATGCATCTACCTACTTCACACTCTCTGCGATCGCCATCAACCTATCACTCACAGCACTATCGATATAAAAGTATAACTGTCTAATTTTGTGTTAGTGTCTTTATTTATTCGCGGTGATAATAGGTAGCGAAAAAGGTGTAAAACAAGGATATACACAAAATCAGGATCGCGATAATTATGAGTATAGCGGAACGAGAACAGCAAATCCTGCGGGTA
>JBILGV010000171.1:0-4249 GCA_044350865.1 Pseudanabaena sp. | reverse complement strand
ATGGGAATGCTTGCTTTTGGATTAGAGCAGAGTAATCACTTCGCTCAAGCGGAACGCCTTGCTCGATTTGCCCTCGAAATTAATCGTGCCGATCCTTGGGCGCAACACGCCGTAATTCATGCGATGGAAACCCAAGAACGTTATCTTGAAGGGATTACATGGATGGAAAGTTTTGCTGACACTTGGGAATCCTGCAACTCGATGCTCTATACCCACAACTGGTGGCATGTTGCGCTCTCCTATTTAGCCATTGGTGAAATTCGTCATGTGTTATCTCTTTTTGATCGGCATATCTGGGGTAAAGCCACTAAGCGATCGCCAAAGGATCAGGTAGGCGCAATTTCTTTGCTTCTACGACTTGAATTAAGTGGGATTGATGTTGGCGATCGCTGGGAACAGGTTGCTCATTATCTATTTGAGCGTATCCATGAACATTCTCTTCCCTTTCAAGATCTGCATTATATATACGCTCTAGCCCGTACTAATCGGATGGACTTAGCTAGAGAAATGTTATTTAGTATGGAAAGCTATGCCCATGATGCTCAGTCTTGCCATCAAAAGGTTTGGCGAGAGGTTGCTTTACCTGCTGCGAGAGGGGCGATCGCCCATGCTATTTGTGATTATAAAAAAGCCCGCAAGGAGTTTAAGCCCATTTTGACAAGATTCCAAGAGCTTGGAGGCAGTAATACCCAACGTCAATTGTTTGAGCAAATATTTGATGATGCTCACCGTGAAGTGATTATTAACAATCACCATCGCCGAAATTATGAAAGAGATTATGCAGTGATCGCTTCATAAATTCAGTTAAAAATACCCCTTGTAAAGATGTGTTAGATTCTTCAAGCGCATCTTTGCCAGGTATTTAAAGATTTAGATTGATTTTTAAATCTAGGATATGATAAGAATATCCACAATAATATAGAGGGAAAAGTCATGGTGGTCAGACAGCCCCGATATAGCAAAGAAGAATTCGCTAGGCGTGGCGATGAGATTTATGAAACTCAGGTGCGCTCACAGGTTGAAGAAGCTAATCATGGCAAAATTGTTGCAATTGATATTGAAACAGGAGACTTTGAGATAGGGGATGAGATTTTAGAGGCAACTAGTAAACTTTTTAAACGTATCCCTAAAGCCCAACCTTGGATAGTTAGGATTGGACATAGAGCCGTTCATCGTTTTGGGGCAAGGAGCCTTAAAAAATCTACATGATTCATGGAGTAGTTAATCAAAGCTATGAAGCAACAATTCCACTGGTTATTATCAATGAAAATCGTCAGACTAAACTGATTGATGCAGTCATCGATACAGGATATACAGGTTACTTGAGCTTACCCACTGAGATCATCACCGAATTAGACCTAACTTGGACAGGTGTTGATCGCGGTACTTTAGGGGATGGTAGCGAAGTAACATTTGAGGTTTACGCTGCAACAATAATTTGGGATGGTCAATACCGTAATATTCCAGTCAATGCAGCAGAAACAGATCCCTTAATTGGCATGAGTTTAATTTATGGATATGACTTACATATTCGAGCGATCGCAGGAGGAGCAGTTACGATCGCTTTAGTAGATAAGGGTTGAATGCATCGCAAAAGTTTGGGGCTTACTGCTTTATAGAATTGGGAAATTCGCTGCGATCGTTGTATCATAAGCAACACCAATCTCTGCATAATCATTAATACTCGCAGTCGTGTAAAGACTTACCTCTGCTAGTTCCATCGCCTTTTGCAAAGAGACATCAGGATCTAAAAGAGATTGGCGCATTTCCTTGACAAATCCATCGCCAAGCTGATTATAAAGCCTTGATGAAATCGTAATTGGTGGTATTGGAGAAGGAATTGATTCAATCACTCTTAGAGATTGAGCAAGCTCAGGAAACTGTCGCAACTCTGCCGCCATCACTACACTATCGATCGCCGCACAATCCGCCAGACCCGATGCAATCCACTGGAGAGAATTTTGATGGGAACCCGATGCTTGTGATGATCGGAAAAATTGATAATTAGCGGGTAAAGTTTGAGATGGAAATTGGGACTTTAAATATTTCAAAAGTCGGTAGCGTAATAGGTTATAGCCACTATTAGAACCGCGATCGTTATAGCAAAATCGACTCCCTGCTAAATCTGAGAACTCATAAAATTTACTATCTGCATGAACCACAATATCAGCAAAATAAATTGGTTGTTGCTGATATCGATCGCCTTGCATTACAGGTACTGCTAATATTTCTAGAGGTTGTTTAGCAATGCGATTATGGCGAATTAATGGCAATCCACAGATAAACGCGATATCGATTTTATCCTGATTTAACAGACAATCATCGAGGGGATCGCAATTTGCAGCAATTAATTCAATATGGCAATCGAATCGCCTTGCGATCGCTTGTACAACTTCTTGATAGAACCAAAATAAATTAGGGGACAGATAGGAAACAGCTTGAAGTTTTGTCATTGCTAATTACTAAATCAACTAAAAAATAGTTTTAAATCAATCTTGAGTCTGCTATATTCGTAATTCAAGAATACAGAATAAAACTGCTTTAACTAAGCTTAAACTATGCTAAAGCCTCAAGATGTCGTTATATTGCTTAAAGTTTACTGTTTAAATTCAGAGTGGACTTATGCAGAGTTAGCAGAAAGTTTAAAAACTAGTACCTCTGTTGTTCATGCAGCGCTTCAGCGTTGTGACGAATGCCATCTATATAACGCGAAAAAAAGAATCGTCCTCAAAGGAGCATTAGAAGAGTTTTTAGTGCATGGACTGAAGTATGTTTTTGCAACTAGAGTGGGTGGAATAGTTCGAGGTATTCCCACGGCTCATGCTGCGGAACCGCTAAAAAGTTTATTGATGGTTAGTGATGATAATGCGTATGTCTGGGCTTGTCCTCAAGGTAAAATCAAAGGATTGAAAATTAAGCCTTTGTATCATTCTGTTCCAGATATTGTTGCTCAGGATAATCGGCTTTATGAGATGCTGTGCTTAGTAGATGGATTGCGAATTGGCAAAGTGCGAGAGCAAGAGTTAGCTGCTTTAGAATTAAAAAAGAGATTCCATGAATAACCCTCAAATCAATAACCTAGAAAGAGTTTCTGCTATTTTATCTGCCTTACCTGACCTATTCGTATTTACAGGTGGCGCAACTCTCTCGCTATATGTCGATGAGATTTTGTGGAATGATATTCGCACAACTCAAGATGTAGATTGTGTTGTTGAGATTTATTCACAATTCGACTATTATTCCCTAGGAGAACGTTTGCGGCAAGTCGGCTTACAAGAATGTCAAGAGCCAAAATCGCCCTTGTGTCGTTGGGTGTACCAAGATTTAATCATAGATATAATGCCCGACGACGAAAAAGTTTTAGGCTTTAGTAATCAATGGTATAAAGCAGGAATTGCCAACAAAATTAGTCATAGATTGCCGAGTGGTCGTGAAATTTGGATCTTTCCAGCAATTTATTTATTAGCTAGTAAGATAGAAGCCTTTTTAGGTCGGGGAAAGGACTTGCGAATGTCTAAAGATATTGAGGATATCGTAACTTTGCTAGATGGATGTGAAATTTTAGCGGAACAATTCTATCAATCTCCGTCAGCAGTTAAGGCTTTTGTGCGTAAATGGTTTCAGTCAAATAGAGACAATCTACAGGAAGCAATTCTATGCTTTTTGCCTACATCTAGTGAAGGTCGTGAGGATTTAATATTTGATTTGATTCATTCCATTACTCAGGAATAACATAATTTAGCTGCTCTAGAGGTGCGGCAAATACATAGAAGATTACCCCTGCACCGATAAGCGTAATCGCCAAACTAAATAAAACTACCCAGCGATCGGGTGGATCAAAGGTGTCAGTATCAATGTCATGCCGCACTGCAAAGTAATGATAGGTCGATAACCATACAGTCAACATTCCAATCACGGCAAAAGCTAAGCCCAACTTCCAACCATTACCAACTGAGGGCATCATTGGCGGTTTTAAAATTCGTAACCGCACCACGATTACACCCACACCTAAAAGAGCGATCGCCATTCTCATCCATGACAAATAGGTTCTTTCGTTGGCTAAATGGTCACGAACGCGGTTAGGATTTTGCTTACCTAGAAGCACTTGTTCTTCAGTCGGTTGTTTCGGTTTGAACAATGAAATCATTATGTAGCTGCTGAATCTTTGACTTGATATTATATAGGAACAGCAATCAAAAATCTCCTATATTTCAATCTCTGAGATCCTTATATTCATTAGATTTTTAAG
>JBILGV010000170.1:0-4275 GCA_044350865.1 Pseudanabaena sp. | reverse complement strand
CATCGCGTCCTCTAGCCGTGTTTTTGGATGAAATTGATGCTTTGAGTGATGAGACATTGGTTTCAGTCCTGCGACAAATCCGCTCTGGGTTTCCTCGTCGTCCACAGGGATTTCCGCAGTCAGTTGCTCTGGTAGGGATGCGAGATGTGCGAGATTATAAGTATGCTTCTGGGGGGAGCGATCGCCTAAATACCTCCAGTCCTTTTAATATCAAAGTGCGTTCTTTTACTTTGAGTAATTTCACACTTGAGGATGTGAGAAATCTCTATCAACAACATACGGATGCGACGGGGCAGGTGTTTACGCCTGAATCAGTTGATTTAGCTTTTCACTTGACACAGGGTCAGCCTTGGTTAGTCAATGCGATCGCCAAGGAAGTTGTGGAATACATTACTAAAGATCCATCTATTCCCATTACGGCGGAATTGGTGAATGAGGCTAAGGAGATTTTGATTAAGAGACAGGATACGCATCTGGATAGTCTTGCCGAAAGATTAAGAGAAGATAGAGTTAGAGCCATAATTCAACCAATTTTATCTGGATTAGAGCTAGGAGATACGCCCGATGACGATCGGCGCTATTTATTGGATTTGGGTTTAGTGGTACGGAGTCAGGAAGGTGGCTTAAAGATTGCAAATCCAATTTATCAAGAAGTGATTCCTAGGGTTTTATCCCAAGGTGTGCAGGATAGTCTGCCAATGATTCAACCTAGCTGGCTGAATCCTGATGGAAGTCTCAATGCTCAAGTCCTTCTTGATGCTTTTCTCAAATTCTGGCGGCAACATGGTGAGCCATTGTTTAAGAGTGCTAACTATCCAGAAATTGCACCCCATTTAGTGATGATGGCGTTTTTGCATCGGGTGGTTAATGGTAATGGTACGTTGGAAAGAGAATATGCCATTGGTTCGGGCAAGATGGATATTTGTTTGCGCTATGGAAAACAAACTTTGGCGATGGAGTTGAAGGTATGGGCTGATAAAAGACCTGATCCGCTTAAGGAAGGGTTGCCGCAGATCGATAAGTATTTGTCGGGTTTGAGTTTGAATACGGGTTGGTTGGTGATATTCGATCGCCGTTCTGGGTTGCCGCCGCTAAGCGATCGGACCACTACCGAAAATGTCATCAGTCCCGCAGGGTCAGAGATTATCTTGATTCGCGGATAAACAAGTATGTTTGCAAATGTGTTAATTTAAACTATAGATCTGACTTGGAGTGCCGTTATGACAATTTCGGGTAATCGCAAGCTAATTACAAAAATAGAACTGCCTGATGAGGACTTTGAGCCGATGCCCGAAGGCGATATCCAGCGTCGAAATTTAAGCTATGCCACTGAAGCCTTAAAACTTCGTTTTGAGAAAGAAGAAAATGTCTACGTTTCGGGGAATCTATTTATTCGCTACGAGCAAGATTTAGCGGAGAAAAGAGTCGCACCCGATATTTTTGTTGTTTTTGGGATGAGCAATGAAGATCGTGTTAGTTATACGATTGGGGAAGATGGTGGTAAAGCGCCTGATTTTGTTTTGGAAGTGATTTCCAGAGGCACGAGGACAAAAGATCGCAAACAGAATCCATTAATTTATAAATATCTAGGTGTAAAGGAATATTTTCAATACGATCCTTCGAGTAAATTTTTGAAATCCAATGCGTTAAATGGTGTGCGTTTAGAGAATGATGAATATGTGGCGATCGCTTCTTCGGTTTTGGAAGATGGCACGTTGTCACTTCACAGTGAGGTATTAGGTTTAGATTTACATTTGTATCCAAATCTCACCTTTCGTTTCTTTGACCCAATTTCTAATCAGATGTTACGGTCTTATGCTGAGGCGGAACATGATCGAGAGATCGCTGAGTTGGAGCGTTCTCAGGCTGAGTTGGAGCGTTCCTATGAGTATCAGGCTCGGCTTGAGGCGGAGGCTGCACAACATCAAGCGGAGGCGATCGCTACTCAAGCGACTTTAGCTCAACAGCAGGCTGAGGCGATCGCTGAGCAGGAACGTTTGGCTAAACAAGAAGCTGAGGCGATCGCTACCCAAGCAACTTTAGCTCAACAACAGGCTGAGGCGATCGCGGAGCAAGAGCGTAATAAAAACGAAAAACTTGCTGCATACCTTAGATCTCTGGGGATTAATCCTGATGAAATTTAAGTGAGTTATCCCAATATGCTCTATAAAGAAGCGATCGCAAATAATAAGTTTCAACCTTAAGCGATCACCTTCACAATCAAAAAAACAACAAGCGATCGCCATCAAACGATAAACTCCCGATCGCCTAAAAAATCATTTCAAAATCTCTGATCGCCCTCAAATGAAAAAGCGATCGCTACTAAATCTAAAAAGACATCGATCGATTACTCATTTCTAGAAAGAGCTTTTATCAATGATGCTTTTTCGACTTCTAGTAGACGCATATTTCTTCGTGTTAAATTCAAATTAATCTCTGAGAAAATGCTCTCAACTTAATCAGTGAGCGCTTTGGCTGCTTGGATTTTTCTGCAAACTCATCCAGTATCTTTACTAAATCTATAACTGCTTTTTGAATTTCTTCTATGAATTGGAGCTTATTTAGAATAGTAGTTTGTTGAGTACCATACTGTATTTTAAGTAGGCTACCCTTGCAATAAAATACAATATCGTTGGATTCAATAAGAGGATCTACTCTAACAACGTCTTCTAATTTCATACGTTCAATCCCTTCTACAAAAGCCTCAAAAAAAGCATCGAGATATGTGTACTCTTCTGCGAGATCTCCTTCATCACCTGAAATTTTCATGTTCCCTATTGGATCATATAAATTTGCTCCTTCTTCTATATCAAGATTCCATTCTATGTATCTCATAACATTGCACTTAATATCGAATATGAACACTATGAAGCTTATTCAGTTCATTTAATGCTACTCTAATTCGCGTCGATACTCCACCTATATCAACGACTTGTTCAAAAACTTTTTGTGATGCTCCTGCGCCGCTAATTAGATTTTCAGGTTTGACAATGCTTGCTCCAAGTTCTCGTAATGAATTTTCAGTAATGTTTGGATCAAGACTCTGAAATTCTGACAAATGTTTTTTTGAGTGCTTGAGATTACTGTTGCTCATCCCCTGTAGAACGCTCTCAGGTGTAATTCCGTCAAAGCAAAAAGCATTATGAACGAGAATACCTAAATCGGAGACGAAGTAAGTATGGAAGCCTTCAACCTTGAAGTTGTAAACAGTGAAGTCACCTTCACGCTTATCAACACTATCAACATCGATGATTCTGCCATCTTCAGTTTGCAGCAAACTTCCAACATGGAGATCTTTTGCCTCAACCCAACCGCGATCTGGAGTCCAGAAAGGATGTTCTTCTGTAGTTGAGATGAGTTCGCCATCGATATATAGGTCAACGAGTTTGTTAGTATGACGGACAAAGGCATCGAGAACTTGCTTTGCTTCAATCTCTCCCACTGTATTCGGATCGTCAGCGATTACCCAGTCTCCGACTTTAATATCCTCAATATTTTTGATGCCCTCAGTCGTGAGAATCTCTGTACCAGCAACAAAACAACTGGGAGTTGTTACAGGCTCAGCCGAACTGCCGACCTTCATCTGACCCCAATTTTTAAGCTTGCCATTAACTGCTTTAGCATTAGCAAGAAAAGTCTTAGCGGCTGGTGCAGCGTAAGGAATAAATGGCAATAGTAGGAATGTATCTTGCCACTCTAAACCGCTTAATCCCTTCTCGCGAACTCGACTACCAAGATCGTAAGCAGCAGTGAAGGTACTACCAGCACTATGAGCCACAGCTAACCATTTGGCTGTTCCCATCTCAAATGCGAAGTTTTGTGGAACTCTTGCTCCAAGCAGCATAGTCACACTAATCCCTGACAGCATTCCCATATTCCAGAGGAATCCTTGATGATTTTGATTGGCTACTTCTCCATAAGCCCAGTTGCGGTATCTGGTTGATTGCCCGAAAGAAACTGCGTGAGCAAAACCTGCTACCCATTGATCGGCAAAATTCAATAAGTCTTCAGGACTGCTAGCTGCTCCTGTTAGATAAGAAGCCCCAACATACCCAGCACTTCCGCCTAAACTAACTAGAATACCCGTAATAGCTATACCTTCTAGAAGTTCTCCAATTGTAAAATAACCCGAAGGGTCAGTATTATTAACGGGTGTAATTAAAAGTGAAAGTTCCGCTCAAGAAGAAATGGAAGAAAGATTAAGCCAATAAGCATCCCAATCTTGATTAGTACGGCAGATCCTAAGAGCAAGCATAGCCTTAGCATTTTCAATCG
>JBILGV010000039.1:0-38416 GCA_044350865.1 Pseudanabaena sp. | reverse complement strand
CGCGAGCAACTTATCTTCCCCGAAATCAGCTACGACAGTATTGAGCAAATTCGGGGGCTTGATATTTCCATCATTACCACTGCCAACACGGACGAAGAAGGACGTGCGCTCCTGAAAGCAGTTGGTATGCCCTTTAGAGAATCATAAGTAGATCGAATTAGGAGATAAGGATGGCTACCAACGACACCATCTCGGACATGCTGACCCGCATTCGCAATGCAACACTTGCCAAGCACCAAACAACTTCCATTCCTGCCACAAGAATGACGTTGAGCATCGCCCGAGTGATGAAACAAGAAGGTTTCATCGTAGATTTTGAAGAAACAGGCGAAAGTATCGACCGTGCATTGGTCGTTGCCCTCAAATATGAAGGCAAAAATCGTCAATCGATTATCAAGCGCCTCAAGCGAGTCAGCAAACCTGGTTTACGGGTTTACTCCAACTCCAAAGAATTACCCCGTGTATTAGGTGGGATCGGCATTGCGATCATTTCCACCTCTAAAGGGATCATGACCGATCGCGAAGCCCGTAAACAGGGTGTCGGCGGTGAAGTCCTTTGCTATATCTGGTAATTCAGATCTTTTAGGTTATCTATCTAGATCTGGTAATTCAGGCTGTTAACTCAGCAAATAACATCACAAGCAACGGAAAACAGACATGTCTCGTATTGGAAAACGTCCCATTCCTCTTCCCCCTAAAGTTGCGGTATCCATCGTAGGGCAAGAGGTAACTGTCAAAGGACCGAAAGGCGAATTAAAGCGTGTGTTGCCAAACACCGTAGAAATTCTCCAAGAAGAAAGCAACTTGATTGTCAATCGCGCCAATGAGTCTCGTCCCGCAAGGCAACAACACGGGCTTTTTCGCACCCTAGTTGCCAATATGGTCGAAGGTGTATCCACTGGCTTTCAGCGCAAGTTGGAAATTCAAGGGGTTGGTTATCGTGCCAACCTGAACGGCAGCAATATTGTTCTTACTGTTGGCTATAGCCATACCGTTGACATCATTCCTCCCGATGGAGTTTCTTTAGGCGTTGAAGATGCTGCTGGCAAAAAAGTCCCTCAAGGCACATTCATTGTTGTTGAAGGCATTGACAAAGAAATCGTTGGTAACTTAGCGGCTAAAATTCGCGCTGTGCGTCCACCTGAAGTATATAAAGGTAAGGGCATTCGTTACCTTGGCGAATTTGTCAGACGTAAGGCTGGTAAGACGGGTAAAAAATAAGGTATAGAAATATGAGTGTCAGTCGTAGACAAGCAACCATAAGCCGCCATAAGCGAATTCGCAAAGGTATGTCAGGCACATCCGAACGCCCTCGCTTGGCAATTTATCGCTCTAACAATCACATCGTGGCGCAAGTAATTGATGATGTAGCTCAGCATACTCTCGTGGCTGCATCAACCCTTGAATCAGATGTTCGCACGGGACTCGGCTCCACGGCTAATTCTGAAGCTTCGGCAAAAGTCGGTGCTTTGATTGCCGAAAGAGCGATCGCCCAAGGAATTACCAAGGTCGTATTTGATCGCGGTGGAAACCTCTATCATGGAAGAGTCCAAGCTCTCGCTGAAGCAGCCCGCGAAGCAGGTCTCGACTTCTAATGTATCCAACAGTGAATTAGTAGATAGAAAAATATGGCTAAAAATAGAGAATCAAGACCAGGTGGTGGTCGCGACAGTGGCAGCGGCGACAGTGGCGATAACAACCGCGATGAAAAACGCAAAGGTAAGCGCGAGGGCAAAAAAAGCGATCGCGCTCGTACCGAGAAAGAATCTGAATGGCAAGAACGGGTCGTCCAAATCCGTCGCGTAACTAAGGTTGTCAAGGGTGGTAAAAAACTCAGCTTCCGTGCGATCGTGGTCGTCGGCAATGAGAAAGGACAAGTTGGTGTTGGTGTTGGCAAAGCTGCTGACGTTATCAATGCTGTCAAAAAAGGTGTTGCCGATGCTAGAAAACATGCGATCGACGTGCCTTTGACCAAGAGCAACTCCATTCCTCATCCTACCAATGGTATCGGTGGCGGCGCGAAGGTCATCATCCGTCCTGCATCCCCTGGTACTGGGGTAATCGCTGGTGGAGCCGTGAGAACAGTTCTGGAACTTGCTGGTGTCAAAAATATTTTGGCGAAGCAACTCGGGTCAAGCAGCCCTCTCAACAATGCTCGTGCAGCAATCAATGCCCTTTCCACATTGCGTACCTTTGGTGAAGTTGCCAGAGCGCGTGGAATTACGCTGGAACAGCTATTTAATTAAACATTTTTAAATTCTTGCTACGCAAGAATTTAAAAAAAGAAGATAAGGAAAAACTATGAGAATCGACGATCTTCAGCCTCAAGAAGGTTCACAGCATCGCAAGCGTCGGATCGGACGCGGAATTGCCGCAGGGCAAGGTGCTAGCGGTGGATTTGGTATGCGCGGTCAAAAATCTCGTTCAGGTCGTCCCACCAGACCTGGTTTTGAAGGCGGTCAAATCCCCCTTTACAGACGAGTACCCAAACTTAAGCACTTTACAATTGTTAATCCTAAACATTTCACAATTGTTAATCTTGACCAATTAAGTGGTTTACCTAGTGGCACGGTAGTAAGTCTTGAGTCGCTGATGGACGCAGGAATTATCACTCAAAACGACGGTGTGTTAAGGGTATTAGGAAGAGGCGAAGTTAGCACAGCGCTGACTGTTCACGCTCATTCGATCACCGCATCGGCAAAAGCTAAAATCGAAGCGGCTGGCGGCACTGTTGAAGTCGCAGCCTAATCAGAAGAGAATATGTGGCGGAGTGCTAAGCGCTTCGCCACATATTCTCTTTTTTGCTTTTAGGCAAGGGGCTTAAGCCCCTTGTTACTCAAGACCGCTTTACAATATCTGAATATCGATTAATTTTTTGGTTGGGCGATCGCCCAACTCATAATCACTAGCTTTGAGGTAAGTGTCGTTATGGTTGTAAGTAAAGGAAAGACCCCAACAGCACAAGAAACCTTTATGCAAATGGCTCAAGCCGCAGGATTGCGTGGGCGTTTGCTGGTTACTGTTGGCGTTTTAATATTAGTCAGACTGGGAATTTATTTACCATTACCAGGGGTCGATCGCCTACGATTTACGGAAATTGTCAAAAATAACGCCGTAGTTAGTTTTTTAGATATTTTCTCTGGTGGCGGTTTGTCACTACTTGGTATTTTTGCCCTTGGCATTTTGCCATTTATTAACGCCTCGATCATTATGCAATTAATGACCTCGGCGCTCCCAACCTTAGAAAACCTCCAAAAGAATGAAGGTGAAGCAGGGCGAAGAAAAATTTCTCAGTACACCCGCTATGTCGCCTTTGTCTGGGCGATGATTCAAAGCTGGGGCTTAGGAGTTTGGGTGCAGAACTCTGGAGTATTGTTGTCCTCTGAGCCAGTTTCCAATTGGATTTCAATCGGCGATGGGCGCGTAATCTTTTCTAGCTTTATTTTTCAGACAACGGTGGCTCTCGCCGCAGGGTCAATGTTTGTGATGTGGGCGGGTGAACTGATTACGGAGAAAGGGGTGGGTAATGGCGCTTCACTACTGATTTTTATTAGTATTGTTGCCAACTTGCCAAAGTCTCTCGGTGACACGATCGCTCTAGCTCAAAAAGACAGCTCACGAGTTGGTGGTGTAATCCTGCTGCTGGTGATTTTCTTGGTAATGATCGTGGGCATCGTATTCGTACAGGAAGGCACGCGACGCATCCCGATTATTTCGGCACGTCGTCAGGTCGGTCGTAAGCTCTATCGCGAACAAGCTTCTTATTTGCCTTTGCGCTTAAATCAAGGCGGTGTTATGCCAATCATTTTCGCTTCATCGGTGATGATTTTGCCAGCATACCTCAGTCAAAGTATTAACAACGAAGCATTTGTGGCGATCGCTACTTGGGTATCTCCGAGCGGTGCTGGTCATATTCCTGTGTATATGTTGTTAATTCTTGGTTTTAGCTTCTTTTATTCGACATTGGTTTTAAATCCTGTCGAGTTGTCGCAAAACCTCAAAAAGATGGGAAGCAGTATTCCCACCGTCCGCCCAGGTAAAGCGACATCAGATTATATTGGTGCGGTTCTCAATCGGTTGACTTTACTTGGTTCCGTATTTTTATGCGGAATTGCGATTATTCCGAGTGCCTTGGAAAAAGCCACGGGCGTATCCACATTTAGCGGAATTGGGGCGACTTCGTTACTGATTTTGGTGGGTGTGGCGATCGAAACCTCGAAGCAAGTTCAGACCTATGTGATCTCTCAACGTTATGAAGGCATGGTTAAACAATAATGCCTAGAGTAATTTTGATGGGTCCCCCTGGGGCTGGTAAAGGTACGCAGGGTGAAATTTTAGCTGATACTTGGCAAGTGCCGAAAATTGCCCCTGGTGATATTTTTCGGGCTGAAATTAAGCAACAAACTGAGTTAGGGCTGAAAGTTAAGTCTTTTAGTGATTCTGGTCGTCTTGTACCTGATGAAGTTGTAATTGAGGTGATTGAGGCGCGATTACGGCAGCCTGACACTCAAGTTGGTTGGATTCTAGATGGATTTCCGCGTACTGTGGCTCAAGCTGAGGCTTTGGATACTTTATTAGCCGAAATCAATCAGCCCTATGATTCGGTGATCAATCTTGATGTGCCAGATCAGTTTTTAGTCGATCGCTTATTAGCAAGGGCGATCGATCAAGGACGTGCTGATGACACGGAAGAGGTGATCAAAAATCGTCTAGAAGAGTACAACGCTAAAACCAAACCTTTGTTGGAATTTTATGGTGAGAATGTTACTCAAATTGATGGCACACCGTCGATGCCAGAAGTAACTGAGACCATCAAAAAATTCTTTGCCGCTTAGCTTGCAGTTTAGACAGATACCCTGAGAGCAAAAATCCCAAATGTAGGGCAATTCATGAATTGCCCCTACGCTAGAACAACGGTTTCAATTGCCTTTGCGTAAGTCTTAAACACATCGAAATATCAGAATTTATACCAAATTTAGGAGAAGTTGCTTGTCAAAAGAAGATTCTATTGAAATGGAAGGGACGGTAACTGAGTCACTTCCTAACGCTATGTTTCGAGTTGCCCTCGATAATGGCTTTAATGTCCTCGCTCACATTTCGGGCAAGATCCGCCGCAATTACATCAAAATTTTGCCAGGCGATCGCGTCAAAGTGGAGTTAACCCCCTATGACCTCACCAAGGGACGCATTACCTACCGTCTCAAAAACCAAGGCGGCGGGAAAAAATAACGAGTGGGGCGGCTTTGCCGCCCCACTTATTTTATGTCTATTTGATTCCTTGGTTCTCAAATAAAAAAGATAATGGATAACTAGGATTCTCGGCAAATCCTAAAATACCGCGATCGCGATGTTCGTAAGCTAATTGATCGTTGGTATCAAAAAGGAATGTTGCACCACGCTGAGTCATGTATGAAGCATCAGGGACATAAGCCTTCCAATTACCGAGAACTTCTGCCATATTTCGCAATCGTAACGTTGCTAGTTCAAAGGGTCTCTGAAATCCACGACCACCCGCCCATTGAAAGAAGGAGCCTTTTAATGGGGGTAATGGTGCAGCTTTGATTATTTCGTCATCGGCAATTAATTGTGGTGCATGGCGATCGCCTCGATAACCTCGAAACACTTCTTTTAATGTGCCTTGGCTACCAATTCCTGCACACATCAACATTAAATTTACCCAAGCACTTTGTCCAGATGATAGCAATGGAAACTTAGTTGTTAGTCCTGCATAGAGATCTAATTGGCGATGGATTTCTCCAGTGGGATCGACAAATAACCAACTAGCATCGAAACCTGTAAATTTGCAAAAATACTGTCCTGACTGGCGATCGCCGATTCCTACTGCTCTAACGGTAATTCCTGCTGATTGAATCCGCTCGATTTCTCTCTGTATCCACCAAATATATTCAAGGCTATCAAAATCTCCTAATTGAGAAAGGACTAAGATTAACCTGCGTGATGATGATGGACAACCATCAAAAATTGAGGCGATCGCGCCATCACTAACGCGCAGTCGTTGAGTTTGACTAAGGATTTTGAATGGATCTTGTTGCATAGTCTGTATTAATTCATTATGCTGTTTGCTCAATCATGGAACATAATATGCCCACTATTTTCGATATTTCCTTAATAGAGTACTCATCTAAATCAATATAAATTCCGTTGCCTTCAAGTTTTAGAAATTTCCAAATATTCCCTGAAGTAACCACACCATAAATCTTAGGTAAAGTCGTTCCTTCCTGTTGGTTAAATATGCGAGAAGCAATCATTTCGGCTGCACATTGCCCTAATCCACTCATAATGTTTTCGTTTTTGGCTTCCACTACGGTAATTACGGGAGTATTTAAGAACAATTGCTCAGGGGATTGGCTAATAATAAAGTCGCAAAACCCAGTTAAATCTCGCTCTTTATCAATATTCAATTCAATTCCAGAAAAAAAGCTGATCTCTTTATTAAATATTTTTCTTATTTCAATCAATACAGGGGCGATAATTAACTCAGAACGAGCTTTTTCGGTATTTACAGCAACTGCTAGGGAAACGTTGTCTAATAATGTCTGCTTTAAATGATCGCCAATTTCACGAGACTGAATATTAGAAAATAAATCTACTTTTTCGATTATTTCAATATCAAAGTCTTTTTGAATTTTTTTGATTGTAAAGTTACTGTATGGCATGAATTTTATCCCAAGTGTCCTTTTCAGATAAATTTTCAATATGACTAAGAGTTTACTCTGCTGCGAGATTTGGTTTGTCAGACTGCCGAAAAGCACGTCCATATTCTAGGGCTTCAAGAAAAGCTGAGTCATCAGAGATAGAACCTATGAGTTTATCGAGCCAATTTTCGGGGCTAGGCGTACTTTCAAATTTATGTTGAAGATCGAATACTACTTGTTCAAGGTTTATCAAGCGTTGCTCAAGTGTTGCTGTGTCTAGCATAGCTACTCCTAGATTGAAAGTTATAATTTAGCTAATGTAGCGGAAAGACTTATTCTAGTCTAACTAAAAAATTGTAACTGTGTTCAAAGCAGTGTCAGTTCGCGCTGATATTTAGGTTGCATTCCTTAATCTAAAGGCTTACAAAATCACTGCAAATTGTCTAATATTAATTGGAGTGGTAGATCAAGAGCTTGAGCGATTTGTTCTGCGGTGAGTCCCAGTTTTGAAAGTCGGAGAACGGTTTCTAGTTTAGCTTTTTTTAATTTTTCATCAATTAAGAAATTTTCTGTATCATTTATTTCTGAATTATCAGAAGTTTGAGTAGGGCTAGGACAAAAATTAACACTATCAATTTGTCCAGAATTAATTACGTTATTATTTCCACTAGAAATTATCAGTCTTTCAATTGCTGATCGAACATTAAACTTATTTAATTCTTCTCCTAATAATTCTGACAGAATTCGCCAGAGTTCATAGGCTTTATCTCTCGCATGACCCTCAGTGCAATTATATTCTTGCGCTATTGTGGAATATTTTTGACCGTTCAAAACATTTTTTAAAATACCTAATTGCAGAGTATCAAGATGTTTTCCTGTTTGACCAAAAACAAGATTGTCAAGCTTCTTGAAAAGTTCTTGAGTATCCATAAGCAAATAATTTTGAGGTTAGCATCCGTTATTTTCCGATATTTTCCGACTTTTGTAAAGAGTCACAAAAAAAGTCCCGACATTTTCCGATATTTTCCGTCTTGACTCAATTTAGGCTTATTTGTGATAATCTTAAAAAATTCTTACGGAGTTTAGAGGAATGAAGAATGAAGATTCTAATGTCAAGTAAAGCAACCCATGTACTTGTTTTGACTACCGCCCTTTTAGGCATCCAAATGTCCACTCTTGCAGTTAATACCAACGCACAAAGCGTTCAGGATCTTCTACGACAGACTGATGCTCTGGTAATAGAGGGAAATGAATTAGTCAGAAGAGCACTCATTGAAGATGAACAGAAGGTTTCAGAAATGTCCTGTTCACGATTAAAATCGGAGGCTCGTGAATATGATAAACAAGGAGATTACTGGGCTTCTCAAGTTAATATTCCCTACTATGCGGCACGGGCGCAAGGCAGTTGGGGATACGCAAGTCGAAGACTGACGGAATATACTCGCAGATGTTAGTACATAGTACACCATGAAATTTGTGTTTCTTTTCAAGTCAGCTTTCAATCTCTAACATTAGTCCTTAATTTGGTAAAAAAATGAAAAGTATTTTAATTGCGGCTTCAGCACTTTTATTCGGAATGTCTTCTGCTGTGTTTGCGGCAGAATTTTCACCCCAAACCGTACAGATTCAAAATTCTTCGTGTTTTAATTCCCTAAAAGCTGAGACTGCTCCTAAGCCTAGGAATCTTTTATTAGCACAACAACCTGTAGATCCAGTCTATATTGGTCCATCAACTGGTCCAGAAGAAAAGTGTATTTACTACATAGTGCGTGGTAAGGATGGGAAAATTTACGATTGCCGAAAATGTACATACGGCGGTCCTTATTGCTTTAGAAGGGAATAGTGGGATCTGGCTATGATTGTGAGACGTGATTTCTGGGCGAGCACCTCAACAATCTATCTCCTCAAGGCGATCGCTATTACTGTGAGTCGTGAGTTTTAGGCGATCGCCTCAACAATTTATCTTCTAAAGGCGATCGCTATATTCCAAACCAGTGAGGATAGGCGATCGCTTTTCAATATTTAGATGTACACTTAGATGTACAGATGGTTTCAAAAATAATGCTGTCCAATATCCCTATTACAGAAGCAAGACATGAATTAACCTCTTTACCTGAAAAGCTTACCCAGCAAGGCGGTACACTTGCGATTACCCGTAGAGGCAAACCCGTCCTTGCGGTGATGACATGGCAACATTACGAAGCAATACTCGAAACCTTGGAAATACTTGGTGATGTGAACCTCATGACTAACTTGCGTCAAGGGATTACCGAGGCAAAAACAGCACAGGGAATAGATTGGGAATCAGCTAAGCGAGAATTGGATTTGTAATGTATCGCATCGTCATTCAGCCTACAGCTTTGAGGTTATTGAAAGAAATCAGTGATCGCCGCATCCGTCAAAAAATTAGCGATCGCATCGACAAGCTCCAAGAATCTCCTGAAATGCAAGGGAAACCATTAATTGGTGAACTAGATGGTTATTACAGTGTGCGTGCTGTTGGACAAAGATATCGCATCATTTATGCGATCGAGCAATCTCAAGTTACTGTAATGGTTGTAGCTTTAGGAATTCGGAAGGATGGCAGTAAGCAGGACGTATATGCTCTTGCCAAAAAGCTATTGAGAATGGGGCTGCTAGACGAGTCAGACAAGGATTAAGATCCAGAATTGGATTGCTAGGAAAGGCGAGCGCTATTACTGTGAGTCGTGATTATTAGGCGATCGCATTAAAGGAGATCGCTATTAATGTGAGTTGTGAGTTCTGCAATCCCCTCTTGTAAAATTATCGAAATTAAACTAAACTTAGTCTGTAGACTTAGTTCTTGAAAAGCATGGAAACTATAAATATCCATCAAGCTAAAACAAATCTATCTCGGCTATTGTCTCGTGTAGAGAATGGAGAAGAAATTATTATTTCAAACCGAGGTGTTCCAATTGCCAAGTTGGTTCCATTTCGGACAACTTCAGATCGCAGATCTAGTTTGGGACAAGATCGAGGAAGGTTTGTCGTACCCGATGACTTTAATGCCCCTCTGCCGAAAGAAATTTTAGCTGCTTTTGAGGGTGATTTCGAGTGAAACTTTTACTAGATACTCAATGTTGGTTGTGGTGGTTTTCTCAGCCAGAAAGATTAAGTGAGGAAGCGATTAACCAAATTGCGGATGAGACTAATCAGGTTTGGTTCTCAGTTGCTAGCGTCTGGGAGATTGGCATTAAAGTTTCAATTGGCAAATTGCCACTTCCAGAAAAAATAGACGATTACATTTCCACTCGGATGATTCAATTAGGAGCGCGATCGCTTGAAATTACAGCCTCCCATGCTTTACAGGCATCTGCGCTACCTTTATTTCATCGCGATCCTTTTGACAGAATGTTGATCGCTCAATCCCAGATAGAGGGGATGACGCTTGTGAGCGCAGATTCAATGTTTGATAGATATGATGTTTCTGTAATTTGGGCAGCGAGTTAGTGAAAACATAGATATCTAAGAATTCTCAAAAGTAACATCAGGCGATCGCACCAACAATCTATCTCCTAAAGGCGATCGCTATTATTGTAAGTCGTGAGTTATAGGCGATCGCGATACCAGTTAAATCAAATTTTTTTACATTTGGGTTAATATTACATAAAGAAATTACTGAGTTAGTCATGTAAACGAATCGCTTTGTCTGAAAATTAAAAGGACTTGGATAATATGACAGCTATTTTGGAAAAAATAAAAGATAAAGCTTGGACTGATGAAGAGTTTATGGCTTTAGCTAATGATGGCGATCGCTACGAAATTGTAGATGGAGAGTTGGTAAACTTGGGCAATTCAGGCATGGAGCATGGGAATATTGGCATATTCCTTGGTGGGCTAATCGAGATATTTGTAAGGCAACATAATCTTGGTGTTACTTGTGACTCCAGTACAGCATTTAAAATGAAAGGAGGTAATAAGCGATCGCCAGATATTTCTTTTGTGAGTAAAGAGCGATTGATTGGGCTAAAACGATTACCTAAAGGCTTTTTTGATGGTGCGCCCGATCTAGTTGTTGAGATTATCTCTCCAGGCAACACCTTTGACGAAATTCACAACAAGATTGAAGAATACTTTGCAAGTGGAACTAGACTGCTGTGGGTCATCCATCCTGATGAAAGATATGTGTTGGTTTACCATAGTCCCCAGCCCGATCGCCTATTGCGCGGTGATGATATTTTAGATGGAGAAGATGTAATTTTAAATTTCAAGGTTCCAGTCAGCGAGTTGTTTAGAACTTTGTGGTTCTAGTTGAGGAGTTAGAAACCATTTAAGAATTATCTAGATCCCCCCCAGCCCCCCTTACGAAAGGGGGGAGAATCAATTAAATTATCTTCTTCCCCCTTTTTAAGGGGGATTGAGGGGGATCTCTTAGAGTCTTTAACCGTAGAAAGTGATTGTTAGAACTTAGTAGAAGCACTGACATTATTCGACGGTTGCAAAGTTGCAATTTGTTGCTGTACTGATGGAGAATACAATCGCAAATAGTTCCAATAATTACCGAGAACCTTCGATACATAATCCCTCGTTTCTTCGTAGGGAATGCTATTCACAAACTCATCAGGATCGCCCACACCACGCGACTCAACCCAACCAGCCACAGCCCCAGGTCCCGCATTATAGCTAGCCACCGCCAGCATGGAGTTATCGCCATATCGACTATGGGTATAGTCCAAATACCAAGTTCCGAAACTAATATTGTCCGCAGGATTATCGAGATTATAATTGGTTAGCCCCTTTTTGCTGGCAATCCATGAACCTGTATCGGGCATGATTTGCATTAAGCCGATCGCCCCAGCACTGGAACGGATTTGGGCTTCAAATCTGGACTCTTGACGCATTAAACCAATTACGAGAGCAGGAGAGAGTTTCCGTTCGCGTGACCAGTTGGCGATCGTATCCCAGTAATGGAATGGATAGAGCGACTGCATATAGGCTGGGTGTTGTTTGATTTTGACGATCTCCGCTTTTTGGGCAGGGGTAACATCTAGCCAATCCAAACTTTCCAGAGTTTTAATCCCAATTAAATTATCCTGAACCGCTACCCGTAACACGCCATCGGTAAAGACTTCACTAGGTTCGAGATTGCGCTTGTTTTTAATCTCAGTTTGCCATTGCGATCGCGCTTCACGATCTAAACCGAGAATATACAATTCCTGTAGTTTTGCCGATCCCGCAGGTAAAGCTTGTCTGGCGCTAGGAATAGATATAGCTGGCGCTGTATATCTGGCAGTCGTAAAAGTGCCAACCTGCCAACCGAGAGAAGAAGCCGATCGCCATGCGTAATAGGATTCAGGATGTTGACGGATGGCAAACTCAAAGAAATTCTTGGCTCTAGCTTTATCACCTATTTGATTCGCCCATTTCCCAGCCCAAAAACTTGCTTCCGCCGCCGCTTCACTCTTGGGACTGCTAGCGATTAACATCTCAACTGTAGCGATCGCACTAGTCAATTGACCAGCCCTCCCTTGTCCTTTGGCAATCCGCCAACGCAGTTCACCCGCAGCATCGCTATCGCCATATTTCTCTAGCAATAGATTACGATGACCGCTTGCAGACTTGGGACTACCCAGTTTATCTGCCAAAAGTCCCGCCTTGATTGCTAAAGCTTCTCCCGCCGCTTCGGGATAATTGGCGATAATCCGATCGCAAGCCGCAACTCCCGCTTCAGCCGAATCAATCTGCGTAATCCGCACTAGAGCGCGTGGGGCTTGTGGGCTGGTTGGAAACTGCTGCACTACGCGATTGTAAGCGGCGATCGCGGACTCGGTTTGGCGGCTACGATGTAAACTACGCGCATATTTATACGCAGTAATTGGATTGGATGTGGCACGGGCATAAGATTTAGCCGCCTTGCCAAATTCAAATTTATCAAAATAAGCATCAGCGATCGCCCACCATTGATCGCCCGTGAGATTCGGTGAACTTGCCACGAGTCGATCCAAAAATGGCTGAGATTCTCGGTAATCACCAAAATAGGTGGCTAGATGGGTCAGTAAATCAATGCGGTTAGGGGCTTGGGATAATAAACGCAGAACTACTTCTTGCGATCGGGGATGGGCGGGAAATTTATCTAAAAGCTGTTGAGTTTGTCCCAAAGCAAATAGAGCCTCGGCGGCGGCGGAACTCTCAGGAAAACTCTTTAAAATCGTTTCCCAATTAGCTTTTGCCGATTGTAAATCACGCGCTTGGGTTTGCGCCTGTGCGCGTTTGAGAAGCACAAAATCAGCCAGCACTGGATATTCTATTTCCAATTTATCCAGAGCGGCGATCGCTTCTTTGGGCTTGCGACTATTGATATAGAGATCGGCAAGTACAAACCTAGCGCGAATGCGGTCTATAGTGGAATCCTGTTGATTGGCTTGGGTTTCTAACTTAGCCAGCCTTTGATCAATGGGCGAATAGGTAAGGGGATCGAAAGATTTACTGTCTCGGTTATTAGCTAAGCTAGCATTTACAGCAAGATTTGACTCAGAGGAAGCTGTAATTAGTGGGGCGCTAGCTCCTGCTAATGTAGCACTGAGCATTAGTACGATTGACCAACGCATTAATTTTTTCATCCTGATCCGTTCTTAATCAGCAACATTTTAACATTGTTTTAATTATTATGACTTAACATACCGTTAAGCAGGTAATTGTCGGGATTAAGTTTTGGCGATCACTACGAATTGGGCGTTCGTCTAAATGTAAAGCAATTGATTAGTAATTTCATCGGCTGTCAATGGATCGAGAATCGAGAAGTTGCCGTTATATCCTTACAATTCATTAGATCGTTGTAGTATTTTCAAAAGTTTTGTGTGATTTTGCCAGATTGCCACTCTACTATTTTGATAAACTTTAGCGATGAAAGGGGATTGATTTCCCTTGATGAATCTCTCGATGCTGTCTAGAGCCTGAATAAAAGTTTGTGCCATTTCTTCACCACTGGCATCGCCGATCGCTAAAACAAAAACTCTTGCCTTAGAACTGGCGATCGCTATTTGTTCGGATGGTGTACGTCCCAGATTGGCATCTTTAGTCAAGACAATCCATCCTCTGCGGCTGACTTCGGGCAACCATTCGACATCTGGAGAATTGGGGGCA
The DNA here is from genome assembly GCA_044350865.1 of Pseudanabaena sp. Lineage (GTDB taxonomy): Bacteria > Cyanobacteriota > Cyanobacteriia > Pseudanabaenales > Pseudanabaenaceae > Pseudanabaena. Next base: position 24,656 of record JBILGV010000039.1, on the reverse strand, counting down.
AAATGATCGATATGCGCTTCAGCATTTGCGCCTGCGTTGCGTAGGATTTTGACTAAATTTTTGCCTAAGGCTCTATCTACAAAAAAGATGGGCTTATTGGTGTTTTTCTTGTTCACGCGATTTGAGGAGGGAGTTCGTAACGGATTGCTTCTTCGATTTGGAGTCTTGTGCAGCCGTAGTCTTCAGCAAGTAAATCTATAGAATCTCCTGCTCGATAGCGTTCCGCAACGATGGATGTGGGAATGCCTGTATCAGCGATCGCTAAACGTCCAAAGGATACTGCGGGATCAAAAACAAGAATTTTGGGGCTATCGGATTGATTGGGGCGTAGGTTAGGGAATAGGCGGATGGCAACTTGGCGATCGTATTCGATGCGTTTGAGAAGTTGGTTAAGGGTTTGACGCATGGCTAACTGTCCATTTTCGGAGGCGTTAATCAGTCTTCCGACGGATTCGACAAAGAGGTTTACGCCGTCGGTCTGGAAGTCAATGCTTGCGAGGGGATGTGGGGTGGCAAATTCACGTTCGATGTAGTCAAGGGCAGTGCGAACTTTGTCTAGGCGAATATTGTGGTCTTGGCGAATCACTCGTAATACATGGGCTTCTACGAGGTTGATGAATGAGAGTTGTGAAAATTCGGTGCTGGGACGTTGGATGAGGGGTGCGGAAAATTGTTGTCCGTCTTTGGTGTTGTAGGTACGCCCATGTAGCCAAGCTTGTAATGTACCCGATGGAATTCGCAAGTAACGAGCGGCATCGGCTACTGTATAGGCTGGAAGGTTTTGAAGTTTGGTTGCATTTGTCATGTTTAATTTTAAAGTTCTTGGGTAAGAATTGAGCGAATCTCTTGAATAAACTCACTTGGGGTTTGAATTGTTAAACAACTTTGCTGGGCTACATTTGGGTTTGTTGTTGCTCATGCCAAATTGCTTGGCGTTCTTCTTGTAAGCCTTCTAGGAGTTCATCGACAGTGATATTACTTGCATTCATTAAGAATACAAAGTTTTCTGTCAATGCTGTGACTTGAGGGATTCTGGGGACAATGACGAATACTTGGCTGGCAGGATAACCGATCGCTTCGCCACTGATTAGATCGCGATCGCGTGCTTCGGCTTCTTCGAGCCAGTCGTTTGTAATGCGATCGCTCAGATCTTGTTCTATTTCCTGACGCAAGGCGAGATAGTGTTGATAGTCGTTTGCCCATTCGATAAATTCAATTTCATCTGATGTTTTTCCTTGGCGATATTGATGGAAAAATTCTTCTGAGTCGAGTTTGTGTTGATTTTCGTAGAGGCTAAGTCTTTTGGCTACGGCGATGAGGGCATCGAGTGGGGATAGACAGGTAATGGTTCGTTTAGGCATAATTATTCCTCTGCTTCTAAAAAGCCTTTGACTGTCTCTACGGGAATGCTGACGAATGGATTGTTGAATATGGCTTTCAAGGCTTCGATGCCGCCAGTTTTTAGGGCGTTGACTAGTCTTGCTTTGAGGGTGGGGTTGCGCTTGATTTCTTGTTGGATGGTATCTGCGATGGTGGCTTCGCTGGGGTTGGTTTTGGCTAGTTGATTGAGCAAGTCCTGAACTTCTTTTGTAGCTTCGGCTAGGTTTTGTTTGGGAACTTCGGTTTTTTGAACAATTTTCTGCTCGTTGACAGTGCCGCCGAGGTTGGCGATATTGGCTCCACCAAAGTTTGCGTTACTAAAATCATTTTTAATTTCTGTCATGTGTATTATGTTTCCTTGTGGGTTTGATAGGACTTTATCATTGTTGTTTTCTTCCTGCAAAGGTGTTTGGGCTATGTCGTAGTTGTAGTATTTGCATCGGGCTTGGATGGCGGTGATGACTGAGAGGGCTTGTTGGCTGGATTCTGTGGGGATGAGGGTGAGGAGATGGGGGAGTTGTTGGGTGAGGATGGGTAAGTTGCGATCGGCTTCAGCAATCTTGCCTAATGCCTTTTTTGCATTCCAACACACATCATTATCAAAATCGTTGAGAGCGAAAATGAGAAAGTCAACGGCTTTGTCACTTCCAATCTTGCCTAGTGCCTCTGCTGCATTACTACGCACATAATCATCAGAATCCTTGAGAGCGAGAATGAGAGACTCAACAGCTATGTCACTTCCAATCTTGCCTAATGCCTCTGCTGCATTCTGACGCACATTACTATCAGAATCCTTGAGAGCGAGAATGAGAGACTCAACAGCTATGTCACTGCCAATATTGACTAATGCATCTGCTGCATTCCTACGCACATCATAATCAGAATCCTTGTTGAGAGCGAGAATGAGAGACTCAACGGCTTTTTCACTGCCAATATTGCCTAATGCATCTGCTGCATTCCTACGCACATCATAATCAGAATCCTTGAGAGCGAGAATGAGAGACTCAAAAGCTTTGTCGCTGCCAATATTGCCTAATGCATCTGCTGCATTCATACGCACATAATCAGAATCAGAATCCTTGAGAGCGAGAATGAGAGACTCAACGGCTTTTTCACTGCCAATCGTGCCTAATGCCTCTACTGCATTACTACACACATAATTATCAGAATCCTTGAGAGCGAGAATGAGAGACTCAACGGCTTTTTCACTGCCAATCGTGCCTAATGCCTCTGCTGCTTTCCTACGAACACTATAATTAGAATCCTTGAGAGCGAGAATGAGAAACTTAACTGCTTTGTCACTGTCAATATTGCCTAATGCCTCTGCTGCTTTCCTACGCACATCATAATCAGAATCCTTGAGAGCGAGAATGAGAGACTCAACGGCTTTGTTACTACCAATCGTGCCTAATGCCTCTGCTGCTTTCCTACGCACATCATAATCAGAATCCTTGAGAGCGAGAATGAGAGACTCAACAGCTTTGTCACTGCCAATATTGCCTAATGCCTCTGCTGCTTTCCTACGAACACTATAATTAGAATCCTTGAGAGCGAGAATGAAAGACTCAAAGGCTTTGTCACTATCAATCTTGCCTAATGCCTCTGCTGCTTTCCTACGAACACTATAATTAGAATCCTTGAGGGCGAGAATGAGAGACTTAAAGGCTTTGTCACTACCAATTTTGCCTAATGCCTTTGCTGCATTCCAACGCACATTATAATTAGAATCCTTGAGAGCGAGAATGAGAGACTTAACTGCTTTGTCACTACCAATCTTGCCTAATACATCTGCTGCATTCCAACGCACATAATCATCAGAATCCTTGAGAGCGAGAATGAGAGACTTAACTGCTTTGTCACTACCAATCTTGCCTAATGCCTCTGCTGCTTTTCTACGCACATAATCATCAGAATCCTTGAGAGCGAGAATGAGAGACTTAACTGCTTTGTCACTACCAATCTTGCCTAATGCATCTGCTGCATTCCAACCCACATAATCATCAGAATCCTTGAGAGCGAGAATGAGAGACTCAACGGCTTTATCACTGCCAATATTGCCTAATGCCTCTACTGCATTCCTACGCACAAGATCATTAGAATCTTTGAGAGCAAAAATGAGAGACTCAACGGCTTTGTCAGATCTCGTTTCTCCCCAAAGCTCGATCGCATATAACTTCGGAATTTTCCGTTCTTCTATTTCCCTCCTCAACAACCCAACCGTCTTCTCCTGAAACCCATACTTCACTGCCCCAGCCAACCTCGCCCCCAACCGCAAATCAACCTCCAGTGCCAGCCTCACCACCCGCACCGCCTGCTCCTCACTCTCCACCAACTCCAACATCAACGCCAAAGGTTCCGTCCATTTCAAATAATTGAGATAGCCCTGCTGCAACCGTGCATCACTCAAACTCGGCAATAGCCCCAACAACCACTCCGCCGCATAATATTCCTGAATCAACTGATGCCGAAACTCAATGCGGTCATTGCTAATCTGAATCAAATGATGCTTCAGCAAATCCTCCAACCACCGCACCGCACAATCATCCGCAAACTCCACCTTCCCCCGCAAAAACTCCACCAAAAACTGCTCCGCCTCCCGCCGCGAAATCGCCACCTGCAATTCCGTCAGACTTTCGCCACAGGTCATCTTAAAAGCTAGATACTGCAACAACCGCCCCCACCATGCCCGCGAATCCTTCGATAGCGTCACATCCTGCTTAATCCTGTCCCCATAGCCCACCGTAAACGCCCGAAACACCATACCCAAATTCGGTGGAATCTGCTCCGACTGCTGAAACAACGAACAAAGCATCCATAACAACAAAGGCGTTTGCCCAAACTCCCGCAACCGTCCCGACAACTGCCGCAACAACCTCTCCCCCTGCGTCGGCAAATACGCCATCACAAACTGCTGCATCTGCGGCTCCGTCAAAGGCTGCATCTCTAACCGCTTGGCAATCCCCAAATCCCCACCCGCACTCAACTCCCGCGTCGTAAAGATCATCGGACAAGTTTTTTGATAAAGCTCCCGAAATTGATTTACCATGACGCGACCGCGATCCGAAGGCAACTCATTCACCCCATCCACCAACAGCAACAACCGCCCCTGACGCAATAGCCGCTTAATCCCAGCCTCATCAATATCCAAAGCAGGATCGTGTTTGTGCATAAAAGCAAGAATGCGATCGCCTACAGACGACTCATTCGCCTCCGAGGGCAAATACCGCAACTCCACCAACACAGGAATTTTCGCTCCTGCGATGCTTAACGCATTTTCCGCCTCCTGCAACAACAACCGCGCCAAAGCCGTAGACTTCCCCGATCCTGGTCTACCCACCAGCAACACATGCTCCGCTGCCGTAAATCAACCCCGTAGGACATAGCGGCGACAATATCTTCGCATCAGGAATTGCAACAATATTAGCTTAAATTTTCAAGTTAAAATATCCCGATTGAAATAGCGATCGCCATGCCAGAGACAACGAAGGGACGGCTCAAGCTAGAATCTTTTATAGCGGCTGATGTGCGAGAGTTAGAGCAATTATTTGGAGAGTTAAATCTATGCAAGTAACTGAAAAGCCCGTTAGTGCTGAACAAACTGAACAAGTTGATGCTCTTGTGATTGAGCAAGTGATTGAGCAAATGTCTGAACCGTCGCATGAGTCGGCTTTGTTGTCTATCAACGCCCAAGTATCGTTTGCTAATTTGCTAACACTGATTCAAACTTTGCCCAAGGAACAAAAATGGCAGGTTTATCAAGCATTAGGTGCGGAGCTTGCGCCCCAGTCGGCAGAGGCAAAGGCGATCGCCCGTTTAGCGGATGAGGATGACGAATCCCAATGGATCACTGTTATTGAAGAGGGTGAAGAGGTTGATGTTGATGCTAGTTTGGAGTATTTAAAAAATCGTGGCTACAAAATCGAAGTACTTGCTAAGAGTGCATAATTTGGTGCGTCAGCAAGATTTATCTGAGTTAACCGCAGAGTTGCAAAGAGATTTTCAAGAAATCTGTAATACTGCTTTTACTGAGGATCCTTATGGTTGCTTTGGGTTGCCTAGCCATGATTTGCGGGGCGATTTAAAGCATTATCGTGCTTTGGAGATTGACTATAACGGTGTTTGCTTTCGTTTGGTGTATCGAGTGTATGAGTCACCTACGCCAAAACGGGTGCAGATGATTAGCTTTGCTGAGCATGATTTGGCTTATGAAAGGGCAAAAGAGAGGTGCTAAGTGCGATGTTAAGTGCGAAGTTGTTCAAGAAAAATGTGATCGGATGTCTCAAGCAAGAGCAGCATTAGCGATCGATGGAGAAGCCCCCAAACTAATCGAGTATTGGCGGATATAGTCAATATCCGTGGACAGCCAAGGTCTTACATTTTGACAATGGTGAGCAACTAACAATCCCCACAAATTTCCCTTACTTAAAACTGGTGCAACCAGATTCGATTGAACTTGTAAGCTCCTTAAAAAGTCTCGATGACAATCACTTAGTTCAGCCGTTTCGATATTATCAACAGCTTTAATCCGACCCGCCAAGTATAGAGCCGCATATTCGAGGTTGAAGCAATCATCAGCACCTGTTGAACATATTATCGAAAATTTTTCATCGGTAATCGATTCAAAGGTAACTTGACCTTTCCATTGTGAATAGAAATAATACAAAACCACCCGATCCACATTCAGAAAAGTTCGGATTTCGCGGAGTGTGTCATTAACTACTGAGTCTTGTTGGAGCTTATTCGTAATGCGATTTAAAACTTCATTTAAACCGCGCTTTTGGGAATTCATTATTTCCACAGAGAAACTTATATATTAGTTATGTATTAGATTTGATTTTAAGCTAGGTCTAGAATTATGGTTGCGCCACAATGTTAACCAGTAGTAATTTTAGATTAGGAAACGATCCACTTGCCTAAAGAATATCGAGCCACAGGGATTAATCTCAAGGGAATGCCCTTGGGAGAAAACGATCGCCTTTTGACAATCCTCACCAAAGAGCATGGCTTGATTCGGGCTGTGGCGGCGGGAGCGCGAAAGCATCGTTCAGCGATGGCAGGGCGATCGGGTTTATTTGTGGTTAATGATCTGCAAATTTCGGTGGGGCGCAATATGGATCGGATTAAAAATGCGGAAGTAATCCAATCTTTTGTTGGTTTAGGACAGACTCTTGCCAAGCTTACCGCTGCTCAATATTTGTCAGAGCTTGCCCTGATGCAAGCGCTATCGGCACAACCCCAAGATGATTTATTCCTAGTGCTAGTTGAGCATCTGAATCGGATTCAAGCTGCGGCTAACAAGAATGTTTTGGCGTATTTAGTACATGGTACATATCATTTGCTGGCGATCGCAGGATTTGCGCCCCAAGTCCATAATTGCTGTATCACCCAAAGCCCAGTTATTGCCAATTACGAAAGTTCTCAATGGAAAGCAGGATTTAGCATTGTCGGTGGCGGCGTGATTAATCTTGTGGCAAACAATCTTGTGACATCCAATCTTTGCATAACCGATCTAGCGAATGACGGTAATCCGAATAGCGATCCCCATGAAGTGATCGGTGGTGAAGCGATGCATAATCGCATTAGTCACTACCTCAGGGCATCCGAACTTGTTGCTATACAGGAACTCGCGCAAACCGACTTGGCTGATAATATTCTAGAAACACCTATAAACGATTGGCTAGCAGTTGAGAGATTATTGCGAGCCTATGCACAGTATCATTTTGATAGACCAATCCAGTCATCGACGCTGATTGACAATTGTTTTTTTAACATATGACCCATTTATTCGATCCACCCACACCAAATCTACCCGAAGACTCTCATCATGTTCCGCTTGCTCCCGAAACTATTGCGGAACTTGCTCTCGAAAGTGATTCCGAAAGTGATTCTAAGTCTGTCCTGCGTAATCCGAATTTTTTATCACTTTGGAGTGGACAGGTTTTTTCACAGATTGCTGACAAGATTTTTTTGGTGTTGGTAATTGCGATCGTTTCTACACAATTTCAGAATAAGGGCGAAACGATTAGCGGATGGGTCTCCGCAGTCATGGTTTCATTTACAATTCCTGCGATTTTGTTTGGGTCGATCGCTGGGGTGTATGTCGATCGCTGGAATAAAAAAACAGTTTTAGTTAGTTCAAATATCCTGCGTGGCATCTTAGTCCTGAGCATTCCCTTGTTGCTTTGGGTGACGAAAAAAAGCTTTTTGCCTTGGGGCGCACCAACTGGATTTTGGGGATTACTCTGCATTACGTTTCTGGTTTCTACCTTCACGCAGTTTTTTACGCCTGCGGAACAGTCAGCCATTACCCTTGTCGTTGAGAAACCGAAATTATTAGCTGCCAATTCGCTCTATACAACGACGATTATGGCGGCTTTAATTTTAGGATTTGCTCTGGGTGAGCCGCTTTTAGCCCTATCCGATCATCTTTGGCATAATGTCGGTCAAGAGATTTTGGTAGGAGGGAGTTATTTAATTGCGGGGCTAATTTTACTTTTGTTAAAAACAGGTGAAACTAAAGAAGACCTACACCGTGATAGTTTTCATCTTTGGAATGACATCAAAGAAGGTTTGCAATATCTAAATAACAAAAAAACTTCCCTATCAGCGCTGATTCAGTTAATTTGTACCTTTTCGATCATTGCCGCCTTAACGGTTCTAGCGGTACGTCTAGCGGAAGTGATGCCCGAAATTAAGTCGGAACAATTTGGCTTTTTATTGGCTGTGGCAAGCTTGGGAATGGCGATCGGTGCGGGTGTGGTCGCCAAATTAGGCGATCGCTGTAGTCGTCAAACCCTTGCTTTAATCGGTTCCTTGGGAATGTGTGTATTTTTGGGGATGTTGGCGGTATTTAGCGATCGCTTTGGATTAGGACTAATCGCAATCGCAGGGACAGGCATATTTGCGGGCTTATGCGTGATTCCGATGCAGACAGTGATCCAAGAGGAAACCCCAGAAGATGTGCGCGGGAAGGTCTTCGGTCTACAAAATAATGCGGTAAATATTGCTTTGAGTTTGCCCTTGTCCTTAGCGGGAATTGCGGAATCTTATTTCGGATTACAGCAAGTAATTTTTGGACTGAGTGCGATCGCGCTGATTACGGGTGTGCTGGCTTGGTATATTGCCCGTCAACTGGTCAAGAATTGATTACGAGAGTTGCGGCGCAACTCTGTTTTGGGTCTAGATACTTGTGAGATAAATAGCCGAAATAATTTTTTTGTATACCATTTGGTAATTTTCCTTGATAGAGTCATTTATGTGGTGCGAAGGATTAAGACGAAATTTTTATAAACGTTTCTATGAATGATAGTAACCAGCTATCAGCATTAGTTATCTCCACTATGGAACTATGATCAAAACCGCAACTACGCAGATCGCAATTACAAAAATCGCAATTACGAAAATCGCAATATTAGGGTTTTTCCCTCTGATTTGTAATCTCGCGCCTAACTTTGCCGCGATCGCCTTAGCTCAAACGAGTAACTCAACTAGACAATTCGCTCCACTAAGTCCCCCACTGATCACGCAGGCTGATCCCCTTGCAAATACCCCCGTCAAGTTGGTGGAAAGAGCTAATTCTTTCAGGGAGCAGAATCAACTTGACCGAGCCTTGACTCTATATCGCCAAGCGATCGTTGCTGATCCCAAATTTGTACCTGCCTATTATGGTTTGGGTGTCACATTGCGCCAAAAGGGAGATGTGCAAGGTGCGATCGATTCCCATCGTCAAGCGATCGCGATCGACAAAACCTACACTCCAGCCTATTACGGATTGGGAATTGCCCTGTATCAAAAAGGCGATGCTAATGGCGCGATCGCCGCCTATAGCGAATTTATCAAGTTTAGTAAAGCCGATGCTAACCTTGCCCCTGCTTATTACAATTTGGGCTTAGCCTATGAACGGAGCGGCAATCTCGAAAACGCAGTAGCTTCTTTTCGGAAAGCGATCGAATTTGACCCTAAATACGCTCTTGCTCATAACGGGCTAGGTACTGCATTACGTCGTCAAGGAAATCGTCAAGAGGCAATTATTGCTTATCGTAAAGCGATCGAGCTTGCACCTCAGTACGCTGTAGCCCATTTTGCGATGGGAATTTCTTTGTATGAAGATCAAGACTATACGGGTGCGATCAATGCTTACAAACGAGTGATGCAGATCGATGCCAATTTTCCCAATGTTTACTACAATCTTGGCTTGGCTTATAACCAGTCAGGAGATCGCCAAAATACCATCGATACTTTTCGGAAGGCGATCGAGCAAGATCCCCGCAATGCCGATGTTTATGCGGCTCTAGGTAACGTCCTATTGCGTGAAGAAAATATCCCTGAAGCTGCCGCAGCCTTTAAACGTAGCAGTGAACTGAATCCCAAGGTGGCAAGTACTTTTAATGGTTTAGGTTTAGCGCTACGCCGTCAAGGGGATTTGGCAGGAGCGATCGCCGCCTATGAGCAATCAATCGCGATCAATCCCAACTATACCACCGCTTTTAATAATCTTGGTCGCGTGCTATCTGACCAAAATCGCAATGCTGAAGCCATTAATGCTTTCCGTCGAGCGATCGCCCTTGATCCTAAAAATGCTGTCGCCTATAGTAATCTTGGTAATTTGTTGCGGACTCAAGGTGATAGTGAGCAAGCGATCGCCGCTTTTCAGCAAACGATTGCGATCGGAAAGGAAGAAGTATGGGTGGACTATACTAGTCTGGGGCTAGCATACGCCGATCGAGGCAAGCTCGGCGAAGCTCAAAACGCCTATTTTCAAGCTCTATCCTTAAATCCCAAATTTGCTAAAGCTTATTTTGGACTGGGCGCTTTGTATACGCTCAAGGGTGAAGTGAGTAATGCGATTCGCTCTTACCAAGAAGCTTTGAAGCTATATGAAGAAACCCGTGACGCTGAGTGGATTAGAAGAACACAACAGGCGATTCAGTCATTACAGGGAATTACTTAGAAGTGCTAAACAGGTAAGTACGGGCGGTGCTTTGCGCCGCCTCTCTTTGTGATATTTTTCAGGCTTGCTAAAAATCCAATAAAACCGAAAATATTTGACGGGAAAGCAATGCAGCAAAGATCTCTTCTTAAGCAGCAGCCAACAACCTTTGGGGCGATCCTTAAACAATGGCGCGATCGCCGTAGCTTCAGTCAGCTTGAACTAGCCCTAACCAGTCAAGTCTCCCAACGTCACATCAGTTTTCTGGAATCGGGGCGTGCGAAGCCTAGTCGGGAAATGATTTTGCAATTAGCCAACGCTCTAGAGATTCCTTTTAGACAGCAGAATCTAATGCTGAGTGCGGCGGGATTTGCCCCGATTCATACCGAAACAGATCTGTCGGCTCCTGAAATGACATCTGTTTGTAGGGCGATTAATTGTATGCTAAGCCAGCAAGAACCCTATCCAGCGATCGTAATCGATCGCTACTGGAATTTGCTCTTAGCCAACCAAGGGGCTAGCCGATTCCTGAATATATTCATCGATCCTGAACAGTTGCAAACTTTGTTTTGTGTTGATGGAAAAATCAATTTAATGCGATTTACGTTCGATCCGCAGGGGTTACGTCCATTTATTGTGAATTGGGAAGAGTTGGCTGGACATTTACTGCAACGAGTATATCGTGAGGCTAATTCATCGATTGAGAGTGAACAATCAACGCTATTGTTTGATGATCTAATGCGTTATCCTGATGCTGCCGAACTTTGGAAAACTTCAAGTCAATCACCACAAAATGATTTGATTTTGACAACCCACTTTAAGCAAAATGATTTGGATCTGCGGTTTTTCTCCACGATCTCGACTCTGGGTACGCCCTACGACATTACGCTTCAGGAGATAAGAATTGAGTGTTTATTTCCTGCAGATGAGGAAACTGAACGCAACTGGAGTTTTGTCTGAGGGATGAAAAACACAAAAAAGGTAAACAGTTTTCTTCTGGGGAAGAAAACCATTTACCTTGAAAAAGAGAGAAGAATCGAGCATTCTTCAGCTTAAATTACTTTCAAAATCATGATAAGCACATAGAAAATAATGACTCTATTGCCGATGGATATACGGAGAACATGAAGGATTGCCTCCACCTAAAAATCCGTATCCGTAGGGACTGCCCCCACATACCAGCCCCTAATGTCAGCTTTTAGAGCAATCCTATCTGTGTAAGATGACTTGCAAGTTGTTACTAAACTAAAATATGTCCTATTCCTTGGGTATATTGTAGCACATTTTTTTGCATTAAGTAAAAATATAAAATATATTTCCAGAATTAATGCTTAATGCCGATTCAAACTTAAAGTGCAACGGGTCCTGATAAATCAAAGACTCTCCTCAATCTCAAACCGCAACGTCCGAAAACATCCCGCCAATGAAGACAAATCCCCATACCCCTTAAAGCATCCGATCTAATGTGTTCTCAACTTTCCTGACCGCCCTTTCAACTTTTTGGAGTTCTTTCGTTAGAGCATCTATATCCGATGCATCAAGCAAAGCCTTATCTGCCAAAGCGATACTAGCCTAAACTAAACTAAATACTGGACTGTTAATTGCTGGTTGCCCATCCCCACCCTTTAGTTTTTTCGACAATGACTTAAGCTGTTCAATCTCATTAGTCCAAATATTTTCTTGCTCTACTTCTACAAAAGCCTTGCGATCGCTCTTTGCCCTTGTTTTTTCTAAGGTCGTAATAATTTTATTGTTTTGTTTTGCCTTCATATAAGCTTCTGACAAAGAGCGCTCATATAAGCTTCTGACAAAGAGCGCTTAATACCGCCACCAAAAGAAACTTTATAAACATTCATTAGTCCATCGTAAATAATGCGTCCTTGAAATGGCAGCAATACCGTTTTTACATATCTTGGCAAGTAATTCGCGGGGAATAAATTGTCAAAAGAATCATACAGTCCTAGAACACCATAGACATTATCACCACTAATAAATATCGCATGATTTTTCAGATATCGCTGTATATAGAAATCACCCTTTATAAAATTTTCCCATTGTTTTACTATGGATAGGTGATTATCATTAAGTCCATCTGGATTACTAGCAACATATTTGTCTATTAGTTCTGGCTGCTCGTAGATCTTTTCTCTTAAAACCTGCTTGTCTTCTTGCGGTAATTCAGAATACTCTTTGCAGTTTTTAATCTTTGGGAGAATCTTTAATTCTCTGCTAACAAAAAACTGTAATGACCATGTTAATTCAAAGAATAGCTCGGCTTCTTCCGTCGTTAATTTCATCAGATTTTGCCTCTCAAGATGCAAAGTGCTTGTAGTTATCATATTATAATCTCGGCATCCGTCAAATTAACTGATAACTTCATCGTACCCAGCCGCACTGAAAATTCACCAGAACTATTAGGGGCAGTGAGTACCTGAGCGATCTTACCAAATTTGGGAATACGGACGCGATCGCCTACTTTCACCTTTACCTCGATTTTCTCTTCGGGAATTACTGGCATATGTCGCTTCGTTAATTCCTCGATTCTCTGCTCAGTACGTTGCACATCCGCAGCCACCTGTTCACCTAGTTGTTCACCCTTTTGCAACTTGCGAATTACCCGACCAACTTCCTTTTGCGCTTGCGCGATCGCTGCATTAACCTCTTTTTCTTGACGTTCGCGGAGTTCCTTGGCTTGCGATCGCATTTTTTCCGCACGATCCAAAATCTCTTGATGCAACCGTTCGGTTTCTACTAATAAATTGGCTACTTCTTCTGTTTTTTGATTTTGTTCTCGACGTTGAGATTCCAATTCCGCAATCACATCATTCATTTCAGTCGAACCAATTCCCACCCGCACTTGCGCTGCATCGATAATTTCTGGTGATAAACCTAAACGACCTGCGATTGCTAAGGCGTTAGACCGCCCAGGAATCCCCCACAACAATCGATAGGTCGGTGCAAGGGAAGCATCATCAAATTCCACAGAAGCATTTTCAAATTTGGGATTTTGATATTTTAAGGCTTTGAGTTCGCCAAAGTGGGTTGTGGCAATACTTAGGCGCGTATGTTCCCCCAGATATTCCAATAATGCTGTAGCGATCGCACTCCCTTCCGATGGATCGGTTCCTGCGCCGACTTCATCTAAGAGAACTAGGGATTGATTGGAAAGGGAGTCAAGAATACGTCCAATACGGCGAATATGTCCAGAGAAAGTCGATAGATTTTGTTGCAGCGACTGCTCGTCACCAATATCCGCCAGCACTAGATCGAACCAAGGCATTTCCACAGGTTCTCTCGCAGGGATATACATTCCCGCCTTTGCCATCAGCGCCGCTAATCCAAAAGTCTTCAAAGTTGCAGTTTTGCCGCCCGTATTTGGTCCCGTAATTACGACTACGGAAATGTGCGGTGATACCAATACATCGACAGGAACAACTTCTCTCCCTTCTTCATTTTGTTGTTGCCAGACTAATAGAGGATGTCGCAATTGTCGCAACACGATCGCTTCGTTTTCCATAAAATGCGGCGGATTCGCTCCTAACCAATAGGCATACCGCGCCCGCGCCACGGCGAGATCGATTTTGGTAACGATAATTAACAGCTTTTGTAAATCTTCAGCGATCGCCGTAATCTTCGTACTCAGCTTTTCTAAAATAATCTCAATTTGCGCCTGTTCCATTTTCAGGAGTTGACGCAAGCGGTTATTCGACTGCACCACCGAGTTCGGTTCGACAAATAATGTCATACCTGTGCTGGAAGTATCGTGAATCACCCCAGGAATGCGATCGCGTTGGGGTGATTTGACTGATAACACATAGCGATCGCTACGTTGGGTAATGATCTGTTCTTGCAACGAGCTAGCATTGCGCTGCATGATATTTTGCAACTTAGTGAGAATTTGATCTCGCACCGCCGTTAACTCATGCCTGATTTCTCCTAAACGCACTGAAGCCCGATCTAAAACATTGCCCCCCTCATCGACACAACGATAAATCTCCTGCTCCACATCGGGATAAGTCCGCAACTCACTCGCCAAAATCTGCAAATTTGGGCAGTAATCAGCATTATCTAACTGACGGCGTAAATTTCGCGCCCCCGCCAAAGTCGTAGCGATCGCCCATAATTCCAATGCCGACAAAATCCCCTGTTTCTCGGCACGAAGCACCGCCTCGGTAATATTCTGAATTCCATCTAAAGACACCCCTGCATTTCTTTCTTCAAGGGCATAGGCTTCTTTCGTTTGGGTTAATAACTCTAACGTCTCATCATAGCGATCGGGGATCGGTAAATGCACCGCCGCGATCGCCCCCAATTTGGTCGTTGTAAATGTTGATAAATGCTGACATAAACGATTCCATTCCAACAGTTCTAACGTCTCAGCTTGCATGACACCTCAATATAGGTTTAGAGCGATCGGCACAATATACCGATCCCTTCAATCATATCAATCATATCTAAGTCGGTAGTCTTAATTAATTGTTAGATAGTGGAACAGGCTTCTAGCCTGTTGACGGGCAAGATGCCCATGCCACATTTTATGTATCCCTAAGCCCTCTAAACCAAGTTTGCAGTAATTCCTGACATTCTTTTTCACGAATACCAGCGATCGCCTCTAGTTTATGAAACGAGACTGAACTATCGGGCAAATTCGCCACAGTCCTGATTGATCCCGCTTTCGGATCGTCAGCCCCGTAAACTAAAGTACTAATTCTCGCTTGCAAAATCGCCCCCGCGCACATCGGACAAGGCTCTAAGGTGACATATAGTGTGCATCCTATTAAATGCCAATCTCCCAATACCCGCGCCGCCGCCCTGATCGCCACGATTTCGGCATGAGCGGTGGGATCTTGATCGCGTTCCTTACGATTTACACCTGTCGCAATTTCTTCACCAAAATTATTCACAACCACCGCCCCCACAGGGATTTCACCCTCCGCCCCTGCCTGTTTTGCTAAAGCGATCGCCCGATCCATCCAGTTTTGATAAAACCCGAAATCTTTCATTTTTTGCCAGAGGTCAAAACTTTATAATTTTGGGCTTATTGTTACATTTACTGCCATTTTTTAGCAAAATAGTAGAAGTCTTACAAAAGTAAAATATGATCTTTGATAAACGTTGGACGGTAAGCGATCGCTATGGCAATGATATTTATCTGACGCAGGAAAGATGGCAACATATCACCGATCCTGAAAATCATCCTGAAATGATGGATTATGAGGATAGTCTTCAAGAGGTCATCCGTTCGAGTCGTCGCAAGCAAGATCCTTTAAATTCGCAAAAGTATCGCTATAGTCAAGAGTTTCTGGATTTGCCTGAATACAATACACACATTGTGGCGATCGTTCTTTTTCGATTTAGCTTAGGTGCAAATGGTCAATTAATTTCTAACAATTATATTGTTACAGCATATTTAAAATCGGTGTTCTAAGGTCATGAAAAAGCCAAATATAAAATATGACGAAATCAGCGATACGCTCACAATTTCCTTTGAGTCAAATGTTTTGGCGACAGGGGTGGAACTAACTGAGCATATTCTGTTGCGGTTAAATAAAAGCGATCGCACGGCGGTTAGTCTTGCATTTTTTGACTATTCAGTTATTGCTCAAACTACGGATGTGGGAATACATCATTTTCCACTTACGGGGCTGTCCAAGTTATCGGATGAGTTGCGGGATATAGTTATCGAAATTTTGCAGAGCAAACCCGTTTCTCAGTACATTTATCTTTCAGCTTATACGCCATCAATTACTGAAATTATTCCGATTATTTCTCTGCAAGCTATTCCCTTTCTCTCGAATGTAGCGTAATTTAAATTTCATCAAACTTTTAAATCCATAATTCAAGTTGATTTCCCCATGTCCCCAGAATCAAAGTCCCTAGAACCGATCGCTTTAACCACTCCACTTTTTTACGTCAACGATCGCCCCCACATTGGCAGCGCCTACCCCACGATCGCCGCCGATGCCTTTGCGCGGTTCTACCGACTGAAGGGACACCCCGTCATGTTTGTGACAGGTACAGACGAGCATGGACAAAAAATTCAGCGTACTGCCGAAAAGAATAATCTATCGCCCCAAGAACATTGCGATCGCACCGTTGCCGAGTTTTATACGCTTTGGGAAAAATTTAATATTCGCTTTGATCGGTTTACACGCACTACCGCACCGAGACATCAGGCGATCGTCAACGAATTTTTTCAACGTGTTTATGACGCTGGTGATATTTATCTAAATCAACAAAAAGGCTGGTATTGCGTTGCTTGTGAAGAATTTAAAGAAGAGCGCGAACTCCCAGAAAGCCATCATTGTCCAATCCATACCAATGTCGTTTGCGAATGGCGTGATGAACCCAACTATTTTTTCCGTTTATCCAAATATCAAGACGCACTCGATCAATTTCACGAAGCTAATCCAAATTTCATTCAACCCGAAAGCCGCCGCAATGAAGTTTTAGGTTTCATGAAACAAGGTCTGCAAGATTTCTCAATCTCTCGCGTCAATCTCGATTGGGGCTTCCCGATTCCCACCGATCCCACCCATACTATTTATGTTTGGTTTGATGCTCTGCTTGGCTACGTCACCGCCCTAATCGATCCTGATGATGAGCCAACTCTAAAAAACGCCCTTAAGAACTGGTATCCCTTCAATCTCCATATAATCGGCAAAGACATATTAAGATTTCATGCAATTTACTGGCCAGCCATGCTCATGTCCGCAGGATTAGCCCTGCCAAAACGTGTATTTGGTCATGGTTTGCTGACAAAAGACGGGCTGAAAATGGGCAAAACCCTTGGCAACACGATTGATCCCTACGCACTGGTCCATCGCTATGGCTCCGACCCAATTCGCTATTACTTTTTAAAAGAAATTGAATTTGGCAAAGATGGGGATTTTAACGAAGAAAGATTTGTGGCGATCGTCAATGCCGATCTCGCTAATAGTCTTGGCAATTTACTCAATCGCAGCCTCGGCATGGCAAGTAAATATTGCCAACAACTCATTCCCTCACATGATCCCAGCGAAGTTACCGAGTTAATCGTTCCGATCATTGAACAAGCTAAAAATTTGGGCGATCGCGTGGCAATTAAGTACGAAAACCTCGATTTTCAAGGCGCAGCCATGCAGATTTTGGAATTAATCTGGAACTGCAACAAACTCATTGACGAAACAGCGCCTTGGAAACTTTTCAAAGCAGGTAAACAGTCTGAGGTTAATGAAACTTTATATACCCTCCTTGAAGCTGTTCGGATTGCTGTATATCTGCTATCACCCATCACTCCACAGATGAGCATGTTAGCCTATCAGCAGCTTGGGCTAAATTTTGATGAAACATCTCCCCCTGATTGGAGTCATACAAACTGGGGAATACTGCAAACAGGACAGCCCCTATCAGCACCAACACCAATATTTCAACGTATTGAGAATAAGTAATTAATTAATGCTATAGGAATCTACTCCTCTGAGTATATTTACTTATAGTGTATAGTTAGAATTAAGTTATAAAGATAAACTACCTGTTTTTATAATTAAATCATAAAAAAACTACTCTGTATCGTTCAATTCACTTTTAAATCATTTTAAACTTAACCTTAAATTTATAATTTCATTCACATTTTTAAAAATTCTTGGGATAAAGCAAATTTTCTTACTTGGATATCGAGTCTAACGTCCGACGTTAATTTTAAACAAAACTTTGCGTCAGTTTATTTATTAAAGAGTTTTTTAGGTTCATCTGAATTAGGTAAACAAATTAAGTAAAAACTTAGGACGGTTGTAAGTATCAATGCTAATACCAAAGCTTCATCCCGCAGCACTAGATAACAAACGTTCTATAGGCAAATTTATGTTACCTTTCGAGCAAGATTCTGGTTTTAAACCAGACCAAATTTTAGAAAATCGCGGGCGGGTTGCCATTTTTATTGATGGCTCCAATCTCTTTTACGCCGCACTCCAATTGGGGATCGAAATCGACTACACCAAGTTGTTGCTCTGCCTGACTGACGGCTCACGCCTACTCCGTGCTTTTTTCTACACAGGTGTCGATCGAACCAACGAGAAACAACAGGGCTTCCTGTTATGGATGCGCCGTAACGGCTATCGTGTGATCTCTAAAGAATTAGTCCAGTTGCCCGATGGCTCCAAAAAAGCCAACCTCGATGTGGAAATTGCCGTAGATATGATGGCACTGATTGGCTCTTACGACACGGCTGTACTCGTTAGCGGCGATGGCGACCTTGCCTATGCTGTTGATGCCGCCAGCTATCGTGGCGTGCGCGTTGAAGTCGTCAGCTTGCGATCGATGACCAGCGATCATCTAATCAACGTAGCCGATCGCTATGTAGATCTTGAAGCGATCAAGGACGACATCATGAAAATATCACGCCCCCAATCCTCTCCCACGACACCAGCGATCGCCAGCTATACATACCGCCCCATGACTGGTATTAGTGCGATCGATAGCGATCGGGTTAATTAAATATATTTTTACGGCGCTAAGCGAATTGAAAATATATTTAATTAATTCAAAAATTAATTAAATATATTGACAGAAGTTGCCATTGTCCATATATTATAGAGTTCGCTGTAAAATATTACGTCTTCGTAATTTGCTTCTTCCGACTGTAGCTAACCCACTGCATAGAAAGCACGCTCTCGCGAAGAATAGTGTTGTACAGCCATAAAACCGAAAGATATCCCAAAAGTTATCCTAGGAAAAGCATCAAATTGAAAACTGACAACAAATTTGGAGACTTATAGTGGCTCGCATTGCAGGAGTTGACCTTCCTCGTGACAAGCGCATCGAAATAGGACTAACGTATATATACGGTATCGGTCTGACAAGCGCCAAAAAAATCTTAGCAGCTACCAAAATAAACCCCGATACGCGGGTGAAAGAGCTTACTGATCCTGAAGTAACGACTTTGCGCCATGAGGTAGAATCCAACTTTCAAGTAGAGGGCGATCTGCGTCGTCTTGAAGGTTTAAGCATCAAACGTCTCATCGACATCGGTTGCTACAGAGGTCGCAGACATCGCATGGGGCTTCCCGTTCGTGGACAACGCACTCGCACCAATGCGCGTACCCGTCGTGGCGGTCGTCGCACGGTTGCTGGTAAGAAGAAAGCACCTGGTAAGAAGTAAGTAAGGATTAATACGAAACAATGGCTCGTCAAACAACCCGTAGAACTGGCGCACGCAAAAATAAGCGCAATGTCCCTAATGGGGTCGCTTATATCCAGTCTACTTTTAACAACACTATCGTCACGATCGCCGACACCGTAGGCGATGTGATTTCTTGGTCTTCGGCAGGCGCTAGCGGCTTTAAGGGTGCTAAGAAAGGCACTCCATTCGCAGCTCAAACTGCTGCCGAATCTGCTGCTAGAAGAGCAATGGAACAGGGAATGCGTCAAGTTGAAGTGATGGTAACAGGACCTGGATCAGGTCGTGAAACCGCAGTAAGAGCTTTGCAAGCTGCTGGTTTAGAAATTACGCTTATTCGTGATATCACCCCAATTCCTCACAATGGCTGCCGCCCGCCCAAGCGCAGACGTGTTTAATTCAATTACGAATTAGAAATTACGAATTAAAAATTAAATTCGTAGTTCATGATTTTTCAATTCCCTAGTAATTAAAAATTAAATTCGTAATTCGTAATTCGTAATTCCCAATTTTCCTCTTTGATTTTTCGTTTACTCTTGCAGACTAAGTCGGTACAAATATGGCCCAGTTTCAGGTTGAGTGCGTTGCATCCCACACAGAAAAAGACAATAGCCAGTACAGCCAATTTGTACTGGAACCACTAGATCGGGGGCAAGGCATTACCATTGGAAATGCGCTCAGACGAGTATTGCTCTCCAATCTTGAGGGTGCGGCGGTCACTGCTGTTCGCATTGCTGGAGTCAACCACGAGTTTGCGACAATTCCAGGCGTGCGGGAAGACGTTTTGGATTTGATGCTGAACCTCAAAGAACTAGTGTTGAAGTCCTATAGCTCAGCACCGCAGATCATTCGCTTGGTGGAACGTGGACCAAAACTGGTCATGGCTACTAGTTTCCATTCTTTGCCATCGGATATCGAGATTGTTAATCCGAACCAATACATCGCCACACTTAGTGAGGGCGCGACTTTGGAAATGGAACTAACAATTGAGCGTGGTAAAGGCTATCGCTCTGTAGACCGTTCTAAGGAAGATCACAGTTCTCCCATTGATACTCTCAAGATTGACGCTGTGTTTATGCCTGTACGTAAGGTCAAGTATGAGATTAAGGACGCTCGGATCGGTGATGCGATCAACAAAGAGAGTCTCTTGATCGATATTTGGACTAACGGCAGCATTACTCCTCAAGAAGCGCTAAGCCAAGCGGCTAGCGTTTTAGTGAATCTCTTCTCGCCCTTGCAAGAAATTACCCTTGCGCCATCGTTACCTCAAGAGCGTGACGATCAAGACGAGACGAAGCAAATTCACATTGAAGAGTTGCAACTGTCAGTCAGAGCATACAACTGTCTCAAACGCGCACAGATTAACACTGTTGCAGATTTGTTGGAGTACACACAAGACGATCTATTGGAAATCAAGAATTTTGGTCAAAAATCGGCTGAAGAAGTTATGGATGCCCTTAAACAGCATCTTGGCTTAACTTTAACTGAGTCCAAAGCTTCTAAGGTTTCTTAGAAAATCCACTTAAAAGATCTCGTTCAATATCCCATCTACTACACTCTTATGTGTCACCACCATGCGTCACAGATGTAAAACACCGCAGCTAAATAAGGCTGCCGACCAACGTAAAGCACTCCTAAGAGCATTGACTACTCAGTTAATTCTCAGAGGCGAAATCAAAACCACTAGAGCCAAGGCTGATGCGGTTCGCACTACGGCTGATCACATGATCACTCTTGCCAAAGATGGCTCACTCCATGCTCGTCGTCAAGCGATCGCCTATTTGTATGATCTCTCGGTTAAAGATGGCGAACCCGTTGGCGATCGCCCCATGACCAAGACCAAACAAGAACAATTACCCGAAGAAAATCGCGTCACTACTTTAGTTGACTTGCTATTTAGCCAAGCTGCTGAACGTTATGCCGATCGCAATGGTGGCTATACCCGTATCATTCGCACGGTTAGCCGTCGTGGTGATAATGCGGAAATGGCGATCTTGCAACTTGTGTAAATAACACGAAATACTTAAAGAAACACCTAAAGATGTTTTCTGCTGATTCTGAGTCTCCTCGACGTGTTGCTTTAGTTATTCAATATCTAGGTACGCATTTTTACGGGTGGCAAAGACAGCCAAATCATCTTTCTGTCCAGCAAACGATTGAAGAAGCGATCGCTAAGGTTTGCGGAAAAGTAACGGTTCTGCATGGCGCAGGTAGAACAGACACAGGAGTTCATGCGGCGGCTCTAGTAGCCCACTTTGATACTTCCAGTCTGATTCCTCCTCACCGTTGGGCAAAAGTACTTAACGCTTATTTACCTGAAGGTATCTTGATCTGCGGATCGACAGAAGTTGCTGGTGACTGGCATGCAAGATTTTCGGCGACATGGCGACGTTATCGTTACACGATTTACACCGCCGCGATCCCGAATTTATTTGTGAAGCAGTTTAGCTGGCATTACTACCACGATCGCCTCAATGAACAGCTTATCCATCAAGCTTTGCAGCTAATGCTCGGCGAACAGGATATGGCGGCGTTCCAGAGGGCAGGTTCCAGTCGTCCCCATAGTCGTCTTGATCTTCAAGAAGCGATATGTTGGCGAGATGGCGATTTTGTCCATGTGGAAGTTCAGGCTAGTGGCTTTCTGTACGGCATGATCCGTTTATTAGTAGGGCAGTTAGTCGATGTGGGGTGTCAACGCCTCAGTATCGAAGCCTTTACGACCAGATGGCAAGAAAAACGCCGTATCGAAGTTAAGTATGCCGCGCCGCCACAAGGACTTTGCCTATTGGCGATCGGCTATGCCGATAATCCCTTTGCCGACCATCCCTTTCTCAAATCCGCGTCGCACCAGCAAACGTTGGCTTTAACCGATAACCATGTAATCACCTTGGTTTGAAGTTACAGAAAGCGTTCCAGAAGGCGTTCCCACAATTAAAGTTTTAATAGAAAAATCTCGCTTGTAGAGAAACCAATGACTACAACTACACTCACCCCTAATAAAAGCTACTTACCTAGCGATCCCGATCGCAAATGGTACATTATCGATGCTGAAGGTCAGCGCCTCGGACGGCTTGCTAGTGCGATCGCGGTGATCTTGCGCGGTAAGAATAAGCCCATCTATACGCCCCACTTGGATACTGGCGATTTTGTCGTTGTGATCAACGCCGAAAAAATCGCCGTAACTGGTAAAAAATCCACCCAAAAACTATACAGAAGACATTCTGGTCGTCCAGGTGGGATGAAGGAAGAGACTTTTGACAAAGTAATTGCTCGCGTTCCCGAACGGATTCTTGAACATGCCATCAAAGGTATGTTGCCCAAGAATACCCTTGGTCGTCAGCTTTTCACCAAGCTCAAGGTTTATAAGGGTGCAAACCATCCCCATGCTGCTCAACAGCCTGAAACCTTGGTTATCAACACCATCCCATCTCAGAAGTAGGAGAAATAACTCATGTCAGATACTGAACGTTCTAATCGTGCTGTTTACTGGGGTACTGGTCGTCGTAAGAAAGCGATCGCCCGTGTCCGCCTCGTTCCAGGTGAAGGCAAAATCGTGATCAATGGCAAGCCTGGCGATCTGTACTTACAGTTCAACCCTACCTACATCTCTGGTGTCAAGGCTCCTTTGGAAACCTTGGGCTTGGAAAATGAGTATGATGTTTTGGTCAATGCTCATGGTGGTGGTGTCACAGGTCAAGCTGATGCGATTAAATTGGGTGTTGCTCGTGCATTATGCGAACTTGCTCCCGAAAATCGTAAGCCTCTCAAGATTGAAGGTTACATGACTCGCGATCCTCGTTGTAAGGAACGCAAGAAGTATGGACTTAAGAAAGCTCGTAAGGCTCCTCAATACTCGAAACGGTAATTACAAAAAAAGAGTTCTCAGTGAGAACTCTTTTTTTTGCTATTTTTTAGTAAAAGAACTCCAAAATATATGATCGATCAATTTATTGGGAAACGGATTGCGATCGCGGGGCAATTTATGGGATTAGTCACGGTTGAGTCGGCTAAGGTTTTTGAAGATACGATTTTATTGCGGGTGAGAACTCAGAAGGGCGAACTTAGAGAAGCAACGATCGCCACTGCCGATATTGAACAAGTTTTAGACAGCCAAGAAAAAACAGATCATGCACCGATTGATGCTAACCAATTTTTTCTGTTTATTGAGTCTGCGAGGATTAAACTTTCCTATGCTTATGATCCCCATTTTGCGGTGAGTCTTAGCGGTGTACGACCTTTGCCACACCAGTTAGAAGCTGTCTATGAAAGGATTTTGCCACAGGTAAGATTGCGATTTTTGTTGGCAGATGATCCTGGGGCTGGGAAAACAATCATGGGCGGGTTGTTGTTAAAAGAATTAAAACTGCGCGGGGTGATCGAGCGGATCTTGATTCTTGCGCCTGCTCCTTTGACGTTGCAATGGCAGGAGGAGTTAAGCAGCAAGTTTTCGGAGACTTTTGAAATTATTAATTCTAATTTGGCAAAGGGGCAGTTAGCAGGGAATACTTGGGAGCGCTTTCGGCAATGTATTGCTTCGATTGATTTTGCGAAACAGGAGGATATTGCCGCAGGGATCTTGCAGGTAGATTGGGATTTGGTGATCGTTGATGAGGCGCATAAATGTTCGGCGCGATCGCTTGGTGATGAACTCCGAAAAACGGGGCGTTACAAATTAGTTGAGGGTTTATCGCTAAAGACGGAGCGAATTTTATTGCTCACGGCGACACCGCATCAGGGAAATCCTGATCAGTTTCATAATTTTTTGCGGTTGCTCGATCCTGAGCAGTTTATTTCTGATCAGCTTAATCCAGAGATGTTGAGCTTAGAAGATAGTCCTTGGTTTTTGCGGCGAATTAAGGAGGAGTTGAAGGATTTTGATGGGCGCAAGTTATTTAAAGAGCGCATTTCGAGGACAATGCCCTTTGAGCTATCGCCTGCGGAAGAGCATTTATATTCAGAAATTACCAAATATATTAATAAATATTTAGGTAAAACCAAGGGACGTAAGCAGGCGGCGGTCGCTCTTGCCCGCACGGTGTTACAGCGTCGATTGGCGAGTAGTTTGAATGCGATCCTTAGCTCATTGAAGCGGCGGCATAAACGATTTGCGGATTTGCTGGATGAATTAGAAGATCTGTCGGTGGATGAACAGTATACGCGATTGCAGAATTTGGGTCGGGTGGTTGATAG
>JBILGV010000123.1:0-13275 GCA_044350865.1 Pseudanabaena sp. | reverse complement strand
TCTCGACTCTGGATTTAGTTCATCAAGAGTACGATATCTGCCCTTGGAAATAATTCCTAGGGCTTTATTCTTATTTCGTTTTCACTCTGCACTGACTTACTTTTGTCCCGCTTTAAGTCGCTACCCTGTGTTTCTTTTAAAATTTATATCTTTATCTTTGAAAGAGTCTTTCCACAATCTTTTTAAAGAATTTTTTATATCCCTTGTTTTTAATAAACGGTGTCTTATTATTATTAGTCCCGTCAGGAATCTCATCCTCATTGAGTGTCGTTTTAATTACATTTATCACATCTTCAATAGTAGAAACTTTTCTCCATGCTTGGATTGGTATTTTTACTGAAAACTTTGACTCAATCTCAGGAACAAATATAAAGCTAAAGTCATCACCATCCATTTTAAGATCCTTGATGAGGCGATCGGATAACTTTATTGATTCAACAGGAATATCTGATAACTGTTCGGATTCGATAATCTTTTTTACAATTTTTTGTATTGAAGAGTTATCCATATTTGTCATGAATTTTTTATAGAAACTTTTAATGATTCAAGTATTTGAGTTAACCAATAGTTTAATTCTTCAGGTGTGTCAAAATTTCGATTTGCTGCATCTGTGATTTCATCAAATAGTTCTCTGGTTAAAGGCAATAGATTTTCACCCTCCTCTATTACCATTTTTACTACATTTATAGGATTCTCTCCAAACTCCATAAGAATCTCTGCATCATCTTTGTCATACTCATCTGCAAAATAACAAACAAGAAAACTATAAAATTGACTATATTTAGTTTCAAATATCATCATATTTTCTTATTCTAGATATGAAGTAAGATTATTTGTGATACACTTAACTGATAATCGCTATACTATCAGGATAAACAATCGAAATCAATCTGTCTCTAACATCATAACTGATAACGTAGATTAACCAATAGGGCTGTTAGATAAACTATAAAATTGTCAGGGGATCGACATCGATCGCTACTCTGACGGCTTTAGAATTAACTAACATTCGTAACTCCTCTAAACTCGGTACATTTGGCAAAACTTCAGGCATGAACTTTAATAGAATCTGCCAACGATAACGATTAGCGACTTTAGCGATCGCCGCAGGAGTTGCGCCTAAAATATCCCAATCATTTTCCAATTGACGCAAATATTCCGCTAACTCATTAGCTGATTTTTCGACCGCCAGTTCATGCTCACTACTGAGATGAATCAACACCATTTGCCCTGTCGGTGGATAACGCAAAGCCTCACGCATTTCTAATTCTGATTGCATAAACTCATCTAGGCGATAGTTCTGTACCGCTTCCATCGCAGGATGTTCAGGCGTATAGGTTTGCATGATTACCTTACCTTCTTCTTCTCCACGCCCCGCGCGACCCGCCACCTGTAGCAAAGTTTGCGCGGCTCTCTCCCCCGCCCGATAATCGGAAAAGTTTAATAATCCATCCGCAGACACGACACCGACTAACGTAACTTGGGGAATATCTAAACCCTTAGTTAACATTTGCGTTCCCACTAACAAATCTGCTTCTCCAGCACAGAATTGATCGATGAGTAGACGATGTTGGTCTTTGTTGCGGGTGGTGTCACTATCAAAGCGAATCAGGCGAATATTTGGGAATAGTTTCGCGAGTTCCTGTTCCACTTTTTGAGTACCACTACCAAAGTGTTTGAAATAGGGCGAACCGCATTGGGGGCAGGTTTTAGGCTGAATTTGGGTGAAGTTGCAATAGTGGCAGCGTAAATGGGGTGATTTCGGTTGATGGGCGGTCGGTGCGATCGGATCGTGATAGGAGAGAGAAACATCGCAGTTCGGACATTCGGCAACATAACCGCAGGAACGACAGGAAACAAAAGTGCTGTAGCCGCGCCGATGGATAAAGAGAATTCCTTGCTGCTTATTCTCTAACATTTCCGCGATCGCCTCTTGTAATTTGCGACTCAAAATCGAATAATTACCAGCTTTAAACTCGCCGCGCATATCCACAACTTCGATCGGTGGCATCGGTTTATTACCAATGCGATTAGGCATTTCTAAATAGATAGAATTAGCTTCTTTTTGAGCAAAAATCATTTCTGCCGAAGGAGTTGCCGATCCCATGACAAGGGGAATATGCTCTAACTGCGATCGCCATTGAGCAATAGTCCGCGCATGATAGCAAGGCTGCGGTTGATCCTGTTTGAAACTATTGTCATGTTCCTCATCCATGACAATTAAGCCCAAATTAGAAAGCGGTGCAAATACCGCCGATCGCGTACCAATCACCACCTGTGCTTCACCCGTGAGCATCAATCGCCATGTATCAAAACGTTCCCCTTCCGACAATTGACTATGATAAACATTCACCTTCGCATCGCCAAATCTGGCTCGAAAGCGATCAGTAAGTTGAGGAGTTAATCCAATTTCAGGAACTAGCACTAGGGCAGATTTACCCGATTCTAAGATGGGCGCGATCGCTTGTAAATACACTTCAGTTTTGCCAGAGCCTGTGACTCCATGTAGTAAAAACTGAGTTGTGTCTTGATCGGCGATCGCTTTGAGAATCGATTGTAATGCCACATCTTGATCGGGAGTTAAGGCTTTATGGCGATCGCGATTCACGGTATGGCTTTTACCACCTAAACGCAGAGATTCTTGTTTTGTTATGGCAACATATCCCTTATTTACCAAAGCTTGTAGCGTTGTCGTTTTAGCAAGTTTATAGAGCTTTATTTTTAAACATTCACCGCCCTGATGCTGCAAAATGGTGAGAATTTCGGCTTGTCTTTCGGTCAATTCTTCATCAACAGATTTCAATAAAATTACGATGTCTTCATATTTTGGTTGCGGTCGATTGGGTAATTCTAAAATCGATTCTATCCATTCTAATTTTTGTAATTCCTTTAATCCCGAATTCGCATATCTACCAACTTTTTGCTGAATATAACGACGACTAATTCCCTTGGGATTATTTCTATGCTCTTGCAGAAAATCCCAAACTATTTGAGATGCTTTGGGCAAAATATGGTTTAAAGGAACCTCTAAATTATTTTTAACTCTAATTCGATAATGCGATTGATCTAATAGCTTTGGTGGAAGCGCAGTTTTTATTGTCTGCATTAATGGAGTGCGATAATAATCAGCCGTGCGCTTGAGCATCTCCCAATAAGTCTGTGGAAATATCCCTGAACTTACTACGCTATTAATGGATTTAATTTCAGTTTGTGTATCCGTAATTGTGGAAGTATCGGAAATATCTAAAGCGATCGCTCCCACCTGACGATTACCCAAGGGAACGCTCAGAATATCGCCTATTTGAATATGGACATCTTCAGGGATACGATAGGTCAGCAAATCCTCAATGCCAATACAATCAACAATCACGCTGACAAAGCGATCGCTAGAAATGCTCATTAAATTAAATAATTCCATTTAATTAGACATAGCCACACGAAATCCGTAATAATTGTCCCAATTCACAAAGGGATCTTTGCGTCGGTTGGCTGCCCGACATTCCCATGCATCATGAATCCAAGAGCCGCCTCTTAAAACTCGGTATTGCATATCACCACCAAATTCCCAAATGCTGGCGATCGCAGGTCTACCACGATAATCCTCATGCCAAGGATCGGCACACCATTCCCAAACGTTCCCATGCATATCATATAGTCCAAAATCATTGGCAGGAAAAATGCCCACGGGTGTAGTCTGTGCGCGATATTTTACAGATGGTTCAGATTCATGTTGCAACCTAGCGTCATAGTTGGCAAAATCAGCGCTGATTTTATCGCCAAAATAATAGCGAGAGTCTTTACCGCCAAGACAAGCATATTCCCATTCAGCTTCGCTGGGTAAGCGATATTTTCTACCTGTGAATTTACGAAGTCTTTTGCAAAACTCGATCGCATCAAGCCAAGATACATTTTCCACAGGCGCAACTTCATTCTTAAAATGCGCCACATCAGGATTAAGCGAACTGTCAATTTCTGGCAGATTAGCGACAGCCTGCCATTGTCTCTGGGTAACTGGAAACTTGCCTAAATAGAAAGAAGCGACATTTATTGTCTGAGGTGGTCTTTCATTTGCATATCCTTCTTCTTTATAGGAAGTTCCCATTACAAACTTACCTTCAGGAATATGCACTAGCTCTAGAAAGCGATCGCCGCCTAAATTTTCGGTAAATATTTGATCCATATTTTTAGATATCGTGTAAATTTATAAATATATTTTTCTAAAGTTTATAGCTATTGTTATAAAAAATATCACAAGTAAGAAGTATTCTCAAATCTTACCAATAAACCCTCCCTAACCCTCCCCTTGCAAAGTGGAGGGAACGAGATTTTCTAGTCTTCCCCCTTTGCGAGGGGGAATTAAAGGGGTTTTTTGAGACTTGTGTGTACACTCTAGCTTTTTAAGGGGGATTGAGAGGGATCTCCGATAGTTTCTTAACTAGCGCAAGCAAATAACTTCGTTAGCTGTTCCTTTTCTAAGGGATTCTCAATCGTTTGAGAAACTTCCTTGGCGCGATCGCGTTGACCGATCGCCCAGTAGGTATTGCTGACATCCGCAAAAGCTCTAGAGCGAATATTGATATCGGGTGCAGTTTTGGCGAGGGCAAGGCTTTCTTCCAAAATTGGTGGAACCTTATCGTTTAAGCCAAATTCAGCATAGTTACTAGCAAGCGTATTCAGTGCAAACAGACGTTCGGCGGGTTGGGGCAGATTCTTGCCGATCGCTAAGGCTTGATCCCAAGCTTTGATCGCGAGGTCAGGTAACTTGATCGTTTGATATTGACGAGCTACTTCGATCAACAAAGTTACCGCATCAATTGATGACGCTACCTTCGTCAGAGATTGGACGCTCTGCTCAAATAGAGGAGTTGCCACATCAATTTTTTTGTCCTTGACATAGGCGATCGCCACATTTGCTAGTCCGATACTCTTCTCAACAAAATTATCATCAAGATTGCCAATCACTTCCAAAGCTTTTTCATACTGTTTTGACGCTAGATATTGACCTGTAACCAAAAACAGCGATCGCATTTTTAGTTTTTCAGCAGTGGCGATCGCTGATTTTTTGACCGCTTCAGCATCAGGACTAGGTTGGGATTCTTCTTGAGAATCAGTTTTAGAACTCACTTTAGAATTCAGCGTAGATTTAAGTTTAGAATCAGGCTTCTTGGCATTTTCCTTAGTCTTTTTGTCAGCTTCTATAGCCAAGGCGATCGTTTGATCGCGAATATCGTCAAAAGATCGGAAAGTTTGTCCTAAAGAAGCTACAGCTTCAGCGTGATTTCCTGCTTGAGCGTAGCTACCTGTAATCTCAACTTGCGCTCTTGCCCTTGCATTACCATCTTCGATCATCGGCAACAACTCAGTCGCTGCGGAAATAGCTGATTCCGATTGGAAATCATCGCCTAAGGTCGTATAAACATTTGCCACGGCTGCAAAAGCTCGCGATCGCACATAGGGATTAAAAATCTCTGGCATCGATTTAGTTGCCTCAGTCAGCAAGTTCTCAGCCGTCTCCTTCTTACCCGCTTCACCGTATGCTTCGGCAATTTTGATGGTGGCAAAAACTCTGTCTACAGGATCGGGTAGGGTTTTGGAGATGGTTAAAGATTTATCGAGCGCTTGCACCGCTAATTTAGGCTGTGATAGTTTTGTGAAACTACCTGCGGTATCCAAAAAGGCAAAGGCTTTGAGTGATGGATCAGCGATCGCCGCCGCCGTAGTTAAACTTTTTCCTAAAACTTTCTTTGCTTGATCGAGGCGCTGAGCATCAGCATATTTACCCGCAATTTCGGTATAGGCGGCGACTCTAGCTTCGGGGGTTGCACCTGTGTCCGCAAGGGTCATGTAACACTGAAGAGGAACACCTTGAAATTTCGGCTCGATCGCCTTTTGCGAAGTTGCCGCCCATACTGCACTGGTGCTTGTGAAATTGATGAGCAAGGCTAAGCAGCCCGCCAAAAGCCTGATCCATGTTTTTTGCATAATTAATTCTATTGCTGCTCTTGGATTTTACCCAATTTGTTTGCGATCGCGCCAAGATTGTAAATAGCCAATAAGGTAAGGGCAATTCATGAATTGCCCTTACCTTACAACTTATCAAGGATTTTAAGTCAGCGCAAAGCGCTGTAAACTTAGTAAAATCCAACCCTTTAAGGATATTTGGCGATGGCTCCCGTGCGATTGTGTGGTGTTACCAAGAAATTTGGGCAGAATGTTGTGCTGCGTGAGATCAATTTAGAAGCCGCCGATCGCGAGTTTCTGGTCTTAGTCGGACCCTCTGGCTGCGGGAAAAGTACCTTGCTGCGGTTGATTGCAGGCTTGGAAGAGGTCAGCGACGGTTCCATTTATCTAGGCGATCGCCAAATCAATCATTTACCGCCCAAGGTTCGGGATATTGCAATGGTATTTCAAAGTTACGCGCTCTATCCCCACATGACGGTTTACAACAATATTGCCTTTGGACTACGCAGACAGCGATCGCTACAAACATCAAACAAAATATCACCTCTAGCTTGGTTCTCCGCAGCAGCCAAACAACAACGCGCTGATATTGATCATCGGGTACGACAAGTTGCCGATTCCTTACAAATTTCGCATTTACTCGATCGCAAGCCCAAAGAATTATCGGGCGGACAAAAACAACGGGTGGCCCTCGGTCGGTCGATCGCTCGCAATCCCCAAGTTTTTTTGATGGATGAGCCGCTATCCAATCTCGATGCTCAGTTACGCAGTGATACGCGATCGCAAATTGTGCAGTTACAAAAGCAATTGCAAGTGACCACGATTTATGTCACCCACGACCAAGTGGAGGCGATGACGATGGGCGATCGGATTGTGGTTTTAAATAAGGGTGATATTCAGCAGGTGGATACACCTTTGAATATTTATCGCAAACCCGCAAATCAATTCGTGGCTGGATTTATGGGTTCACCACCGATGAATTTTTTGCCTGTTAACTTGTCTCTAGATGCTGATGGTAATGGCTATTTGCAAGCAGAAAGTTTACTCAAAGCGATCGCGATTAATGAGTTCTCAATTAAAGATATTGTAAATATGATTAGTGACGATTCTGCATTTGATCGCGCAAACGGCGATCGTTCCTTTATGTTAGGCTTCCGTCCTGAAGATTTACAACCCGCTACGGCTGAAACTGCTCATCTCGAAGGTGTTGTGGAACTAGTAGAAGCCCTTGGTTCAGAAACGATTGTGTTATTGAGATTGCAAAATCCAGTGCAAAATCTAGTGCAAAATCGGGAATTAAGAGCGCGAGTTTCGGCGGATGTCGGTTTAGAACACCATTGGCAAATCGGCGATCGCTCTTTCTGGCGATTAGATCTCCATAAGCTCTATGGTTTTGCGATCGATTCAGGACTGACTTTGCATCATCCCTATGGTTAACTTATGGCTAAGATCATTCTTTGACTGATGCGTTAACTGATGCGTTAGATCAATGTGCGTCACAGACAAGCGATAATTAAACAATATTGTTTACATTGGAATACATAAAAATTTATGAAGGTTGGCGATCGCGTTCGTATCAAAACAACATTAAACGTTTTTCATCATCCTGAACACAAAGGCAAGGCTTTTGACATCTCAGGATTAGAAGGTGAAATTGTACGGGTACATACAGAGTGGAATGGTCGTCCGATCAGTCCCAACTATCCTTACGAAGTGCGTTTTACCCCAAAATTTGTGACGCATCTTGGCGAACATGAACTAGAAGTAGCTGGCTAACTTAGTTAATTACCAACCTATATTTGTGAATTTACGCCCCATAGTGGCAAATTTTACAGATATAGGTTATTTCCTGAGAGTTTCAATGTAAAAGGTGGATCGATGGAAGTAACAATTTTTAGTATTGTTTTTGCGCTTTTAAGTAGTACTTATATTTATCGCTCCTTTAAGATTATCGAAGAAGGGCAGATTGCCCTAGTTGAGAGATTTGGCAAATATCAAAAAACGATGGAACCGGGGATCAACATCGTTTTACCATTTTTAGACCGTATTGCCCTGATTCAAAGCTCCCGCGAACAGGTTTTGGAAATGTCACCACAGCCCTGTACTACTTCGGATAGTGTCAGTGTCAGTGTTAGTGGTGTGATGTATTGGCAGGTTGTCGATCTAAAACAAGCAAGATATAACATTGAAAACGTCGGTAAATCCTTATCCGTCTCCCTTGCTACCCAAATTCAAACTCAAATCGGGCGTTGTGATCTCGATAATATTATCGGCGGTCAAGAGCGGATTAACGGTGAGATCTTACAAGGAATTTCTAGTGATACGAAAGATTGGGGTATTAAGGTTTTACGGGTAAGACTAGGCGAAATTACAATTCCCACATCGGTACTGCTGTCGATGGAAAAACAAAAAGCTGCTGAAATCGAAAAAAAAGCGATGATTTCCTTGTCCGAAGGTGAAAAAACATCGGAAATCAAAAAGGCGGAAGCGGTAGCTCTCTCCAATAGAGTGTTAGCTGAGTCAGACCGTCAAGTACGTCTAGAGCAGACAGAAGCAATGGCTTTATCAATCGAAAGAATTGCTGATGCGATCGCTGGTCATCCCCACGGGCAAGAGGCGGTGCAGTACTTACTAGCACAAAAATATTTAGAAATGGGACAGGCGATCGGGCAGAGTTCCAGTAGCAAAGTTTTGTTTATGGACCCACAGTCGATCCCTGGGGCAATCCAATCATTATTGGCGATGAGCGATCAAAAAGTGGTGGAGGCGATCGCCAAGAAACCGTTCGGAGAAATCAGCAATATTTCACCATCTTCGCGTAACATCCCCGATATCAAAACCGCCAAGCCTCAAATTTTGCCAGACAAAACCGAGCCTCCTACCCAAGAATAAATATTTTGTAATTAATTACAATCGATATTGTCGATATACTTCACTAGCAGCGCGATGCAATAGTGAATGTCGGTAAACCAGCGATCGCATATCTTCGCAATAACCACCGCCAATCACACAACCAACGGGAAAACCTTGTGATACGCAAGTACTCAAGACCTGCATATCGCGCCGATATAGCCCTGCATCCGTAAGGGCGAGCTTGCCAAGGCGATCGCCGATATGGGGATCAACACCTGCATCGTAAAGTACTAAATCGGGCTTAACTTCACAGAGTAAATCGGGTAAGTGATTAGCAAGGGTGCGTAAATATGCATCATCTTCGATTCCTTCTGGCAAGGGAACATCGAGATCGCTGATTTGTTTAATCGCTGGAAAGTTAATTTGACAATGCATCGAGAAGGTAAACACATTTGAGTCGTCCTGAAAAATAAAAGCCGTGCCGTCGCCCTGATGAACATCCAAATCGACAATCAAGATTTTTTTGACTAAGCCCTCTTGTAATAACACCCGCGAGGCGATCGCCAAATCATTAAATATACAAAAACCTGAACCATAGTTAGGAAATGCATGGTGGGTTCCGCCTGCGGTATTACAGGCTAAGCCATGCGCTAGAGCTAATCTGGCGGTTAACAATGTACCGCCAACAGCGATGCGGGTGCGATAGGCAAGTTCATGGCTCCAAGGTAGTCCAATGCGGCGTTGAGCTTTTGCTTCAAGGTTTCCTTGCCAATATGCTTCGACATATTGCTGATCGTGGACTAGGGCGATCGCTTCTAGATCTGGTAATTCGGGTATAAAAAATTGTTCGGGTTGGGCTATGCGATCGCTGAGCAACATTTCATAGAGCAGGCGAAATTTTTCCATCGGAAAACGATGGGTATTCGCGATCGGGGCAACGTAGTTAGGATGATAGATTAACGGTAAATCCATAAAAATCAAGTGCGAATCGCGATCGCCACACCATGCGACGTACCGATCCGCGTTGCACCAGTATTAATTAAAGCGATCGCCTGTTCTCTGGTTTTGATCCCACCCGAAGCTTTCACGCCCACCTTCCCTCGCGAGACTTCCTTCAGAAATTTCACCATTTCTATAGTTGCCCCACCTGCCCAGCCTGTGCCAGTTTTTAAAAAAGCCACACCTGCATCCATACAAACTTCGGCAGCAAGTTCCTGCTCATCAGGTGTAAGTAAACTCAATTCTAAAATTGCTTTGACAGGCTTCCCCGATTCTTGACAGATTTGGGCAATATCTTGGTGTAACAAATTGGTTTTACCAGTTTTTAGCCAACCAAAATTAATCACCACGTCTAATTCCGTTGCACCATGCTCCACCGCCTCCATAGCTTCATAAAGCTTAACGTTTGAGGTAGTTGCGCCACTGGGAAAGCCAATCACCGTGCAAATTTCTACTTTGGTTTTCAGTAGTCGCTCCCTAGCCCTTTTGACGTTGCAAGGATAGACACAGACACTGGCAAAGCCAAAGCGATCGGCTTCTTCGCAGGCGCGATCAACTTGTTCATCGCTGGCGGCGGGATCTAAGAGCGCGTAATCAATATAAGGAACGGGATCAATATCAGCTTGAAGCATAAAACTATACACACTTAGGCTAGTGAGAGGTTACATTGGAAATTAGTGGCTATAAGTTCTTATAATTACTTATTCATGTCATTTCTCTCGACTTATTATCGACTTATTCAAATTAAGTAAATACTAGGAAAGTCTTAAGTAAATATGCATATTTCCGAATTAGATGAGCTGGAAGCCTCAGTCAGTGACCTGCTGACGATGGCAAAGGTGGAGTTAGAACAAAATCGACTGCAACAACAACGCGATCGCCAAATTCAAGAAGCCGTATCTCAAATTGAGGCTCGTTTAAAACCATTGCTTGCCAAAATTGAGCAGGTATTGAAAGAATTTGACCGCGAAGGTCATCAAGACAGCGAGACAAAACAAAGGCTAGAAAAAAAGGCTGCGGATATCCGACAGGAAATCTCGGAAGCACCTGCCCTAGCAGCCCAGCTTGCCGATCGCCAATTGATCTTGAGCGAAGAAAGACTACTAGACGAACGCATAACCGAACAAACAGCGCAATGGCGGAGCGAATTAAAGGCTGATCTCTTAGAGATGATCGAAGAACAAAATGATTTCTTTAGCGCCACCGATGCCTCGATCGCAGTGCGGGGATACGCCAATGATTTAAAAGCGATCGGCGCACTCGAAGAAGTGGTGGAAGCCCTGATCGATCAAATAAATTCCCACAGCGAAGAAGGACCTGTCGCAAGGTTGCGGGGGAGTCATGAACAAACGCTGACCTTTATTTACAACAAAGCTCTCGAAAACCGCTCCCGTGTTGATCGCGCCCCTGATGTCCAGCCTACGGCAAGGCATCGCAAGTCCGAAAAACGTCCTGCTCTGTATACCGATCTCGTTGGCAAAGTTTTGGTATTTGGCGGACACGATCGCTTACAAACAGCCGTCAAAAATCGGTTGCGCGATTCGGCAATTAATTTAATTTGGTACACCGAGCAGGATGGTTTACAACTTGCAGCGCAAGGTGAAAGTCAAATTGCAGGTGGCGATCTAATTATTATTGTGACGGGTTATGCCAGCCACTCACTCACCGAGAGAGCGATCGAGGCTTGCCGTCGGGCTAACAAAACCTATGAAATTGTGAATACTACAGGTATGACCAGACTATTAGAAGTAATCGAA
Organism: Pseudanabaena sp.; assembly: GCA_044350865.1. GTDB lineage: Bacteria > Cyanobacteriota > Cyanobacteriia > Pseudanabaenales > Pseudanabaenaceae > Pseudanabaena. Next base: position 1,705 of record JBILGV010000123.1, on the reverse strand, counting down.
TCGGGACTAAAGGCGAAACAATTAGCGCGTCACTGGAAACAAGGGTAAAAGATTGCCGCGCCAAGCGCGGCAATCTTTTACGAATTGAACGATTAAATCTGTAATAAATTATGGGCATGGATAAACGAACTATAGACGAACTCACGGCACTGGATATTGATCGCATTGTCGAAATGGCTTGGGAAGATCGCACGACTTTCGATACGATTTACGATCAGTTCGGCATTGCTGAATCTGAAGTAATTAAAATCATGCGTCAGTCGATGAAGCGCTCATCCTTTTTGATGTGGCGATCGCGGGTTAATGGACGCAAAACTAAACATGGCAAGACATCGGAAGCGCAAAGATTTCGTTGCGATCGCCAAGACAAACCTAAATCTCGTTAGAGATCTCCCACAATCCCCCTTTTTAAGTGGGAAGAAGATAATTTAATTAATTTTCCCCCCTTTTTAAGGGGGGCGGGGGGATCTACGCCCCACAAAGACGCAATCTCTTAACTTTAGGATTGATCTGGCTCAATAGCACTGTAAGATAACAACTACACCTTGGGGCATCTGAAACTTTGCCATGTCGATCGCCATGACACTCAATGACGACCTAACCGAATTAGATATCGAGTTAGATATCGAATCATCTCCACTGAGTCCATTGGATTTAGCTCCTGAAGAGGAAATCCCTCTTCCAGATCCTGATGAGATGTTAGCGCTCCTAAACTCAGAGATCATCCTCGAAAGGATGCAAGCTGCTAGAGCTTTTTGTGAACTAGAATATGCCCGTGCAGTTCCCCGCCTCATCGAACTGCTGCAAGATGAATGTCCCCTAGTCCGCGTTAGTGTCGCTTATGCCCTCGGACGCAATAAAAATGAACAGGCGATCGCGCCATTAATCCATCAACTCAGTCAAGACTGGAACGGCTATGTCCGCAAAGGGATCGTCTGGGCTTTGGGAACCTGTCACGCCGCATCAGGACTACAGCCACTAATTTCCGCGCTCAAATATGACATTACGGCGGTGCGTCTATGGGCGGCGAGTGCGCTGGGACAATTGGGTGACATTCAAGCGATCGAGCCTCTCGTTGAAGCCTTGGCTAGCGATCCGATGTCGGCTGTGCGCGGCAACTGTGCATGGTCACTGGGGAAGTTAGTCGGGCAGATGCGTAATCAAATTTCACCGCAGAGCGAGCTTTATCATGAGCTTGTGGATGCACTGATTAATGCTCTCGATGATGACGATTTGAGTGTGCAGACTGATGCGAGAAACACGTTGCGGAAGTTAGGTGATCCACGCGGATTAAAGGTGCTAGATCGCATCGAAATGGATCAAGGATATTGTGAGTTTTAACTGGATATTCCAAAAACAAAGGGTGCGCGGCTTCTTTACTTTATTTTTTGCACAAAAAAATTTGACAATGGCGCGATCGCTGCTATAGTTAGTAACTGCATACAACAAATTGACAATTAAAAGTATGCGAATGTAGTTTAGTGGTAAAACTTCTGCCTTCCAAGCAGATATTGCGGGTTCGATTCCCGCCATTCGCTTTTTTAGTTTCCTGAGCTAGGCTGCATACGCATATATTGGCGATGGTAGCTTGGGATAGGCTCTGCGTACGTGATGGTAGATAGCGATCGCCTTATCATCGACATCAACATTCGTGTAAGTGTCTACGGGTAATCCTGAATTATCACTGTAGAGAAAGTCATGAATC
>JBILGV010000122.1:0-13374 GCA_044350865.1 Pseudanabaena sp. | reverse complement strand
GCCATCGGTTGCATCGCTTCTGTAGCCTGAATCATCAATGTCGAGACGTTACAAACCCGCTTTTCCATTTTGACATCACCAGACTCAATCCGTTGCAAATCAAGAACATTATTAACTAATCGAACTAACCGTTCAGTGTTGTCATCAGCGATTTCTAGCATTTGTTGTCCATCAGTCGATAGGACTCCCAATCGTCCTGTTGCTAAAATCTTGAGAGCGCTATGCATTGAAGTTAATGGAGTTCGCAATTCATGACTGACAACGGAGATAAACTCATCTTTCATGCGCTCGATCGCTTTGCGATCGCTAATGTCACTAGTCAGAGCGAAAAATCCCTTTACATTTTTTTGTTCGTCAAGATGGGGAATATAAGTCACATTTACGGAGCAAGGAATTCCTTCTTTTAAAAGAATTTCATTCTCATAGTTTACAGATTGACCTAATAGAGCTAAATTTACATAAATTCGCATTCTTTCATAACAGGATTCTCCCCACACGGTTTGGAGATTGCTACCATAAATATCGGATGGAGACTTACCGATCCAATCTTCGTAAGCTTTGTTGTTAAAGCGATATAGCTGCTGATCGTCCACATAGGCAATCAATACTGGCAACGCATTAGTAATTAATCTTAACTGCTCCTCGCTGCGTCTGAGAGCCGCTTCAGCTTGCATCCGATCATTAATTTCTTGTTGAAGACTACGGTTTACTTCTTGTAATTCGGCAGTACGGATTTCGACGATTTCTTCTAAATGCTCTAATAGTTGCGCCTGAGCTAAGGCAATACTAATTTGATCAGCGAGTTGTTGCATTAACTCTAACTCGAAATCTAACCAATGGTGAGGAAGATCGCAATGGTGGGCAATTAGTAATCCCCATAGCTGATTGGGTGCATTAACTTCATTCTGTTGATGAGAAGTCAGGTTTTGGAGAATTGGGACAATCAGTTTAGCCTTAATGTCAAATTGATTAATAAACTCAACAAGACATTCTGATAAACCTGAATCCTGACTATGAACGTCCGCGATCGCTCGTACTCGCCCCCCAGCATAAAGAACCTGATATTCGGTCGGAAATACTTCTTCAGGAAACTCTAAATCTAAAATTGCAGGATAATTGGGAAGAACTGCTTCACTAATCGCCCGACCAGTGCCATCGGGCAGAATTTGATAAATTAGCACCCGATCTGCTTCCAAAATACGTTGGACTTCGGTGACTGTTGCCCGCAATATATCTTTGAACTGCAACGATTGCCGAATTTTTAGCGCAACTTCGGCAAATAATTTCACCCACTGCCTCTGTCGCCATAGTTCATCCTGATCATGGTTGAGATCTGTTTGATTAGCTTTCATGGTATGGGGCTGGTTAGCCTTGGGTAATTTCGACTTTTTACGCTTTGCCATTTCGAGTGTTAGATTTTCGAGTGTTAGATTTTCGAGTGTTAAATTTTCAAGTGCTAAATTTTCGAGTGTTAAATTTTCAAGTGTTATTTGGATGCGAGCTAAAAAACTTTAACCGCCAATTTGGGACATGGTGCGATAGTAACTGTTTTTTTCGCCCGTACCCCGATCGCGTTCTTTAAAATTAATTTCGTCCTTAAGTTGCAATAAATCGCGTACCGCCACGCGCAACTCTGCAAAATCTTGCCCTTGACGTAAAGCGGTTTTGAGATCGATCTGTCCCGATTCATTTAATAGACATGGACGCAATAAACCATCGGCGGAGAGTCGCATCCGATTGCAGCGATCGCAAAAACATTCTGACATTTGACTAATAAATCCCAAAGTACCCTTTGCCTTAGGTATTTGAAATACATCGGCGGGACCATTCCCTTTACAATTACCCGCATCTAACCCATAGCGATCGCTAATTTGTTGACGTAAGGTTGCCGAATCGACCCAGCCCTTATGGGTAAACAGGCTATCGTTACCAATCGGCATAAACTCGATAAAGCGAATATGCCAATCACGATCAATACTTAAGGCGGCTAAGTCCAAAATTTCGCGATCGTTCACCTCTGGAACGACTACCACATTTAATTTCAATGGATCAAAGCCCACTTCATGGGCTGCCAAAATTCCCGCCCATACCTTTTCCCAGAGATTGCGTCCTGTAATCTGCCGAAATACATCGCGATCGAGGGAATCAAGACTAATATTAATGCGCCGTAAACCTGCTGCGTATAGAGGCTTAGCTAATTGGTCAAGTAGAAACCCATTAGTGGTCATCGATAAATCTTCGACACCTTGCAAATTGGCGATCGCCTCGATCAAACTCACCAAATCACGCCTTAGTAAAGGTTCGCCCCCAGTTAGTCGAAATTTCTTAAACCCAAGGGGAATAAATACTTCTTTTAATAAGTTAATTATTTCTGTATTCGTCAAACTTTCTTGGGCAAGCAGATAGTCAACCTCCGCACCTTCGGGCATACAGTAGGTACAGCGAAAATTACAGCGATCAATCAAACTGATGCGAAGGTAGTCAACTGTATTCATAGCAAGTTAATGTTTTCTTGAATAGCGGCGGCGGATATATGCAGCGCCGCAGTTTCGTCCTTGGTAAGTTGGATTTCGATTACTTTTTCCACACCATGTCTTCCTAACTGCACAGGTACACCCATAAAGATATTTTTTAAGCCGTACTCGCCCGTCAGGTAGGTTGCCGCAGGAACGACCCGATGCCGATCGCTTAAGATTGATTCCACCATTATATAAGTCGATGCCGATGGCGCAAAATAAGCGCTACCCGTTTGCATCAATTTCACTATTTCCGCTCCCCCATTGCGAGTTCTTTCTACGATGCTGGCGATCGCTTCCTCCGACATCAGTTCGGTAATTGGCAAACCATTCACCGTTGAGTAACGTGGCAATGGAACCATCAGATCACCATGTCCGCCTAAAACCATCGCGCTGACATCTCGACTAGAAACACCCAACTCCATCGCGATAAAAGTTTTAAATCTTGATGCGTCAAGGATTCCTGCCATACCGATGACACGGTGCGTGGGTAATCCACTAACTTTCCATGCGAGGTAGGTCATCACATCCAGAGGATTAGTCACCACAATTAAAATTGCATGAGGCGACTGGGCGATCGCTTTGACCACTACATCCTTAACAATAGTGGCATTAATGCGAAGTAAATCATTGCGACTCATGCCATCTTTGCGTGGCAATCCTGCGGTGATGACAATAATATCTGAATTCTTAGTGTCAGCGTAGTCATTTGTACCGATGATTTGCCGATCGCTATTGGAGATCGGGCTTGCTTGCACCATATCCAGCGCTAATCCCTGTGGTTTTCCCTGCACGATGTCGCAAAGTACAACATCCGCAAGATTACATTCAGCGATCCGCATAGCCAACATTCCCCCAACATTGCCTGCACCGATGACAGTAACTTTAGGCGATCGATATTCTTGAATTTGAGTTGGCATAAGTAAAAAATTTACAGCTATTTAAGTGCTATTTGACTACTTTTCGCAAACTCTTGCAAATAAGATTTTTTTGAGCCTGACGCAAAAGGCTAGCTTACAGGTAAATCTTGAATTGGCAGACCGATTGTGGCCCTACCAGCTTGAGGTAATGGCGTTTTGTATGGATAATCACGCTTGACCGTGGATTTAGCGATCGCATTTGGGTGATTACTAACAACAAGCGTAATCCTAAAAAATGCCATCAGTCAGTTTTTAGGTAACATATTAACTATTCAGATGTAGATTTAATTGATTTTAAGTTAAAAAATCCAATACTGAGTTCATGGATTACAAGTCCGAGATAATAAAAAACTTACCCGAAGAGCTAAGAATCAGAATCAAGATGAATAGAGCATATCAGCTAAATTTCAATAAAATCGGTCAGGATGTAACCATATGGGAAAGTGCAAAAATTATTAACGCTGAAAAAATTGATATTGGTGACTCTGTTATTATTGATGACTTTGTTCTCTTAATGGGTGGTCAAAAAACTAGTCTTGGTAATTTTGTACATATTGCTTCTTTCACGTCAGTAACTGGAGGTGGTGAGTTTATCATGGAAGACTTTTCAGGGCTTTCAGGTGGTGTGAGAATTTATACTGGCAATGAAGATTATTTAGGTAGCTGCCTCACTAATCCGACGGTTCCCTATCCCTACCGTAATCCAATCCGCTCATTTATACATATTAAACGACATGCAATTATAGGAGCAAATACTGTGGTATTACCAGGTGTTGTAATCGGTGAAGGGGCTGCAATTGGTGCTAATTCTCTAGTTACTAAGGATTGTAAACCTTGGACGATTTATTTTGGCTCTCCTGCTAAACCGATCAAAAAGCGACCATTTGAAAAAATTATGAAGTTAGAAGTGCAATTGAGACAAGACCTCTATGATCGACACGGCAACTATATCCCTAAACGTGATCGCTCTTAGTATATTTATGATTAATCTTTTAGAGACAACTGACATCAATGAATTGGCAATATTTGGGGGGGAACCGTGTTTTGTTGAAAAACTTTATGTTGGTCGTCCCAATATTGGCGATCGCTCCCGTTTTTTAGCTCGAATTAATGACATGCTTGATCGGAAGTGGCTATCTAACAACGGGTTTTATGTACAGCAATTTGAACAGCTAATTTGTGAAAAACTAGGAGTGAAACATTGCATTGCTATCTGCAATGGTACTGTAGCTTTGGAAATTGCGATTAAAGCTACAAACTTAACTGGAGAAGTAATAGTTCCTTCATTTACTTTTGTTGCTACAGCCCATGCCTTGCAGTGGCAAGAGATCACTCCTGTTTTTTGTGATGTTAATCCAGTAAATCATACGCTGAATCCAGAGCGCATTGAAGCGATGATTACACCACGTACTTCAGGCATCATTGGCGTGCATGTTTGGGGACAGCCTTGTAATATAGAAGCAATTACCGTGATCGCCCGACATCATAACCTGAAGTTAATTTTTGATGCTTCTCATGCTTTTGGAAATTCTTATAAGAGTCAAATGATTGGTAATTTTGGCGATGCTGAAGTATTTAGTTTTCATGCGACCAAGTTTCTTAATACTTTTGAAGGCGGCGCAATCACGACGAATAATGATGAACTTGCGGCCAAAATTCGTTTGATGAAAAATTTTGGCTTTGCTGGTTACGACAACGTAGTTTACATTGGTACGAATGGAAAGATGAGCGAAGTATCGGCAGCTATGGGAATAACTGGATTGGAAAGCATTGATGAGTTCGTTCAAGCAAATCAACAAAATTACAAACAATATCAAAGAGAGTTGGAAGATTTAGGAGGAATTCGCTTATTTAATTATAACGAGATAGATTCTCATAATTACCAATATATAATTTTAGAGGTCGATGAAACTATTACAAACATTAGTCGTAATCAGATCATGAAAATTCTTCATTCTGAAAATGTATTAGCAAGGCGTTACTTTTATCCTTGTTGTCATCGGATGGAACCTTACCGATCCTTCTTCCCACATGCAGGGTTGCTTTTGCCAGAGACAGAAAAAATTAGTAATCGCGTACTCGTCTTACCTACAGGAACATCGATTAGTAGTGATGATATCCATAAAATCGCTCAATTAATTCGATATTGTGTTAATAATGGGTTGGAAATTAGTCAAAAATTTCAATCTAAAAATTATTGAGGGCTATATATAATGGATAACCTAGCGGCTGACTTGTCTCAACAAGCACAAGTTCATTTCTTGCATGGTAACTATAGTGAATCAGCACTTTTATATGAACAGGCGATCGCCGCAAACCCTGACATTAGAACTAACTATTGGCATCTCGGTATAGCATTACTTCTCTTAGAGCAAGAAGAGGAAGCACAGATAGTGTGGTTTAGTGCGATCAGTGAAGGTAACGAAGAACAGGTCGGCGAATGGACAAAAGAACTCGTTGAAGTATTAATTGCTTCTGCTCAAAACCAACAAGAGGTAGAAAACTATCTTGGAGAATGGTTGTTGAGACAGCACATTCGACACATAAATTGTGATTATTCAGATCGATTAACGAATGAACTCTATTTAATATTAGCCGCTATTAGATCTGATCGACTGAGTAGAAGAGAATTTTCTGATGAAGAGTTAGACAGTTCTTTTCTACCAGCAATTCAGTTTCTGTCTGATAATTTTGCTCCTTTCTGTGACAACCACTTATTACTTAAGGTTTATAAGCATGTAAAGGCACACTCACTATTTTTAAGCGAAATTTTTAGAAAAGCTTGCCTTGAATATTACCACTCCAAAATTGAGCGGACTCCCGAAGATGCTGATCTATGGTGCTTTTTAGGTAATATCTATGCAGAATATAGAAATTACCAGCAAGAAGATTGGCAAAAAGCTCAACTTGCTTACGAGAAAGCAATTTCACTTGCTCCTAATTGTGCAGAAGCTTATTATCATTACAGCAATTTATTGCTAGATCGTTACAATAGATCTGGGTTTCCATTATCAACTGTTATTAAATGTGTTGAGAAAGCGATTTCTTTATCGCCCAAATATGGGGATGCATTGTATCGATTAGGTACATTGTTAGAATCACAGGGTAAGGTTCAAGAATCTCTATCTTGCTTTGAGAAAGCATTAGAAATTAATCCGCAGAACCTTAAAGCTTGCCGTGGTTATCATCTGCTATTACCTCTTGTTTATGAATCATTTGCGGATATTCGTTTTTGGCGATCGCGATTTGAGAATGGATTGAAAAAATTTGATGAATCTATTTCTTTAGACAAGCTATCTGATAGAATAAATGCATTAGAAAGTATTGCGTGTCGGACAATATTCCTTCTACCTTATCAGGGATACAATGACTTAGATCTCCAGCGTCAATATGGACAAATTTTGCAAAGAGTTATGGCTGCCAACTACCCCCATTGGTCGCTACCATTGTCTATGCCAGAGCTTTCCAACTCTAATAAATCAAAAGGAAAACTGCGAATTGGTTATATTTCTTCCTATTTCGTATCCCACAGCGTAGGCATGATGGCAATAGGGTATTTTAAGCATTGCGATCATGAGCGTTTTGAAATTTACGCTTATCACACTGGTAGTATGAATGGCTATGATTCCATAACAGAACAGTTTCGAGAATACAGCCATGCTTTCTATCATATACCTGAAAGTTTAGAAGTAGTATGTGAACAAATTCGATTTGACGATTTACACATTCTGATTTTCCTAGATATAGGTATGGACAAGAATACTAATCCAATAGCAGGACTACGTCTTGCCCCCGTACAATGTGTATGGGCTGGTCATCCTGACACAACTGGTTTGTCAACTATCGATTATTTTTTATCCAGTGATGCTCACGAAATAGAAGATGCACAACAACATTACAGTGAAAAACTTATTCGCTTACCAAACCTTAGTCACGTTTATACTAAGCCTTCAATTCCTGATTTAAACAAAACACGGTCTGATATGGGCTTACCTGAAGATGTCCCTATTTACGTGTCGTGCCAAATGCCATTCAAATATTTGCCACAATATGACTATCTATTTCCTGAGATTCTGAAGCGAGTTCCATCCGCTAAAGTTGTTTTCTGTTTAGGTGGTAAAGATGATATTTTAGCAGAGTTTGTAGAAAATAGAATTAAAAATGCTTTTAAACGTTCAGGATTAGATAGCGAAATTTCTTGTATTTTTTTAGGGCGCTTAGAGTTTAATGATTATCTAAATTTACTTTCTATATGTGATGCTAGTCTGGATACAATTGGATTTACAGGGAGTAATACAACGCTACAGGCGATCGCTTGTGGATTGCCCGTTGTTACCTTACCAACTGAACTAATGCGAGGACGACAATCCTACGGAATTTTTAAAACACTAGGTGTCATGGATACAGTTGCCTCCAGTGAAGCAGAATATATCGAGATTGCCGTTAGATTATGCAGTGATAGTGCTTGGAGAGAATCTATCATTCAGAAGATGAAAGCAAATCAGCATCTGCTTTACGATGATATTACCTGCGTGAAAGCGCTTGAACAATTTTTTGTTCAAGTTGTCTCTGATTATTGCCCGATTGAGTAACAAAAAGAGTCAAATAAATGGCACAGTTGAAGAACTCTTGTGGATAATCTTAATATTACTGTTTCAGATTGTTATACTATATAAACTACATTGGCAAATGTTGATAAACACAAATTCCTAATTTAGAGAGTTGTAGATTATGTCTTTATCCAACCGTAGCGTTAGTAATTCCCCCACACCAAGTATATTGCTCAAGGCTAGGCGATTTGGCATATTCTCTATTTTTACAGTCACAGCTATAATCGCTAATCCATTATTAGTAAAAGCGCAAATAGCTGTAGATGACTCCACAGCGACTGAGGTAAAAGGGAATGCGATCGCCCCTGTTGACAGAGGCACTATTAACGGCGGGAATCTGTACCATAGTTTTGATAAGTTTAATGTACCTAATTCAGGCGTAATTTTTAATACGGGTAACTCTTCAGTTGATGGAACAAAAGTTAACAATATTATTAACCGTGTAACAGGCGATACACCATCAAGTATTCTCGGTACAATCGAAAGTCGTTCTGCTTTTCCTAATGCAAATCTTTATTTACTAAATCCTAATGGTGTCGTTTTTGGGGCAACCGCCCGTTTAGATATTGGCGGATCATTTAATGTCACAACGGGAACGAGTTTAGGTTTTGATCAAAATCAAAAATTTAGTGTTGATAAGAATTCTTTAAGCTTTCCTACTGGTGATCCGAAAAATATTCAATTTGCGATCGCTCAACCTGCGGCGATCATCAATCAAGGTAATCTCACGGTTGATGCGGGTAAAAACATTTCTCTAACCGCAGGGACGGTAATTAGTACAGGTAATCTCACGGCAACCAATGGAAATGTTAATCTGGCGGCTGTATCGGGTAACTCTCAAGTAGAACTGCGATCGCCTGATGCGGTTCTTGGGTTTGAGGTGAATAAGGATGTGATTCCTAGTAATTGGAATGGCGCGATCGCTACTTTGCCAAAACTTGCAGAATTACTGACAGGGAAGGCATCTCAAGCAAATCAAGTAGTGGTTAAACCCGATGGAACTATCTCTTTAGTGGCAAATCCTAACACTTCTGGTATTGCTGTCAGAGATGGTATGAATATTACCTCTGGTAAAATCGATGTGTCTTCAAGCACTGGCAAAGGCGGAAATGTTGGTATATTTGGCAATCAAGTTGGTTTAGTTAATTCCCTAATTGATGCGTCAGGAATTAATGGCGGCGGGACAGTTCTCATTGGTGGAGATTTTCAGGGTAAAGGAATTGCACCCAATGCATTACAAACCTATGTGGATGAGAGTTCCAAGATTTTTACCAATGGCTTGCTAGTCGGTGATGGTGGTAGGGTAATTGTTTGGGCGGATCGCTCTACCCAGTTTTTTGGTGCGATCGCGGCTAAAGGTGGGGAAATATCAGGTAATGGTGGCTTTGTCGAAGTCTCAGGCAAAGAAAACCTAGATTATCGAGGTTCTACGAATGCCCTTGCACCCCACGGAAAAATCGGCACGTTACTTCTCGATCCCACTAATATTACGATCATTGATACTACGGGTAATTCAACATTAGCAAATGCCTCAGCATTCAATAACATCTCTCCTGCTGAAGCCCTATTAAGTAACTTGACAATCAATTCAGCAACCGCCAATGTTCTTTTACAAGCTACAAATGACATTACTTTTAATGCCAATATTAACATTACGGCGGCTGGAGTGGGGCTTACGGCTCAAGCAGGCAATAGTATTATTTCTGATGGGTTTGGGAACGGTACGATCACCACAAATGGCGGTAACGTCAGTCTAATTGCTAATGATCCTGCTTTTGCCACAGGCACAGGAAACATCACTCTTGGCGGTAATATCACCACTAATGGCGGCAATATTAATTTAGCAATCAATAATGCAGGGCGATTATTAATTGAGTCTACGGCGCAGTTAAAATCGGGCAGTGGGAATATTACTCTAGAGAGTAAAACTACTACGGGGACTAATTCTGGGATTTCAATTAATGGCAATGTTATTGCGGCTACTCCAAGCAATGGATCTATTTTGATTGATGCTTCATCCACCAGCCTCGATGCAGTCAGCTTTGGGGCTAATGCCCAAGTCATTTCTGATGCTGGCTCCATTACTATTAATGGCATTAGTGCTACCGCCAATGGGATTAGAAGTGTCGATGGTGTCAGAATCCAATCCACTACTGGCGCGATCGCTTTAACGGGAATTAGCAATGGCGGAACAGGAGATGGTGTAGTAATCCAAGGTGGAAATACCATCGTGATTAGCAATAACGGTTCCAATATCAACATTAGGGGTAATGCGGGTAATGCCTCAAATAGTGGACTCAATCTCACGGGTACGGCTCTAACCATTAATAGTGGTACTGGCAATCTCACATTTACTAGCGATCGCAGTAAATTTTCCACTATTACTGGCTTTGGATTTGGAGGGGCAGGCGCACTTACTTTACAGCCATTTAGCTCTACGGCCAGTTTAACCATTGATTCAACAAATACAGGTAATCTATTTTTAGACAGTTCATTTACGAATGCCCTCGCTTTTTCAACTAATTTTACTAATCTTGTAATTGGAAATGCCTCATCGAATAATGCGATTAGTATCATCAATTCTCTCAATATCAATTCTAACATTGCCCCGATCGCCATTCTAACGGCGCGAACACTTGATGTAAATGGCAATGATATCATTACTAACGGTCGAAACTTAACCCTGACTGCCAATCAAGGGATTACCAACCTTGCTAATATCACCACTGCGGGTGGCAATGTCAATATTAGTAGTGCCACAGGTAATATCAGCGCCACCACAAGTACTAATATCAACACATCTAATACAGATACTAGTGGTGGGAATATTTCTATCACCGCTAATAATGGTTCCCTCTCATTGCAAAATCTCGACTCAAGCACAACTTTTCCCACCGACGGCAGCGCTGCGGGTAATATCACATTAACCGTAGGTGGTAGTAATAATATTTCTGTCGCCAATGTGATCGCCAATAGAACAGCTATCAATAATGGTAATGCGGGAAACTTATCGTTTGTGATGGGAACTGGAAACATCACTCTCACAGGAACGAATATTAATCTTGTGGCTAATGGCGGGAAAGGTGGTAGTGTTACTTTTCCGAATCCTGTAATTCTGGCAGGAACACCGCTTATCAATAGTTTTAGTGTCAATACTAGAGGCACAACCTCTAGCGGTAACGTTATCTTCGAGAACGCTCTCACCAGTCCCAGTCCTACGGGTTCTCGACTCAGTGTTTTAACAAGTTCAGGCAATATTACATTCAATAGTACGGTCGGACTTTCTACGGCTCCATTAGCTCAATTCCTACTTGACTCTGATAACACGATTACCTTGGCTAACACAGTCTTTGCAAGTAGTTTCACTTCTAATCAAGGGCTAACGGTAATTAATCGGAATATCGTAGCAACGGGAACATTTGTTCCATCTGTAATTAATTTAGGGAACTTCACTCTCAATGGTGACATTTCTCTGGTTGGTGATGAGATTAATTTAATTGGTACGGGGACTAGTACTGCTCTCGGCAATATTACCCTCAAGCCTTTTACTACAGGTCAGGCGATCGCGATCGGTGGTACAGGTGATACGGGTACAGGAACTCTTGATCTACTCGCAACAGATATCTCTAAATTTGGTGCGGGTGGATCACTAACGATTGGACATGAAAGCGGTACGGGGGCAATATCCTTTGCAGGCGCAACTACTTTTAATCGACCAACCACTGTGCGATCGCCTGTTGGTGCTGGCAACATCACGATCAATAGCAATATCACTGCTACAGGTAGTCTCACAGTACAGGCTGGCAATGCGATCGCAATTACCAATAACGCTCAAATCACCTCGTCAGGCGGAGCGCTAAGTGTCATCCTCAATAGCGATCGCGATGCTGACAATAGTGGTCGAATTGCACTAGATTCTGGAACTTCGATTAACAGCAATGGCGGTGATGTTGTCTTAGGTGGCGGACTAAATCCTTTGACTACACCCGCAGTATCTGCCAGTACCACTGATTCGGGTGTAAGCATTAATGGCAATATTAATGCATCGGGAGGAAATGTCACCGTTCGCGGTAGTAATACATTGAGTTCCAATGGTGTTAAAATTAACGGTGGAGGTCAAGTCATTACCAATGGAACTGGAAATATCACAATCGAAGGTACTGGTGGAAGTGGTTCTAGCAATAATCAAGGAATTGCAATATTCGGTACAGGCTCTCTCGTACAGGCGGTTAATGGGAATATCGCATTAACTGGAACTATTAGCGGCGGTACGATCAACAATGATGGTATTAGAATTACTGATAATGCGGTCGTGGAGACTACAGGTACAGGCAATCTCAATCTCACAGGAACCAGTAACGCCACTGGTACAAACGGTACAGGGATTTTGATGGCTGGGGCGATATTAGGGACAGCAGGCACTGGGAATATCACTCTTACGGGAACAAGTGGTACGGGTACTTCTAGTAATGCAGGTATTAGTCTCGGTAATACTACTAGTACTACTGGACAAATTAATACTGCAAGTGGCAATATTTCTCTAACTGGTACTAGTCGCGGTACTACCAACAATAATCAGGGTGTACTACTGGGCGGTAATATCACTGTCAGTGCCAGTGGAAGCGGTAATGTTAGTGTCACTGGCACGGGCGCTAATGGTGTAGGTAATAATAATATTGGTATTCTCCTTAGTTTCCCCTCGTCAGCCATAAGCGTTCAAAATGGTAACTTAAACCTAAATGGAACGGGACAGGGAACAGGTACGGGCAATGATGGCGTTTTTCTTAGTTCTGGAACTGTAGATGCTCTAGGTACTGGCAATATTACACTTACGGGAGCCGCACCTACGGGTAGTTTTGGTATCAACCTTTTTAACGCTAACATCAAGCCAACTAATACCAGTAGTGGTAATCTAACACTCATCGCTAATGAGATGGATGCCAGAGGCACTACTAATTCCATTATTGGTACTGGTAATCTATTTATAGAACCTGCCACCGCTACGCGCAATATTATCGTGGGAGGAACATCTAATGCTAGTGATGCCAATCTGGAAATTAATGACACTTTATTGGCTGGTATCCAAACTGGCTTTACTCAAGTATTTATCGGGCGGACTGATAGCAGTGGATTAATTTCCCTTGGCAGTGATCTTGTATTTAATAATCCTGTGACTTTGCGATCGCCTCTTACCACGGGCGCAATTAACACTTCAGGCTTTAACTTCCGCAATATTACGGGTAATGTTACTTTCCTAGCTAATCAAAATATCACCGCAGGTAATATCATCGCATCAGGTAATACAACTTCGCTCACAAGTACTTCAGG
>JBILGV010000121.1:0-13441 GCA_044350865.1 Pseudanabaena sp. | reverse complement strand
GTATGCCGTCTTATGCTTCCCATTGGCGGGAAGCCGAACATTGATGAGCAATTAATAATCCCCATAATGTATCACCAAAGGAAATTGCAACGACAATATTTGCTTTAACTTGAAAATTTTGCAAAAGACTTTTATGACAATTACTTAAGTCCGCCGTATCGACATCGTTAATACTCGAAATTGAATTGTTTAAATATCTTTGAATATAGTCTTGATTGAAGCATGGATCGTTAACACTGCTACCAAGAATTGATAGTTCAGAATTGTTAACTGCTTCAACCACAAATGTGCCACTCCAATTCTGATTAAATTGGTAGATGGCAACACGATCAATGCGTAATAATTCTTGAGTTTCTTTAACGGTAATTGCTAGGATTTGATCGAGACTTAACTCCTTCTGAATCTTGAGTAAAATCGCATTTAATAAACGTTCGCGCTCATTTTGATAACGGAGTTGAGTCTCAACTTTTTTACGCTCCGTAATATCATAATAACTACTTAAGTACATCCGCTTGCCTTTATAAGCCATCAGCGTTGTTGAAACTAAGACATCTTTGAACGTACCATCTCGGTGACAGATGCGGGTTTCTATCGTCATCGGCAAGCCCGTTTCTTGAAGTTGCTGTAATCTTTGCAGAGCTTTATGATGTTCAGAGCAATCGGGATATAAAAAACTAGTAAAGTCTTGATTAGAATTAGCTTCAGCGATCGTATATCCCGTAAGATTTTCCATCCCTGCATTAAAAATCGCAAAATAACCTGAGTCATCACTAAAGGTAATTCCTTCTTTAATCGATGTTAGTACTGTCCGCAAACGTTCTTCACTGGCGAGCAATCTTTGGGTGGATTTGACTTGTTCGGTAATGTCGGTTTGAATGCCAATGTAGTTGGTTAGATCGCCCTGCTCATTAAAAACTGGCGCAATATACAAATCATTCCAAAATGGTGTGCCATCTTTGCGATAGTTGAGCAAGACCGCATGACATTCGCGTTTTTCTTGAATGGCTTTATGTAAATCTAAAGTCCCAAGTTGATGCCGATCGCCTCTTTGCAAAAATCGACAATCACGCCCGATTACTTCCGCAGCATTGTATCCTGTAATTCTCTCAAAGCTAGGATTGACATAAATAATTGGGTTTTCGGGATCGGTGGCATTGGTAATCACAATTCCATTCGAGCTTGCCGCGATCGCCCGTTCTCTCAATTTTAAAGATTCTTCTACACGATTTCGTTCCGACACATCACGCAAAGAGGCGACCACATAAACCATGCGATCTTCATCCATGGTCTGGGATACACGCATTTCTGCCGATGTGGTTTTACCACGATTGAGAATGTCGATATCGGTACTTTCTCCTGCGACCACAGGTAAACCGAAAACTTCGCCAAGAATATCTTCAGATTTGCGCCCAAATAGATTTTCGGCTGATTGATTAATGTAGCGCACAATTCCTTCGCGATCGACTACAACAAAAGCATCAGAAACTTCATTGATCAAGTAACTAAATTTTTGATCATTAAAAAGTTTAACTTGCGCTCTCGATAACGGAAGATTGGTAATATCTTGACAAGTTCCGACTATTTGTTGTGATTTATCTTCAGTTGCCTCATCTACTGTTAGAGAAAGAGAAATTAATAGTAGTCGATTAGGAACTAGCTCAAGCTTGACTTGATATTCAACGGGCTGCGCTAATCGTAGACATTCTTTAACATGACTATTTAGTGGTTGGACAAATTCTAATGGGAAGCATTCATGGGGCTGTAAACCAATTAAGTCCTTAGTTTGTTGTGATTGACGATGTTCTCCGAAGACAATCTGCCAGAATTTAAGGTTAGCGATCGCCAAGCTTAGCGCAAATTCCTCCCCATTATGGGAGTTTAATCCGTCTCTCGTTGGCTCAACTCTCAATACAAAAATTCCACTTTGAATATGGTCTAGGATGTTTTGCATAGTTTTGCATAAATGCTCGATTTTCCATCAAATATCATCACCATGTTAATTTTACTTTATAGAAAATATACTAATCATTAATACTTTCGAGAGATTGAGTTAGTAACCAATCGCCAAAATTAGCCAACAAATCGTTAACATAGCTATTTCGTTAATAACAATTTTATGATTAAGCGATAATTGAATAGTAATCACAAATAATCACACTAAATTTTATTATGTCCCTAAAACTTTCAGTTCCTTCTATCGGCTGTGCTAGCTGTATCGAAACTATTACCAAAGCCATCCACGCTGTTGACGTATCAGCAATAATTACAGGTGATGCTCCTAGTAAGTCTTTAGATATCGAAAGCCAACTGCCCGAACTCAAAATCCGCGAGCTAATTGCGATCGCAGGTCATCAAGTCGCTAACTAGCTAATCATTTCCAGACAAGATCAAGGTATATAGCATAGGAGATCAAATTAATGACTATAGCGATCGCTGAAGTAAAGCCAACAAATCAGCCCAAGGATCAAACGCCAAAAAAACAAGCGCCAGTAAAGAAATTGCCCCTTGCTGAGTTTCTGGAGTTTACTAGTGACACTGAAATTTTATATGAACTAGAGGATGGAGAATTAGTTGAGATGTCTTCAGAGAGCGAGATCAATCAACGCATTGCCATATTTTTGCTTTCATATTTTTTACAATTGGGGATTTCCTATGGGCGGTTAAGGATGAAGACTGAAATTGCTGTTCAAAGCCGACAGGTGGGATTGCGTGTGCCTGATCTGGTCATTTTTTCGGAAGAATTAGAAATGGCGATGCAGGGAGCCAAGCGATCACTAGTTTTGATGGATATGCCGCCGCCGTTGCTAGTGGTGGAAATTGTCAGCCCCAATCAAGAGAGTCGGGACTATCGCTATAAGCGATCGGAATATGCAGCGCGGGGAATTATGGAATATTGGATTGTTGACCCGATCGCGCAAAAGTTGACGATTTTGCAATGGGTTGAGGGGTTTTATGATGAGTTGGTGTTTACAGAAGAGATGGCGATCGTCTCACCATTGTTAGGAACCCTAGATTTAACCGCAGCCAAAATGTGGCAAAGTTAACCTCATTCTAAATATCGCAATAATCGCCTCTAGGTACATCAAAATCTCCCGACTTACCGCCACTCTTATGCACAAGTCTTGCATTAGAGATCACCATCGTTTTTTCTAAGGACTTCGCCATATCGTAAATAGTGAGAGCCGCGATCGCCGCCGCCGTCAGAGCCTCCATTTCTACACCAGTCTCAGCCTTAGTTTTTACCTCTGCCTCGATCTGATACCCTGGAATGTTTTCATCAAGAATAATCCGCACATCGACACTAGTTAAATTAAGCGGATGACACATGGGAATTAAGTTTGACGTTTGTTTCGCCGCCATAATCCCCGCCATTCGAGCCGTACCTAATACATCCCCCTTTGGTAAATTTCCCGCTTGAATTGCATCCAATGTCGTTGTTCTCATGGATATTTCACACATAGCGATCGCCCGTCTCACCGTCTGCGGTTTATGAGTCACATCCACCATCTGAGCATTACCACTTTGATCGAGATGCGCGAGTGACTGAAGATTATCCGTATCCATAAAAGCTTTGCTGAAGTCCGCAGAAAGTTTACCAGTATAATTAAAATCCAAGAGCTTGTATGGCAGCGTGCGCTACAGCTTTTTGGGTTTTATATTTAATTACAGTTTACTCGAATTATGTCTGAGACTATAACTGAGACTGCAAATATTGAGATTTATGTCAATAATCTCAGCGTGACCCAAGCGATCGCCACGCAATTAGCCCAATTAGTCCAAGCAGGGACAATTATTCTGCTAGAAGGAAACCTTGGCAGTGGTAAAACTACCTTTATGCAAGCTTTCGGTCGCGCCCTAGGCATTAGTACAACAATTACTAGTCCCACTTTTACGCTCATTGATGAATATACAGAGGGACGCTTGCCCCTCTACCACATCGATCTCTATCGCCTAGAACCATTCCAAGTCCCTAGTTTACATCTCGAAGAATATTGGCGCGGCGAAGATTTTCCGCTCGGTGTCGTAGCGATCGAGTGGGCTAGTAAATTAATAAATATTCCGCCTCATCATCTCAAGATTAATCTTGCTGTACAAAACAACTCAGAATCACCATCAAAAATTCAAGATTTTACTGAAGATTTAGGGGAGGAATATTTGGAATACTTACCACAAGAACGGATAATTCACCTCATCGCCGAAGGTCAAAAATATGTTGAGATTCTTCAGCAATTTCAGGTTTAGATATCTTTATCTTTCGGTTCAGCTTCCCCATTTCCTTTAACTTCATCTTGAAAACCACGCAATGCTTGACCCACACTGCGACCAATTTCAGGGATACGCTTTGCCCCAAAAATTGCTACACCCACAAGCGAAATTACAATTACCTCTGGCCAGCCAATTCCAAACATTGCTCTTACATCTCCTCAAACGCATCTGTTATTCTCTTATTCTCTATGCAAATTGCAATAATAGTAGGAGTAATACCCGCCATATAAGCTTTTATTCTCCGCAAATAATTTGCTGATAGAAATTTCAGCAAAACACGAGAACAGTACTTGCAGCCCATTGAGACATTAAGCGGCACGGAAAAATCTTTGAATGCGGCGCACGACGACCAAAAACTTTTCTGCACTGCAACTAGCCGCAAAGCTCTGCAAGGACATGCGAAAAGGCAACCCTAACACACGGTCAAGGAACATAGCTTCTACCTTGCAAACACCTGAATTCTCTGGGATACAACACCACTTCCACCTGTTTCTTGCTGAGAACTACTCTCGTTTGTAATTATTTCAGTCAGCAATCCAGAATATGATGGACTGTAGCTACCTGTTATATCAATCACACATCGGCGACTTGAGTTTGCAAAACAACTGTTAAGAGAGATATTTGCTTTGCTAGTTCCGCTTATCGAACGTACTGTCTTACCGTTGAGTTGTACTTTTAATAAAAGTGAAGTACTAGAACTCTGTCCACTAATTATTAACGAAACTCCGTTTCTTCGGTCGTTATCACTGATGCTTAATGTGCTTTCTTGATAGCTACTTCTCTGAGACATAAGTTGACGTGAGCCAGATTGCTCAGATGCAAAAGAAGGCAGATCGCACAAAAAAGGAAAAAGGGAACAGAGTACGTATAACCCTATTCCCATCTTGGCGCATGAGAGTTTAAACTGCATATAACTTATTTTCGTGCTGGATTACACACTGAAACAGAGGCGCTTGCACCCGAACCTACACTACTTCTTGTCTGTGAAACGGATTGATTAGAATTCTGATCCGCACAACCACTATAGTTCAGTTGCACACTTGTGGAATTCGCCACGCCATTACCTTGCTGGTTGCTTCTATAAGTCTGTGTGACATTATTTCTGCCACTAGTCTCCACTTGATCATTTGTATTGACAGAGTAGTTGCCAGATACATCAGCACCTCTTTGTCCCCCCACACGGCGTGAGGTATTTGGGTTTGCGTTGACTGCCTCAAAGCAAGGCGAGATAAACGACACAACAGCTAGACCAATCACAGTCAAAACTTTAACCGATTTGGTATTAGTCTTCATAATACTTAGTTTCCTATTTGCTTTTGTAATTATCGCGCTGGTTTGAACAAAAATTTAGCTAGACACCAAAGCTAGACAGATCTCAATTGCTGCTTAGCCTACTTACAGTTGCTAGTTGAATTGGACTGAGAAACTGTGCGCCCATTGCCTGTAATTTGTGTAGACTGTGACGATGATTGTACGACACCATTAGTACAGCTAGTTTGTACGGATGGACGCTTTACATTTGTGGGTAACTGTATAGAACGATTTGTAACCAATCTACCATTAACAAAAGAACATCCTTCAAATTTCAAGCCTCTAGCTCCAAGTGCGGACAATGATTCGCAGGGGATTACTCGAAATACAGATCTATTAGAAACTCGTCTAGCAGGAATGTTGTCGTCGTCTGCTGATTCAATATCAACGGATTGAGAAACCAAAGGAAGAGCATTAGAACTGCTGCTTGGATGAAGGGATCTGCTCTTGATCAAGGAAGATTCGGAACCCTGTGAAGGATTCGACAAAGCATAAGCTTTATTTGGGGTAAGGACAAAAGCACCAACTAGGTCAATAACCACGAAAGTTATGATGGTAGCGAGTTGTAATCGTTGAGCGAAAAAAATAATGTTACTCATGATAGTGTGGTTAGTAGTTATTGTCTCGTTTAATACCAGCTAACTGACTCGACAAAGGTTAAATTTGTTCCGTCAGTTAGCTGATCTGATATTAAACGAGACAAATTTGGATCTTGTCGCTTAAGAAAGAAATCACCAAGTTCTAGTTAGAACCTAGATACTATCTACGGAGGCGAACACGACCATTGTTACGAACCTCTGTACTGGTTTGAGAGTTTTTGTTAATGCAAGTATTGTCATTACCAAGAACATCGCAGTTCTGACTATTTCGCTGAATAGTGGCAGAATCACCAGAAGTACCTCTGCCATTACGTACTGTAGTACTATTCTGAGAATTGGTGTTACTCGATCTATTGCCATCACCAGTGATCACACTGCCCTGCTGATTGTCTTGAACAGTTCCAGTGTCACCACGCTGAGCCATGGCAGGCATAGAAACAGCAAGAGTTGCTCCAGCAACCAAGGCTGCTACGATTGACTTCAATGAGTTCATTAGTGTTACCCAGTGTTAGATATTGTTTTGTATTTATATACGCCTAACCGAGGCAAGTTAGATTCAATGTGTCCCTATCAAATATTCCCACTAAAGGTAGTGGGATACAAAAAATACAATGGCAAGCCTTTTGAATTATTTTGAATTGACATTAACTACTATATAAAGCCAACAGACTATTATTGACTTAAATCTTATTGACTTAAATCTAACCCCCTATATCGAAATACGTTAGACGTATAAATTTATTCTAAACAAAAAAAAACAAGAAGTCAATACTCTTAGTTATATTTTTTCCCTTAAAATTACCTTTGTATATACATAAATCTTATATGTAGTCAAGCGCTCTGCTATACACCGCTACATCGTAGTCGATGTAATAGCCTCTTAATTGCAACGAAATAGATGTTTTTGGTGCATTCTACCTATTTGCTAAGCGTACCAAAATCATGTTGATTTTTTCAATTTTTCCTATGCGAGGATTCTTTGTAGTTATATTAAGATATCGAATTGTGACCTTATAGTTGTGTTTATAGTCCAAGTCTGTTATAAAGTTTGCAAAACTTTCTAGTTCTATAGGTTTTGCCATGCTTCTTAATATTGGCTTGAACGATTTGTCAATGTATGCACTTACCTAAGCACCATAGTAATGCTCAATGCGATTATTAGTATTTAAAAAACCATAAGATAAATAGTATAAACCCTGACTACAAGGCATAAAAAAACCTCTTTTCCCGTTAAAACCAATTAACCCTTCCCTACATATCAATCACCATAAATTGTTTATGCGTATCAATAAATTCAAGGCTAGTCATAACTTTGCGAAAGGGTTCCTTCTTTCCATTATTACTTTTGCTACTAATTTCGGACTAACGAGCTATTTGGTCACGGTTGATGGAATTCAAGCCCAAACTTCGACATCCAACAACAGTCAGCCAGGATCGATCGGTAATAACTCTGATGCAAACCTAATTTCACCGATTAATAACCAGAACAACAATCAAAGTCAGGCAAATCCCAACAACATTATCAATGTCCCGAATATTTATCCACTGCAAACCCCTTTGGTTGCCCCAGTAAACACAGAAAATGACTTTGGGATGAATTTTTCGCTGGGTGTAAATACTCTAGACTCAAGTAATGTGACGGCCTATATAGGCGTTATATTTCAACCAGGTCGAACAGACTCTCACCTAGCGCGTATGCAGCGATTAAGCAAAGAAACAGACCTTTTGGATCAACAAAAACGCCTGCTAGAGGCTCAAGTTGCACTATTGCAGCAACAAGTCGAAGAGGCAGAATTGCGAGTTGAGCAAATCCGTAAAGAGCAAACCGTCGGTAGCATGAAAAATAATCAAAATGCTCAATCTTCCACCATGACTCAGGAGCGTTTTGCCACCGATGTATCATCAAAGATACTGTTCCAACCTGCTGCTGCGATCGGCTATAGTTTTTCGGGGACGCGCAACATGGATGAATCAAATCAAGGAGGTGCGATCTCTAACACTCCCAATGGTGGGTTGTTTCCTATGATCCCCGATGGACGCTAGTTCTAATTCAATAACTTTTATTTCGATGACAGAGATGGTACGGGAAAGAGAACGGTGTTTGGTTTAGCGCCCTTTTTCTTTGCCTCGATTACCTTCTCATAACATCATGAAAGGTAGTGATATAGACAAACAAGAAATAATCTAAAAAAACAATGGAAATGGAATCAACCATTACTTGGACGCTTGGCAGTAACGATCCTGACGCTGAGACAAACTTAGCTCGTATCACTCAATGGTGGACAGCCCTTGAAGGTCAAGAAATTATCTGGCAACAGCGCCCATTGGCTGAAAATACCGATCGCGAAGCGATCGACTGGAGCAAACAATCCTTTGATGAGACTTTTACGATTCACAATCCCACTTTACGCGGCATTACCCTTTATTGGTTTAAGCCGAATAGTCCCGATGAACGCAATATCACTGTCGGCTATGTTCAGCTTGATTTACATAATCAAAAACTAGACATACTGCCATCATCAGGACGCAGTTATCAACTTCGGATTACCCTGCCCAAGATTGTCTATCAAAAAATTCAGATCACCGATCCCCAATTTGGTAGCCTTCTCCAGTCAAACGGCGATGCAGTATTACTCTTTCGAGACGAAAAACAACGTTTAGAGATTCAAATTGATCTAAACGCCAACAATGTTAATTTACTTCAGCAAAAACTTGCGCCGTAAAATACTCATATCGTGAAATACGAAGTATTCTAACGAAACTAAAAGTAAACCTCTGTCTTTGCCCTATGATCTATTCAGACTAGGCAAACTTCTTAGACAAACTTGAATCACAGGTAAATCTATGGCACTTCAAGAACTCCCACCTCCGATTAGTCCGCGTCAGATGGATATGCTACGAGCAGTCGCAGCAATGGCTTGGGCAGATGGCAAGCTTGAGCCTGATGAAATCCGTCTCATGCTCGATGAATTTGCGACTTTATTTGCTACGTCGGAAACTGAGCGTGATTCGCTGAAAATTCAACTTAAGGATTACTTAGGGCAGAATATTCCCCTCGAAGAAGTGATCCCGAATATCAAAAGCATCGAAGATCGAAAAATGATTCTGAGACTTGGTTATCAGGTCATACAAGCCAGTCGTCGCAATCCCGATGAGCCAATGATCAACCTTGATGAAGCAGCCGCCTATCAGAGGTTAGTCAGAATATTAGATTTACCAGTAGATGTTGTGGCTGAAATCGAAGGGGCGATAGTTCAAACCGATCAATCTCATCCCAATGGAATTATTAAGTCTCTTGCCTCAAGATTACATAAGTTATTAGGTAATTACTAAGAGAGGATTAGTCAACTTCGCGGGCAAATCGTCTCTTGTGTTTTGTATTAAAACAAGTCAGTCATTCTGCTGATTAACATTACCTATAGCCACAAACTCATATAGAGTAGTTACTTGTAGTGAAACTTTACAGCTATTTTCTAAGAGCCACTAACAGGTATTATGCGGGATGTAACAGATCTTCAGCAAAAAATTATGTCCGCCCCATTCTTCGTGGGGCTTCCTGAATCCGCCGTGATTAGGGCTACAGCCCACATGGTGACTCGCTCACATCCAGCCGATCAAGTAATTCTTCTGGAAAATGATTGGGGCAACTCAGTCTATTTTATATTGGGCGGCTGGACAAAAATCCGCACCTATAACCTTGACGGGAAAGAAATAACTCTAAATATTTTGGGATTTGGCGAAATGTTTGGGGAAATGGCTCCACTCGATCAAGTACCCCGCTCCACTGATGTAATCACCCTTACGCCCACAACAATTGGCAGTTTGCCTGCATCCGATTTTGTCCATCTGCTTGAGACTGAACCAACCGCAGGTATTCACTTAGCTCGGCTCATGGCTAAGCGTTTGCGTCAAGTCAATCGCCGCTTGCGCCTACGCGAAGCTGATAGTACTTCTCGTGTTGCCGATGTTTTATTGTTTTTAGCGGAAGGACAAGGAACACAGGGAAGTAATGGTGTCGAAATCCCTAACCTACCCCATCGCGAGCTTAGTAGTCTCTGTGGTTTAGCAAGAGAAACAGTTACCCGCGTGCTTGGCAAGTTAGAGCGAAAAAATTTAATTCAGCGTATTATCGATCGCGATGTGTTGTGTATTCTCAACGCTGAAGGTTTAGAAGCTTTGATGGTTTAGAAGCTTTGATGGTTTAGAAGCTTTGATGGTTTAAACGACAAGGTATCGTTTTACGTCACCTTGAGATCTGTTATCATTAGGCTCGTTATTTGGTAGGTAAAAAGTACAAATGCTGAATCCAGTTGATTTCAGCGGTAGGTCGTTTCATTTTGTCGGTATTGGCGGCATCGGCATGTCCGCGATCGCCCATATTTTGGCTAAGCAAGGATTTACGGTTTCTGGCTCTGATCTTAGTAGCAATCGCATCACAAAAAAGCTGCAAGATCTTGGTATCAAAATTTTTCAAGGGCATCATGCCGATAACATCGACTTGGCAAGTGCGCCACAAGTTGTCTGCTCTACTGCCATAAATCAACAAAATCCCGAATTTCAAGTGGCTCTCGCCAACGGGTTGCCAATTTTGCACCGTTCCGATTTATTAGCAGCTTTGATCGAACAATTTCAAGCGATCTCCGTTGCAGGAACCCACGGCAAAACGACAACTAGCAGTCTGGTCGGTTTTTTATTGCTTAAGGCTGGGCTTGATCCTAGCATCATCATTGGCGGCGAAGTCAGTGCTTGGGAAGGTAATGCGCGTTTGGGGCAAGGCAAATATTTAGTTGCTGAAGCTGATGAATCTGACGGGACATTAGTGAAATTCTCCTCACATATTGGCATCATCACCAATATCGAGTTAGATCATCCCGATCACTATCACAGCCTCGAACAGGTAATTGAAATTTTTCTTGCCTTTGCCAAGCGCTGTGAAATAGTTGTCGGCTGTATTGACTGCCCCACCGTAAAAGCGCATATTCATTCAGATATTACCTATAGTCTGAGCGATCGCGATGCTGACTATCTAGCAACTGATGTTGAATACAATTCCTCGGACACACAAGCAACCGTGATTGAGCGCGGTCAGGTGTTAGGCAGAATTTCCGTGGGACTTCTGGGCAAACATAATTTGAGCAATGTGTTAGCAGCGATCGCCGTAGCGCGTCATGTTGGCGTTGAATGGCAAGCGATCGCTGAGTCGTTACCTGATTTTGTTGGTGCAAGTCGCCGTTTTGAAATCAAGGGCGTACAGAATGGTATTACTTTTGTCGATGATTACGCGCATCATCCTAGTGAGGTGATTGCGACTTTGGCTTCGGCAAGACAACAAAATATGACTAGTCGAGTAGTCGCCATTTTTCAGCCCCATCGCTATAGCCGCACCCTCAAGTTTTTGAAGGAATTTAGCCAATCCTTTGCTGACGCAGATGTTGTTGTTGTCACCGATATTTATGCCGCCAGTGAAATTAACGATGGCAAAATCACAGGCGCTCAGGTTGCTGAGGCGATCGCATCCCATCATGCTCAGGTTTATTATCAGCCGACCCTAAAGGACGTGCAGTCATTTTTAGTGAAGAACTTGCAATCAGGCGATCTCGCCGTATTTTTAGGTGCTGGGAATCTGAATCAAGCGATCGCCCCAACAATGCAAGAACTCACAGTTTAATTTAGGTTTAAGCACAATCTCGTTTCTTATTTAGCCAATGTCCGTTGATACCCAGCCACTAATTCGCGCCAATATCTCCCTAGCAGGCTTAACCTCTATGAAAGTTGGAGGCGCGGCGGAATATTTTATTTCCCCTCGCTCATCCACAGAATTAGCGGAGAGTTTAGCTTGGGCAAGCGATCGCCATTTGCCAATCACAATTATCGGTGCGGGTAGCAACCTCTTAATCAGTGATGAAGGATTAGCGGGGTTAGTCATCTGCACCAGACATTTGCGCGGTATTACCTTTGATCAAATCTCTGGACAAGTTACCGCCTCCGCAGGTGAACCCGTGGCTCGTCTTGCTATGCAAATCGCTAGTCATGGTTGGACTGGTTTTGAATGGGCGATCGGTATCCCTGGAACCGTGGGCGGCTTAGTGGTGATGAATGGTGGAGCTCAAGGAGGCTCTGCTGCTGATTGTGTCGTTTCAGTACAGACTGTGATCTTAACGGGTGAAACGCAGATACTGTATCCTCAAGATTTAGATTTTAGTTATCGCACCTCGGTTTTGCAAGGATCGCAACTGTTGGTGACAGAGGCAACTTTTAAATTTCAGACTGGTGGCGATCCAGAGGCGATCGCCGCCAACACCGAAGCAAAACTTAAAGCAAGGCATAGCACCCAGCCATACCATCTACCGAATTGCGGCAGTGTATTTCGCAATCCTCTACCTCAGTTTGCCGCCAAATTAATTCAAGATGCGGGGCTGAAAGGCTATCAAATCGGCAACGCTCAAGTTTCAGAACTACATGGAAATTTCATTGTTAATCTCGGTAATGCAAAAGCCAAAGATATTTTCAGTCTCATAAAACACATCAAGCAAGTAATTCGCGATCGCTATGGCATCGCATTAGAAACCGAAGTCAAACTGATCGGTTATTTCTAAACTTTTAAGGGTTAACAACACTCGCATTGAACTAAAGATAGATTTAACATTTAAGTATTTACATTACGAAACAATTGCCCTAATCTAATTACATAGCGAAAGCTTAATTATTAATTTTCATAACTAATTCATACCCAAACGGATTATCTGCAATTATGACCACAGCAGTCCAAAGACGCGAAAGCGCATCGGTCTGGGATCAGTTCTGTAACTGGATCACCAGCACCAACAACCGTCTATACATCGGTTGGTTCGGCGTACTAATGATTCCTTGCTTGCTCTCCGCAACTATTTGCTTCGTAATCGCCTTCGTCGGCGCACCACCAGTTGACATCGACGGAATCCGCGAACCTGTCGCAGGTAGCTTGTTCTTCGGCAACAACATGATCTCTGGCGCAGTTGTACCTTCCTCCAACGCGATCGGCTTGCACTTCTACCCTATTTGGGAAGCAGACAGCCTCGATGAGTGGTTGTACAACGGTGGTCCTTACCAATTGGTAATTTTCCACTTCTTGATCGGAATCTTCTGCTACATGGGTCGTGAGTGGGAACTTTCCTACCGCCTCGGTATGCGTCCTTGGATCGCAGTTGCTTACTCTGCACCTGTAGCCGCCGCAACCGCAGTATTCTTGATCTACCCAATCGGACAAGGTTCATTCTCTGACGGTA
>JBILGV010000038.1:0-38782 GCA_044350865.1 Pseudanabaena sp. | reverse complement strand
GTCTGGGACGGCGAGCTGATCGCTTAACTGGCGGTTCATCTTCGTAGGGTTTTAATGGATAGATATCTTGATCATCATTACGATCATTATTACTACTACCAAACTCATCCCAATCACTAGAAGAGTCAATATCTCCTCGATAAGCACTTTTTCCGTAAGTACTTTTTACAGGATCTGCATAGGAATCATTATCAAAATCGCGATCGTATTCACGGTCAAATTCCCTATCTGATTCGCGATAAAAATCTTGGGGCGCTCTGGTTTTAGAACGGGGACGGCGTTTTGGTCTAGCGCGTGGAGCGTCATATTCGTCTTCGTAAAAATTGCTATTTCGACGATTATCTTGACGATTATTTGGAGCATTATCGGAACGGCTTTGATAAAGCTTAGTTGCTTGCTGTCCTGCTTGATTAAAGAGTTTGCCTAGTTTTTCATCGATCGCAAATCCTTTGCGACTTTGGATTGAGATGGTACTACTGACGCGATCGTGAAAAGCTTGCCTTTTTTCATTGTCCACGATCGCAAAGGCGGCATCGGCAACAAAGGGAATCCACGCAAATACAATTAGAGTTGAAGTAATCGTTTCAATCAAGAAAAGAGAACAAACAAATACAAAAATCTCGCGCTTAAAAAATGCACCAAAGTCTGCGGTTTTACCATATTCGGCATCAATGACGCGAATACTCATCAACCATCTACCAAAACTCTGCCCCTGACTACGGGCGGCGACCAGCACCCGAAACAAAAACCATGTCACTAAAAATGTGATGAATCGCAGGGGACTAGATGAAGCGATCGATAACACCGACAAAATTAGTTCTGATATAAACCAGCAACTCAAAAAGTCTACGATTAGCGCTCCGAGGCGTTGATTCACCGTAGCAAGGGGATAGCGGCTATAGGCTGGCTCGAAGTCGATGCTCATTGTTTGCGGTTTAATCTGTCTACGTTATTCTATGGCAATCTACAAGGCAATTTTCGATTGCTTCCATTTCCAGATAATTCCCGAAAGAGAATTAGTAAGAACATGAGCAACGATCGCGGACAATAGATTGCCAGTATACATAGTTACCGCACCGAGCATCATCCCCACAGCGATCGCCCAAACTGTATAGGATAAATGTTTGGTACTTGCCATGTGCAACGCCCCAAATATAACACTGGTAACAATCAAAGCGACTCCATTCATACCCAGCGCAGGCAGAGCCACACCGCGAAATAGCATTTCTTCGCTCAAACCTGGTAATAAACCTAACCAAATTAGATCAATTGGCTCTAACGGTTTAAGCACCATTTCTAAATATTCTTGGGCGGCGATGCGATAACTTTCCCATACTTCATAAATAAAACTACTAAGCAAGGCTACACCCACGCCTATTCCCACACCGATCGCTGCATGTTCTGGTTGCCAATAAAGTTCAACCATCGGTATGCCCGTTAAGTAAACCCAACCTTTAGAAATTCCTAAAAAGATAATCGCCGTAACTGCCATCGCAATTAGTACCTGCGATCGCGATAAAGTATCATTCTTTTTGTCAGGAACAGGTCTGGGAGATTGAGAGAATATAGACATGGCAAACGCCTTTTTAAGTTTTTTTAAAGTGATTTTAAGGGGATTTTAATTCGATTGAGCGGGCAAAGTTTTAGATCATAGATTCGACCATTGCAACAAGACGATTAATGTCAGCAATTGAGGTGAGATAATGCACTGAAGCCCTTAGGCAATCGGGATCGGCAAGCGCACGGATAAAAATTTGATGTTCTGATTCTAATTGTTTCGAGATTGCGGCATGGGACTTTGATGCGATCGCACTTTTTAGCCCTTCTCGATCAATCTTAAAGGAAATCAATCCTGATTCTGGTGGTAATTGCCGAATCATGGAGATATGGGGCAGAGCATTCAGTTTTTGCCAGAGAATTTGGCTTAGTTGACAAATACGCTCATAGCGTTGTTTCTGTGTTCCCCAACTATTTGCTTCGGCGATCGCAATCCGTAGCGATTCATACAGAGTATAGGTCGAGGTCGCAACCTCAAATTTAGCCCCATCAGGTTTCCATTGTGGGATTGGCGTTTTGGCGGTCAAGCCTCGCCATCCTGCAAACACAGGCTCAATCCGATCAAAGATTTCAGGACGAATATATAAACCACCTAAACCCAATGGCGCACACCACCATTTATGGGAGGTAAATGCATAAAAATCTGCTCCGATATCCTCAAGGTTGAGGGGCAACACACCCACGGATTGAGCCGCATCGACAGCAACGAATACATCTTGTTCATGACAAGCCTGAGCGATTGCCTTCAATGGCAAAACCTGTCCCGTATTCCAACAAATATGACTGAGCATCACCATGCGCGTTTTTGGCTGTAAATGCTCCACCAATAATTCGACTACTGATTCACTATCATCGCCATTAGCACTACTGTTGCGGGTATTGGCGAGGGGAAAATAATCGATCTCCACCCCGAATCGTTTCTGAATTTGGACAGCACTAGCAATGATCCCAGGATGTTCGCAGTCGGATAGTAATAAGCGATCGCCCTGTTGCCAATCTACCGCCCAGAGCGCGATATTACACCCAACCGTAGTATTTTCAGTAAATGAGATTGTACTTGGACTAACTTGAAATTCTTGGGCGATCGCCGCCTTAGTCGCATAATATTCAGCAAATATCCAATCCCACGCCGCATTGGAAAAAGAACCGATTGTTTCAATATGTTGGAAATTTTTGGTAATCGACTCTAGCGCCGCCGTACACAACAACCCCTGACCGCCAAAATTAAAGTAAGCGCGATTTTCAAATCCAAAAGCAGGAAAATGCGATCGATAGGTTTGCAAGTCCATCTCGCGATCTCGTTCTAAATTTTCTGGTAAAACTGCTGAAGAACCCAAAACCAACTCCTACAAAAATATTTCAGGCATACCTTATTCTATCGCGACTTGGGACAGGCAAGCAGCTTAAGCCCCTTGTTATGACATGACGTAAAATATAGTTTCTCCGAATATCTCTTAATTCGGCAAAATAAGACTTTTGTAGAAAGCTATAGCAAGCAAGGGCAAATCTGGACATGATCTGACCGTAAAGCAGATAAAGTCTTTATCGGCAAGGTTTCAGGTATCACCCGCAATTTTTATTTAACTAGATTACTTTTACCAAATACTATGAACGCAATCAAATACAGAGCCGTAGGAGCCGTAGTCAAAAACGGCATGAGAAATGCCAATAATCAATCTTCCTGAAGGTACTATTGTCGAAGCAATCTTGATTAATTGAACCAAAAACACAGGTAGAAACTGACGAAACAGCATATTTGCTCTCAACAGAAGCCAATCGCCGCACAGCATATTTGCTCTCAACAGAAGCCAATCGCCGCAACTTATTGGAGGGATTAGAAGAATTGAAGCAATCAGAAAAATATATTTAATATTTTCCCAAAAGTTTATTATTCTTGTTAGATACATTTTATTGTCATAATTTCAATTCATGCACCTACACCAATGCTATGAACTTCTGGGAGTTCCTCAAAATGCAACCTTAGAGGAAATTAAGCAGGCTTATCGGCGTTTAGCTCGTAAGTACCACCCTGATGTTAATCAGAATGATCCTGCTGCGATAGATAAATTTCGGATGGTGCAAGAAGCTTATGAAATTCTAAAGCGATCTGACAATAAAGATTTGTCTAAAGAACTATCTTCTAAAAATAATTCAGCAAGTTCAACGCCATCTCAATCTACTACACGTTCTTCCAAAGTCAAGGTTGAAGTCAATAAAGCTCAACCTAATGCACATCCCAAAAGCAAGGTTGAGGTGAATGATCCCGATCCATGGAAGACGAAGTTGGATATGTTAAAACGTGTCCAGAATTTACTAAACCAGAAAAAATATCTTGAGGCGGTTTCAGTAGCTGAAGATATGAGTCAAAAATTTTCTGACTCAGATTTAGTAATTCACTGGAAAGAGATAGCTTATGATCAGTGGGTAAACCAATTAAATTTAGTGAGTAACCTAGATGAGGCTGAAGTTTGTCTTAATAAAGCTTTGGGTAATAATCCTAATAATCATAAACTTAAACAATATTTAGTAAAAGTTCAACAACTCAAAAGTAAGAAAGAATCTGAAAAAGTACAACACCCCAAAAGCAAGGTTGAGGTAAAGGAAGTTAATAATCGAGTTGATTCAGTTAGTAACGACCCAGAATTAAAGCTTAAGCTGGATATGTTGCGGCGTGTACAAGATCTACTTAAACAAAAAAAATATCTTTCAGCGATCGCAGTTGCTGAGGCAATAGGTCAAAGATTTCCTGACTCAGAAGAAGTAATTTATTGGAAAGCAGTGACTTATCACTTTCGGGGGAAAGAATTGATTCTGGTAGGTAAACTACGCGAAGCCGAGATATATCTCAATAAAGCACTGAAGACTAATCCAGACAATCCTGAGCTTAACTTGGATATTAAACGAGATTTAGAAAGGGCAAAAAATC
Organism: Pseudanabaena sp.; assembly: GCA_044350865.1. Lineage (GTDB taxonomy): Bacteria > Cyanobacteriota > Cyanobacteriia > Pseudanabaenales > Pseudanabaenaceae > Pseudanabaena. The sequence goes on along the minus strand of JBILGV010000038.1, from coordinate 34,299 downwards.
GCAATAAACTTTAAACTAGTGCAAACTCTGTAAACTGTCGTAAGTTGGGTGCTTGGTAAGCTAATACAATATTTTGCTTTGGGATGCCTTTATCTACAAGTAAATTAGCAATACCCACTTCTGTTCCATCGCTTTGAATCCAGATTTTATCGCCCTTAAGATCAATGTGAATTAGTGAGCCATAAATGCGGCGTTTTTTGTTCCAGCCAGTGCATACCAATTGATAGCGATTGCGCTGACGGTCAAAAATCAATTCCATCTCTACCTCACCATAGGCGGGTTGATGGGTACTATATTCCGTAAGAATTTGCTGCACTATATCTCGATAGGTTTCTAGGGATACCATTGCACAATGACCTCTTCTGATACATCAAAAATAATCAGTCTTAGTTGATATTCAGCTATAGCTAGTTTAGCAAATTCACGCCGAAAGAATGTATTCCAAGCTGTGTCTGGGATTGCTAAGTATAATAGGCGACTCGCATCATCTAATTTTAAGGCTAGACGGTAATTGAGACATTGCCCCAAAACTGTATGAAATTCAGAAATGGCAGATGGATTCAAAAAAGTGGGTGATTGTCCATCCATCTTTGATCAGGGCAGTTTTTACAGATTGGTGGAATAGGTCTTTTGCCATAGCGATCGCAGAAATTTGATATTGGGCTTAAATACTTATTTAACTAGATTCCCTAGATTCCACAAGCATTTACAGTTGGGGTTATATCAGATTTTATAGGAGCGATCGCTAAAATCTATCACAACATTGAGTTTTGAAGACAAATAGGGCATTATCTTAGAAATTACCTAAAAGGTCATCATTGAGGAGAGAGCTTTGAAGAGAAAAGGTAGGATTAGTTCTAGTAAGACAAGTGGCACATCTAGGGCTTCTAGCTCGACAGGTTCGTCAGGTAGAAAACTGGGCATGAAGAATAGAGGTACAGCGATTCTATTGTGCTTTTTTCTTGGGGCGTTTGGAGCGCATAAGTTCTACTTGGGACAAGCATGGTTGGGGGTACTTTACATTTTATTTGTTTGGACTTTAATTCCAGGACTGATTGCTTTTATCGAATTCATTATTCTAGTAGTTATGTCCGACGAGGAGTTTAGTCATAAATTTTAAGATTTTCAGGTTGCTGTTAATCAGTTCAGAATTGTTTTTGCTATTTAATATATTCAAGGCTTAAACCCAATGTTTAAATTAATCGATGTCTTTAAGAGTACTAAAATACATAAGCAACTTCGACTTCTGCCCTATAGTCTTGTTGGTATCTTAGTGTTTTCATTGAATACCAATGTAGATTCAAGTCCTTACCTGCAAATTTACATAATGATCCTTGAAGCTCAGCTTGGGATAGCCTCCGTATATTTACTTAGCAAAAAACTAGGGAAACTTAACAGAGATAGATGATTATACGCTTGTAAAAGTCTATGGCTTAGCCTTAATCTTTAGTTATCAATATATATAAGATATATAAGTCCACGACTTAACTTATAAGTCAAAAAACACAAACGAGGAAAATGTTCATGAAAAGCAAATCTACAGCGATTATTTGGTGCTTCTTCCTTGGGGGGCTTGGAGCGCATAAATTTTATTTGGGACAAGCAGGCTTAGGAGTTCTTTATATTCTTTTCTTCTGGACATTTATTCCCGCTTTTGTTGCTTTCATTGAGTTCATCATGCTACTAGTGATGTCTGAAAGTGAATTTAATCGTCAATTTAATGGTGGTGGCTCTCAGTCTACAGCATCAGTCAAGGACTCTACATCAGCCCTTAGCGATCTGAAAAGGCTCTATGATGATGGAGTGATCACGGCTGAAGAGTACGAAGAAAAGCGTAAGAAGCTTCTCAAAAATATCTAAATAAATATTTAAGATTATGTCTCAACCATCATGGTTTGATCAAACACCCGCATGGGTTTGGTGGTCTTGTTTTCCAGCATTAGGTGGTGGTGCGATCGCCTATGCTGGGTCAAAAACAGGTTCTAACGCTTGGGTTGGTGTTGGTGCGGGTTTTGTCGCCGCCGCAATTATCTTCCCCTCGATCCCTATTCTTTCCAAATTAGCTGGCTTTGTATGGGTTGCTCAAGTTGCCACTGCTTTCGCCCTGAAACGTGAATATTTAGCAAAGACTTATCCCAAAGATTTGCCATTGCCTGAAGATCCCAAACTATTTGCCGCGATCGCTGCTAATCGCCCGAAGGTTGATATTAATAGCTGCTCCAAGAATGATTTGGTAAATGTTTTGGGCTTACCGATTGTTTATGCCAATGATATTGACTCATTGCGTGATGAAGGGCATATTTTCACCAGTCTGGAAGAACTGCATGATGTCCTCGAAATACCCAATGCTACCCTCAAAAAAATTGAGCCATTGGTAGTTTTTAGTTACGATTATCGTCAAGAGTCGGGATATTCGTGGAAACGCATTAACTCCATGACTGCTGCTGATTTAGTTGGCTTAGGGCTAGAACCAAATGTGGCAGAAGCGATCGCCGCCGAGCGTCAAAGTCGTGGAGAATTCAAATCGATCATGGATATCAAAAAACGTACAGGAATTCCCTTTAGTGCTTACCGACATCTGACATGATTTTCTAGAAAGGACTAACTGCGCTGTATTCTTTTGCCCAAACAGGATACGATACAAGGATATCGATTAAATAATGCAGTAATCAGGAATTAACAATGGTAGAACGTCCTATCAAAAAGGCTGATCGTCAGCCCAACTCCGAAGCCACCGAAAGCGGTTCAAAAGCGAAGAAATTTGATGGCTCTGATAAAAATAGTTCTACCCGTAATGGTGGTGACGGCGACAGAAGAGGTAAGAGAGATAAAAGAGGTGGGCGAGATGAAGAAGTAAAAGCACCTGTAAATCTTGCTTTGGTCAGAGGACCAAAGCCTACCAAACCTCAACCAGTTGTTGAAGAAGTTGTGGCTGAAGTAACTGAAGAAAGCACTCCTGAAGAAACAACTGAAGCGTAATTAAAATAAAAAGCGGCGCAATGCGCCGCTTTTTATTTAGAGCCTGTGAGTAATCCTTGGCTAGGACTAAAAACTAGGGTCAGCAAAAACAAGAGCAATACCGACAAAACGATCGCTGGTCCTGATGGCAAATTTAAATAGTAACTGGCATATAAACCGATCGCAGTTGCTAAAAATCCTAAACCAGATCCGACAAAAATCATCTGATGTAATTCCTTAACTAATAAATAAGCTGTAATTGCAGGACCGACCAATAGCGACACCACTAGCACCACGCCCATAGTTTGCATACTCGCGATAATTGTCAAAGTTACCCCCGCCATCAATCCTAAATAAATCAGGTTAACGGGTAAACCTAGCGCTTGCGCCCCAATCCTATCAAACGTATAGAACAGTAATTGTTTATAAAACATGGAGATCGCCACTAAGACAATGATGGTAATTATCCCCGCTCGGATCGTGTCAGTTTGAGAAACGCTGAGAATATCACCAAATAGAAATCCATGTAGATCAATCTTGATTTTCAGCAGTGAAATCAACAAAATCCCGATCGCGAAAAAACTCGAAGAAGTCAACGCCATTGCCGCATCAACCTTAACGCGAGTCTGCGATCGCAACCATGCAATCAAAAAAGCACTACCTAATCCCGATATAAACGCCCCAATCGCCACATCAATTTTATAAAAAAAAGCGATCGCCATGCCGGGCATTACCGTATGGGTCATCACATCGCCCAGTAGCGCCATTCGCTGCACAATCAAAAAACAACCGATCGCTGGACAAATAATTCCTGCTAACCCACCTGCAATTAAGGCATTTCGCATAAATTCTAAACCAAGAGGTTCAGAAACCCATTGCCAGAGTGGAAATTGAATTAGTTGGGCGATTAGAGTTGCGAAAATTATAGGGTTCTGCACTAGAAAATACCTGCGGATTCGTAGAGGCGACGAATGAGGGCGAGGATTTTGCGATCGTATAGAGGATCGATCGCCCAGCGTCCTATTAATTTATTCAAACTTGTTGCAACACCTCTGGCGACCAAATGGAATCGCGGTGCAACCACAGGTTGAAATAATGGGGCATTACTGGCATAGGCTTTGAGATGTTGGATATGCGCTCTTACTCCAGTCCTCTGATCAGGAAAACTTGCTCCTGCGCTATTTGGTGATGTATTTGCTTTAGAACTAGTTCCAGATTCTAATGCGGCTCCTAATGCCGCAAAGTTATTTTGTTCAGGTTCGATACCTTTGCCAAATCTTAAAAAACTTGTCTCAATGCACATTTGACAAAAAGCAATATCGTGATTCACGCCTTCGATTTCAGCTTCCTCTCGGTATAAGTGTGGGAGTTCACCGAAATTTGTGAGCGCAGATTCATTATTATTTTTCAAAAACATCAACATTTGAACGGATGAAGCATTGCCCACGCCAATGATTTGATCAATTTGACTTGTAAAAATCTTAAAAATAGTTTTGAGATATAAAGTACGAGTGGTGCTATCCCAAGAAACAGAAGTATTTAGTTCACGCAGGGCGATCGCCTGTACATAGACAATACTTTGATAACGTAAACGACAGGTGAGGGGAATTTGGGTTAAATCAAAGCCAAGGCGATCGACTAAATCGGCTGGCACAAAGACGTTGCCTGAAACCAGAATCCCTTTTTCGGCATAACTTTGACCGTTGAGATTGATATTAATCTCTGGATAAGTAACAGGCTTGATCTGAGTCTGGCGATTGGGCGGTGTAAATACTGGAATCGTGGTGGCAGTTTCATTCAGCCAAGTTTGCAAACCATCAGCAATCCCGATCGCATAGTCACGCCGCCTTGTTTGCATGAGCAAGCGATCCTGTGAATTGTTTAAAAAAACTAGTTCCAAAAGAATAGAAGGAATGGCGATTTGGCGACAAAAGCTTAAACTGCCAATGCTGGCGATCGTATCGGCTCTTGCGCCGCGATTGGTAATTTCGGGGACACGCTTAGTCAAGGCATTGGTGAGAATTTCCGCCTGACGCTTCCTAATTGCATTGTTGGTAATGTAATAAGCGGATGTGCCGCGTAATTCTGGCGTATTGACACTATCGAGATGTAATGACAACGCTACATCCTGATTGGTTGCTCGCGAATTGATCCAAGCGATCGCCTCGACCAAATTCAAATCATCACTAGGTATGGCGATCGTAATTCCACGCGATCGCAATTCTGCAACCACCAAGTCTCTTGTCGCAACGAGTTCCGCCGTTACCACAGCACTACCCGTCATCTCACTAAAATCGCGAAACGAACCCTCAAAACCACTATGACCTGCGGAAATAAATATTTTGCCCATATTCCTATCTGCCAGCCAATTCCAGAAAGCAAAAAAGTCTTCGTGAGTGTATCAGCTTTTGCCATATTTGACTATAGCGAGACGAGACTAAGGGCAATTCATGAATTGCCCTTACTGTTTTTTTGAAGAATATTATCCATGCCAATCTGAAAACTGCGATAATTATGGCTGCTGATTGATTAGGGAAAGAACTGCCCAGAACTATAAATTATGAAAAAAAGAGTCAACCTTACTTTCCCCAAGCGAGCAATCAGTATTCCGATCACCTATCGGCTTGCCAAAGATTTTAATATTGCCGCCAATATCATCCGCGCTCAAGTTGCTCCCAATAAAGTTGGCAAGATGGTGATGGAGCTATCAGGCGATATTGACCAACTCGAAGAAGCGATGGACTGGATGCGATCGCAAGATATCGAGGTTTCATTACATGGGCGGGAAATTGTCATTGATGATACAGCCTGTGTCGATTGTGGCTTATGTACAGGCGTATGCCCTACCGAGGCGCTGACCCTTGATCCTAAAACTTTTCAACTAAACTTTTTGCGATCGCGTTGTGTTGTTTGTGAGCAATGTATTACCGCTTGTCCAGTCAATGCGATTTCTATTAACTTATAAATTCCAAAGAACCTGATTTGCTCGCAAAGCATAGAATCAGCTATAATGATACAAAAATTAACAATTCTCACCATTAAAATTCGAGTTATAACTCATGCATTTTGAGTTTTTTTCGCTAGACACAATTCAAGAATGGATACAACAGTACGGCTACTGGATCATCTTTTTCGGCATTATGCTCGAAAATGCAGGTATCCCCTTGCCAGGTGAAACAATCACCTTGGTTGGTGGATTCTTGGCTGGTAATGGCGAGTTACAGTATCCATTGGTTTTGACATCTGCGGTCTTAGGCGCAATTTTAGGAGATAGCGCAGGTTATTGGCTGGGACGCTGGGGCGGCTTGCCTGCATTAGAAAAGATTGGTCAGTTGTTTCGGATGCCCACCGATGAAATTGCGATCGCCCGTGAAAAATTTCGCGGTAGCGCTGAGAGGGCAGTCTTTTTTGGACGCTTTATTGCCATCTTACGCATCTTTGCGGGACCAATGGCAGGTTTAACAGGAATGCCTTACCCCAGATTTTTATTTTTTAATGCCACAGGTGCATTAGTTTGGGGAGCCGTGACTACGGGTGTTGCTTACTATGCAGGGACACTCATTCCCTTAGAAACTCTAGTCTCTGAAGTCGTCAAGGTTAGCTCAATTATTTTAGGTGTGGTGTTGCTATGGTTTGCCACCCCGATCGCTTTTCGTTGGCTCAAGGACAAATTTAATGCTCGATACAAATCCGAGAAACCGCAGGATATAAAAGCAAGTTATCAAACCCTCCAATTTGCACAGGAGGCTGAAGTATTAATCCCGATCGCGGATGAAAAAGTCATGGTCAAACAAGCGATCGACAAAAATTAACTAAAAAAGGCTGCCATTTGGCAGCCTTTTCTATAGTGCTTTTATAAAGTACGGAGAGAGAGGGATTCGAACCCTCGGTTGCTTTCACAACATTCGATTTCAAGTCGAACGCATTCGACCACTCTGCCATCTCTCCAGCTTTGTTATTTTAAAGCATCAATACACAGAATACAAGTAAAAAAATAAAGACTCGCGATGCGAGTCTTTATTTTTTAGAGTCTAGGCTTTAACTGCCGACATCGATAAGGTGTAATAACCTAGCTGATTAGGAACTCTCTCCCACTTACCATCAAGCTTGCCCTTCGACAAGTTCTTGGTCACACGATCCTTAGCTTGACGGAAATTCTCAACCGAGAGATCACCGTATAGAGCCTTGACAACACTATCAGCATTAACAAATTCACCCTTACGCTCTTGTAAAACCTTCTCGATCGCATCGGTCAAAGTATTACCCTGATACAAAGGACGCATCACGAGAGAACTCATCCGCCCCGACTTTTTGGGTTGAGTTGCTGTTGGGAGTTCAGCCTTTTTGGCTTTGGTTGCTTTGGGAGAAGGAACAACAGCTTTAGGAGCCTTAGCTACTTTAGGAGCTTTAGCTGCTTTAGGAGCCTTAGTGACTTTAGCCACTTTCTCAACAATAGGCTCTACTTTGACAGCTTTAGACGCACCACGACCTCTTTTGATTGTCGAGGTAGGAATCGATTTCAAATCTTCAAGAGAGATGGTGTAGTAGCCGAGTTGAGTAGGGACACGACTCCATTTATTTTCACCCTTACCTTTGGAAAGGTTTTTAGTAACCCGCTCTTTAGCAACACGGAAAACACTTTCTTCGAGATTTCCGTAAAGGATATTTACAACATCATCAGCGTTAACCGCTTGACCTTCACGCTCAGTCAAAATCTTTTGGATTGCTTCTGTCAGAGTAAGCCCTTCATAGGAAGGACGCATTGAGAGAGAGCCACGACGATGACCGCGACCGCGACCCTTAGCAGCAGGTGTGGCAACAGGTGCTGGCAAAGGAGTAGGAGCAACAGCCTTGGGTTTGCGACCTTTTTTAGGAGCGGTTGGAACTTCAGTAACTACAGGAACAACAATTGCAGCAGGAATTTCAGGAACGACAACTGGTTCAATGACGGGAGCGACAACTTCTTTCTTTTTGGACTTGGCTTTAGGAGCTTCAGCAGGTAAGCTTCCGAGCAATGCTTCGACATGGGCAAGTTGAGCGCGAGCTTGAGCAACTTTATCTTCGTACTCAGCGAGGAATCCTTGCAAATGGCTCTGCAAAGCTAATAAAGAAGCGCTAAAGCCGTCTGGCTGTAGACTTACAGGTAGATCTATACTCATATTATGGAAACCAAAATTTGATGGGAATTAATTGATTTGATTGGTTTGTTTCCTCATACTTTTTCTTATGATGGAATAAACTCACTGTTTTGTTCTATCACGTTTTGACAGAACTCGCAATAGTTTAGAAAGAATTCTCACCATTTTATATTTTGCTATTTTAGACCTAAGAGAAATTTAGCTTCAGCCGCCCGATCGCTATTGGGATATCTCTCAAGTAAAGTCTTTAAATAGCTAGTTTGCCTACTGAGAAAGAAACTCGAAAATAGGAGATCGTCTATATAGGTGCTTTGAGGAAATTTAGACTGTAACTCCGCGATAATGTCATCGATCCGCTTTAGATAGTCAGAGCGTAACCTTTGCTCCCGATCAAAGTAATATCTTTTACCTATAGCTGCTGGGAGTGTAGATATGATTCTTTCTATACTGACGTTAAATTGATTAAAACTTACGGTAGCGGTTACTCCTGCGGGAGGATGGATATTTTGTCTTTCTGAGAAAGTGTGGTTTTCCCACTGGTCAAATAAGGTCATAGCAAGCATATATAAAGTTTTTTCGCGAACTGTTGGAGATGTGCTGTTTTCTTCGAGTAGTTCTTGATAGATAGAGATGGCGATCGCATTTTCACTATGTTCTCGATATTTAGTCATAATCTCTTGATAGTCGCGCTTTGATTCATCGCATACCCACCATTTACGACAACCTTGATAGCCTTGATAGCTTTGGTTTGGCAACTGATAGAGCTGATTACTCTGTAAGACTGGCAAATTCAAACGACCGTTTTTCCATCCGCCGATACCTGCCCAATTTGAGGCAATTTGATAGCGAGATTCGGGTGTATTTTCGATTTGCCATTGGAGTAGCTTTTGCCAGCGCAGTTTTTGTTCGCTCAGCAGTAATTGAGTTTCTTTCCTGTACCTATCTACTCGATCGTACCAACTGTAATGCTTTCGACTAGGATCTTGAGGATAGAAATATGCTTCGAGGATGCGATCGGGAAGTGTCTCTAATTTTATGTTTTCGGCAGTTTCTAGAGCTTTGGCATAGTTTTGCGATCGTGCGTATTGGATAGCGATCGCATATTGCAAAAAAGGAGCTAAAGGCTGATTATCTGGATCTTGCAAAAGTATTTGCATTTGATCGATAGACAAGCCGACATTTAACAAAATGCGAATATGGGGGAAGGCGAGATAGAGAGCATCGCGATCGCCCATTGGTTGCGCCATCATTTTCATCCAGAGACGCATTGCTCCCATAATGTCATTATTGTCTTGTAAACTTAAGGCAAGGTAGTAAGAGGCATCATCTGCCGCTGAATGCTCTCCATATCGATTAATCCAGTCCTGCCAAGCATCAAGGCGTTCTCTGTCAGTCATCTTTGCATTGCGATCGAGGATCTCTTGACTACGCTTCTCATTACCAAAATAAGAACGTCCCCTTAAATCCCCATATTCGCGAAATCCCTTCACAAATTTTGACTGCGGATATTTCTCCACCATTCCCAAAAGTAAGAAATAAGCGTGCCAGCGCCTTGCTGAGTAATTTAATGTCCCAGCAAGATAAGTAAGGGGATAAAGTTCTGGCAAGTCATTCTCCAAAATATCTTGAAGGATTTCCGACGCTTGCGCGTCTCCATGCCGATCTAGTTCGGCGATCGCCCAGATCCGATCTGAGTCTTTTTCTTCATCTGTAGATGGATCATTTGCTAAAGCACGAAAGAAGGCACGACCGAAGGGTGTAATCTCTCCTGCTTTAATTTTGCCCAAACGTTCAACCAAAATTTTGTCTCGTTCATCAGTGGATTGTTTTTGGTATAAAGCGATCGCTTCATCGATCTGGCTATCTGTCGGTTGTTGTAGTTGCTCAAATTTAACCCAATCTGACAGACCGATAAACTCTATTTCTTTTTCGTCCCGAAATTTACCATAAACAGCTTCACGCTCACCTAGGGTTTCTAAAAGAAGAGTGTTAAACCCATAGAATCGAGGAGAATCTCTCGGTTCCAGATTTGCTTTAGCTAAGGCGATCAACTCTGCTCTTACTTTGGGATCGTCCAAGCCAAAATCTTTCTCCCAAGATTTAGTCCGACTCCACCAACTACCATATTCATCTTCAAAAAGCGATCTATAACTAGCGCTATAGCCGCTACCTATACGAGTAATTTTTCGCTTTATTTGTTGACGCAACCAGATAGTTGTGTAAGGTTTGCCAAGGCTGCGAATGCCTTCAACACCATACTTTTGTCGCGTTCCATCACCGAAACTAGCATAGTAACTTAGCAAAGGATAAGCTTTTGCTCCATAACGCTTCCAAGCAGGATTTTTAACAGGGTCACTTCCCCATTTTGCCTGAAGAATATCTTGGCGGATTGCTTGAGCGATTTCTTGCCATTGGGGATCGAATCGGAGGCGATCGCGCAGCACGTCATCAATTTCTAATTGTGATATTTCTTCGGGGCTGAAAGAATCCGTGAGTCGTAACATTTCCGCAGGACTAGGGATTTTGTCGGTACGCGAATTAAAGATTCTCGCTGACTTAACCTCTAGTCCAAACAAGCAAAACGTCATGCATACGGACAATATGTATAGATGTCGCCTTTGCATATCTATCTTAAAAAACTTGTTTTTATTTTATTCTAATTGGTGTTCATTCATAACTATCCCTGTCCTTTCAATTTCAAAAGAAATTTAGCCTCAGCAGCCCGATCGCTATTGGGATATCTGTCCAATAAAGTTTGTAAATAGCTAGACTGCTCACTGAGAAAGAAACTGGAAAAGAGCAAATCATCAATATATTGACTCTGGGGAAATTTAACTTGTAATTCAGTGATAAGACCATCAATGCGGCGCTGGTAGTCAGATTGTATATCCTTTTCACGTTGTTCGTAATCTTGATAGGAATAGCTGCGTCTGTTAGCACTGAGTTGCCGATATTTACCACTTGTCGTCACACCTGCGGGGGGATGGATACGTTGGGTTTCTGAGAAAGTGTGGTTTTCCCACTGGGTAAGTAAGGTCATGGCAACCATGTACAAAGATTTTTCGCGAATGGTTGTGGGAAGATTACTTTCTTCGAGCAGGTTTTGATAGAGGGAAAGGGCGATCGCATTTTGACTACCCGCTTGATAACGCACCAAAACCTCGGCACTAGTGCGTTTAGTTTCATCGCAAACCCACCATTCACGACAGTTCCAGTCTGTCGGTAAACGATAGGCGCGATAACCATCCCAGACTGGTAAATGACCATTTTTCCATCCGCCGATACCAGCCCAATCGGAGGCGATTTGATATCGAGATTCGGGCGTGTTTTCGACTTGCCATTGACGTAATTTTTGCCAACGTAGTTTTTGTTCGATGAGCATTACTTGTGCTTCTTTCTTAAAATCTGCTACCCGATTGTCCTCTTGCCACGATCGCCCTTGGGGATTGTAATAATCAGTGAGGATTTGATCAGGAACAGCCGCGATCTGGATATTACTAGATGTCTCTAGAGCTTTGGCATAGTCATGCGATCGCGCATATTGGATGGCGATCGCATATTGCAGGAGTGGTGCGAAGGATTGATTATCTGGTTCTTGCAAGAGGTTTTGCAATTGTTCGATAGACAAGCCGACATCAAGCAATGTCCGAATATGCGGAAAAGCCAGATAGAGGGCATCGCGATCGCCCATTGGTTGCGCCATTACCTTCATCCATAGACGCATCGCTCCGACCACATCATTATTGTCTTGCAGACTTAGCGCCAGAAAGTGGTTGGCATCATCAGCGCCAGAATGGTCGGGATATTGTTTGAGCCAGTCTTGCCATGTGTTGAGACGTTCTTTTTCGGTGCGTTTAGCATTGCGATCCAAAATTAACTGGGGACGCTCCTGACCGTCAAAATAAGAGCGACCTGTCAAATCACCATATTCGCGACAGGCGATCGCAAATTTTGATTGGGGATATTTCGTTACCATTCCCAACAGTAAATAATAAGCATAGTCACCTTTTGGCGCAAAATTTTCGTAACTGACAATCTTCGAGAGGGAATGAAGTTGGGTTAAGTCGTTATTTAAAATATTTTTGAGGAGTTCTGTCCCGATCGCATCGCCATGTCGATCTAGTTCGGCGATCGCCCACATGCGGTCATTAGATTGACGATCTACAGCATTATCATTATTAGAATTCCGTTCATTAATCAAATTGCGAAAGAAGGAACGAGCGAAAGAACTAATCTCTCCTGCTTTCATTACACCGAGGCGTTCAACGAGAATATTTTCCTGTGCGTCAGGGGATAATTTTTGATAGAGGGCGATCGCGGCTTTGATTTGGATATCTGTCGGTTGTTGTAACTGCTCATATTGCAACCATTCCGACAGCCCCGCGAAATTCTTTCCTTTTTCGGAGTATTTGCCATAAACCGCTTCATAACCCAGCAGTCTAGTCAAAAATTCCAAGTTAAATTGACCATAGTATTGGGGCGAATTTTTGGGTTCGAGATTTGCTTTGGCTAAAGCGATCAACTCTTCTCGCAATTTAGGATTGTCCAAGCCGAATTCCTTCTCCCAGTCTTTGCTTTCCACCTCTGAGTTGTAAGGAGCGATATCGTAAAGGTTGGGGAAATTCAATCGTCTTGTGATTTGTCCGCGCAGCCAAATCGTTGTATAGGGCTTCCCAAGACGGCGAATACCTTCAAGTCCATACTTCTGTCTCGTTTCATCCCGCGATCGCGCATAGTAACTTAATAAGGGATAAGCCTTTGCTCCGTATTTTTTCCAAACAGGATTTACCACAGGCTCTTTCCCCCATTTCGCAACAATAATATCTTGACGCACGGCTTGAGCGATTTCTTGCCATTGCGGATCGAAGCGAAGGCGATCGCGTAGAACATCATCAATTTCTAACTGGGCAATTTCTTCAGGGCTGAAAGAATCTGCTTTTTTTGAGATTTCAAGGGGACTAGGTATTTTGACAGTTCGAGATTGAAAGACTTCTGCTGCTTTCAGAGCGACACCAAAGGAGGCGATCGCTACGAATATAGACAATATATATAGATGTCGCTTTTGCATATTAGGCTCTAAATTTTTGAAGAGAAATATATACTTATGATATGTCTGACCCAAGTTATTGAACCGAATTTACCTGTGACAGAATTACTTCTTAGTAATTTGCAACAAAAATCAGTCAGGGATATATAGCAATCCGAAATCATTTTTGGCTTCGACTCATTTCAGATTGCTATATAGCAGTTTTGAGTTGAATGTTACATAAAAAAGTAAGGGCAATTCATGAATTGTCCTTACTTTTTTGTGTTTAGCCTCTTTGAGAATTTTAAAAAAATAAATGGCTTTCAGGCTGAATATTGATTTCCATCGGTACTGCTTGAGGATCGGCAGACAGAGCAAACATAATGGCATTTGCCGCCGTTTCAGTCGTCAGCATCTTACTGCGATCGACCTTCAAGCTGACGTTATCCCAGAATGGTGAATCAATCCCCCCAAAATAAAATAGCGTTACCTTAATCCCAAAACGCCGCAGTTCATCAGCCATAGATTTACTAAAGCCGACTACCCCAAACTTAGACGCACAATAAGCAGCAGCCATCGCCATTGGATGCTTACCCAAAATGCCAATCACATTACAGATATGTCCGATCTTGCGATCTTTCATCACATTTGCCACCGCTTGACTGGTATAAAAACTCCCCTTGAGATTTAGATCGAGCATCTGATCGAGATCTTGCAGTTCAATGCGAAGAAATTGCTTCATCACGCCTGCACCTGCGGCATTTACTAATACATCAATCTTTCCAAACCGGGCGATCGCTTTCTGCACCATCAATTCAACTTGCGCGTATTGGGTGATATCCGAGGGAATAGCGATCGCCTCAGCGTCATAATCATCTTCAAGATTGTGAACCAATTCATCTAACTTATCTGCATCTCTTGCCACAAGTACTAACTTTGCACCTGCCTCGGCTAATTTTGGTACAAGTGCCGAACCAATTCCACCTGTTGCACCGACAACGACAACAACTTTATTTAGCATCTTTTTTTATGGTTTTGAGTTTATGGTTTTGAGTTTCTACTATTGAGCTTTAACCCTCTTTACAATAGTTTACTTTTGTTTACATTAATTTACATACAATACTTCCTAGTCAACAAACAGCGTTGCCCCACAACGCCCCGCAAACGCCCCACAGAGATATTTCTTGGCTGAGAATAACTTAATCAGATAAACGCTGTTTTAAACTTTCGGCAATTTTTGTGCCTAAATATTCTGGGATGAGATTTTCATTCGGACCAAGTAAATACAAAATTAACCTTGTACGCCCGCGCAAAACTAGCAAATTGGCATTCACCACCAATAAATCCTCTTGCCAGATAGCATTCATCACTTTATAAAACAATCCTGGTTGACTATTCGCCTCTACCAATAACGCTGGCAAATGAAACACGCGATCGACATAAAAATTGGTTTCGACCTTTTTTAGTCCACTATCGAGGTTAAACTCCAGTGCCAACATTTCCTCAACCTCAAAACGTCCTAAAAGAGTCTCTTTGATTGCTTTACGGACATTTTCGGCAGTTTTTAGGGGCATTACCTTACCACCCCGCGAAATCACTAACTTAATAAACACCAACATCGGAGTATGGATTTGACCGTACAAACTAAGACTATGGATTGTCAGACCATAGGCGGCTAATACCCCAAAAATATCATTTAAGAGGAAAGACTGATTGCGATAGGCAAAATACAGAACACTTTTGCTACTTTCCGCCTTGATCTCAATTACAGCTTCCTTAGTTTGATAAAGCTGATAGGCTAATCGCAAATTTTGCAGTTGAATATCACTACTCACAAACTGTTCATAAAATTGCGGAAAGCCCATATTAAAACGTTTGAGCAGTTCAACCGTTGAAGTTTTGAGTCCATAGGTCATTGCCAACCTCCCGATCTCTCATACTTCTGATTCATTACCCAAGACTTTATCCCAACTTTTGGGGTAGAACCCACTATCCATAAAGAATGTAGAAAATGCTGATAATTTTGAAACAGAGCGACATCATTAAACATTGCTTGATTTTGGGAGTTGAAAAATAAAAGGTAATAATTCGCTATCTTAGGTCAAGGGCGCAATGATGCCATAATTCTACCAATATAAAAGACAAGACGCAGAAATATAGCTTAGGTTCGACAACAGTACTTTCACAAAAGCATTTTGCCATTTACGATCGCTTGGTTTCGGCTAAAGCAGATAAAATACAGATACAATAAAAAGACATTTAAAACGCCTGTCATAAATTCTTTACAACACTTTTCGACTAACCCCGAATCAAAAAACTTTGTGAGAGTATCCTAAAGCAACACTTTTACATAATTTCTTCGGAATCGTTTGATCGGTCGTTTAATCTAAAGTGTTGGTAACAAACAGGGCGATCGCTGCTACTTATATAATTAGGCACATGGGGTTCTGGAAAAATTTATTTGGTTCTGACACCCTCGAACCTACAAAAAAAACGTCTCTTCGCCAAGTACAAAATCAAAGCGGACAAATTTTTTTTAGTAACGAGAAAGATATTGACCTCTACGAACTAGAGGAATTATGTGACTCAGTGGGGTGGGCGCGGCGACCAATTCGTAAAGTTCGCATCGCCCTACAGCATAGTTTTGTCGTCCTCTCCATGTGGGAACACCGCGGCGGCTTTAAACGTTTGATTGGCTTTGCGCGAGCTACCTCTGACTATGCATTTAATGCAACATTATGGGATGTGGTCGTCCATCCTGATTATCAAAAGCGTGGCTTGGGTAAAGCGCTGATGGAAGAAATGATCAAAGAGTTGCGTAAACATGACATTAGTAATATCAGTTTGTTTGCCGATGCCCATGTGGTCACTTTTTATAGCCAACTTGGTTTCAATGCCGATCCCGAAGGCATTAAAGGTATGTTTTGGTATCCATAGTAGGTCATAGCCATGAACCAAAATCACTTATCACGGATCGCCCTACAAGGGTTTAAATCAATTCGTGAGTGCGATCTCGAATTAAAAGAACTCAACGTATTAATTGGTGCTAATGGCTCTGGCAAGTCCAACTTTATCGCTTTTTTTCAACTAATCCAGCAAATACTCTTAAGTAAACTACAGCTTTATGTGAGTAAGCAAGGAGGGGCTGATTCACTCTTGCATTTTGGGCGCAAAAAAACACAGCAGCTTACGGCTGAGCTTTACTTTGGTGATAACGGTTATAAATTTGTTTTAGAGCCAACCAAAGATAATCGTATGGTTTTCTCTGATGAAAATTTTTGGTGGAAAAAGAGTGGTAATTGGTTTGTTGGGTCAGGTAATTTTGAAACTGAGATGGAAAACCAAGTTCGCAAAACAAGGATCTACAGTTATACAGTACCAGTGATGAAAAGCTGGCGAATCTACCATTTTCATGACACTGGGGAAACTGCTCTGGTAAAGCAACGTCAAGCTATCAATGACAATACTTATCTACGATCAGATGCTCAAAATCTAGCTGCATATCTTTACTTACTAAAAGAGGAATATCAAACGCATTATCAAAGAATCGTCAAAACGATCCAGTTAGTAGCGCCATTCTTTGGGGATTTTTATTTGCGCCCTCATCCTAATAATCGAGAAAAAATTGAGTTGGAATGGGTTGAAAAAGGTGAAGATGTACCATTTAAAGCTTATCAACTCTCAGATGGGACTTTACGCTTTATTTGCCTTGTAACTGTGTTGATGCAGCCAGAGGATAAGCAACCTGAAATGATTTTGATCGATGAGCCAGAATTGGGTTTACATCCCTATGCCATTAATGTTTTGGCTTCACTACTGCGCTCTACAGCCAAATCTAAACAAGTCATAGTTTCTACCCAGTCAGTGGCACTACTTAACGAGTTTGATGTCTCTGATGTAATTGTGTGCGATCGCATCGAGGGGGCAACCCATCTCCACCGTCTTGATGAATATGCTTTAGCTGACTGGCTTCAAGAATACTCTTTAGGTGAACTATGGCAAAAAAATCTATTAGGCGGTAGACCATCGCGATGATTAGAG
The DNA here is from genome assembly GCA_044350865.1 of Pseudanabaena sp. GTDB lineage: Bacteria > Cyanobacteriota > Cyanobacteriia > Pseudanabaenales > Pseudanabaenaceae > Pseudanabaena. The sequence goes on along the minus strand of JBILGV010000038.1, from coordinate 17,136 downwards.
TTCATATTTTTTGTGAGGGACAGACAGAAGAAACCTTTGTGCGAGAACTGTTAACGAGCTATTTTGCTGGTCTAGATATTTGGATCAATCCAATTATTTTGCGTACCAGTAAAATTGGTAAAGGTGGGCTATCGACCTATGGAAAGCTTAAAAATCAGGTTGAGAAAAAATGCAAGGAAGATCCTAATGCGTGGGTAACGACACTGATTGATTTTTATGGATTACCTACGGATTTCCCAAAATTAGTCACGCCTAAAGGTTTAGCGTCAGTTGAGAAAGCAAAGATAATTCAGCAATCCTTTCAGGATGATATTGTGGCATCAAATTTCATTGCCAACCTGATGATTCATGAGTTTGAAGGTTTATTGTTCAGTGAACCAGAAGCTTTTGCAAACTGGTGTGATGATCCACAAGTAGTCGTTAATCTGAAGAAGATTCGCTGCGCTTTTCCGTCCCCTGAACATATTAATGATGGATATACGACAGCACCCTCTAAGCGGATTGTCAGTATATTTAGTCAATACGATAAGGTTTTACATGGCTCCTTAGTGGCTCTAGATATCGGTTTAGACACTATTCGCCGCGAATGCCCAATGTTTAACAGTTGGATTGAGCGGATTGAAAGTCTAGCTTAAACTCAAAAAATTAAGAGATTGCAAATTGTCTTTACTTGTTTGCATAATTCTATGCTAGTCTAGAAAAGCTTAATTTTTGATTTTTTATAGCTAAGACTATGCCTAAAGCTGGAATTCACCCGAAGTGGTATCCCGAAGCAAAAGTTGTTTGCAACGGTGAAGTGGTAGCAACAATTGGATCTACCCATCCTGAGATTAATGTTGATGTATGGTCAGGTAATCACCCTTTCTATACAGGCACACAAAAGATTATTGATACCGAAGGTCGCGTAGAACGCTTCTTGCGTAAGTACGGTATGTTTGACGAAAATGCTGCTGTGGAAAACCAAGTATAGCGATTTCAACATCAATTTAAGGAGAATCCATTTAAGCTATCAAAGCTCAATAATTAATTTTTAGAATTAATTTAAGATTCTCCCTTGGTTTGCTAGTTTTTACGTTATTTTGCGATATTGTCAAATCCATGCCTGCTCCTTATTTAATTAAGAAACTTCAATCGGTTGAACAAACCTTCAATGAACTGACTCGTCGGATGGGTGATCCTGACGTGGCGACTGATCATGGCGAGTTTCAGCGCATTGCCAAGGTGCGATCTTCGTTAGAAGAGACGGTCATAACTTATGAAGCTTTTCGCAAAGCAGAACAGGATTTTATCGAGTCGCAACAAATCCTGAAAGAATCCGATGATCCAGAGCTTAAAGAAATGGCTGCTTTGGAAGTTCAGGAGCTGTCCACAACTCTGCAAGAACTAGAAAAGCAGTTACAGATTCTGCTCCTACCACAAGATCCCAATGATGATAAAAATATCATGTTGGAAATTCGTGCGGGTACTGGTGGTGATGAAGCGGGAATTTGGGCAGGTGATTTGGTGCGGCTATATACGCGCTACGCTGAACGTCAAGGCTGGCGGGTAAAGATGCTCAGTGAGACTCTCGCGGAAATGGGTGGCTTCAAAGAAGCAATTATCGAAGTGCAGGGCGATCGCGTTTATAGCAAACTCAAATTTGAGTCAGGCGTGCATCGTGTGCAGCGTGTACCTGCAACAGAATCTCAGGGACGAGTGCATACATCGACGGCGACAGTGGCAATTATGCCTGAGGTTGACGCGGTGGAAATACATATCGATCCGAAAGATATTGAAATGTCTACGGCGCGATCAGGGGGTGCTGGCGGTCAAAACGTCAACAAGGTGGAGACAGCCGCCGATCTATTTCACAAACCGACGGGTATTAGAATTTTTTGTACTGAAGAGCGATCGCAGTTACAAAATAAAGAGCGAGCCATGCAAATTTTGCGAGCAAAACTCTATGAGATCAAATTGCGTGAGCAACAAGATGCGGTTTCCTCAATGCGTCGCTCCCAAGTTGGTACGGGTTCTCGCTCCGAAAAAATTCGCACTTATAATTATAAAGATAGCCGACTAACGGAGCATCGTTTAGGACAGAATTTTACCTTGCCACCGATATTGGAAGGTGACATTGAAGAGGTAATTCAAAGCTGTATTTCTAAAGATCAGCAAGAACGATTACAGGAGTTGGCAATCGCGACAGGTGATGATCTGGTTGGTTAGCACTTGGGAAGCTTAATAATGAACTCAGTGCCTTGTCCCTCATGCGAAATAAATTCTAAAGAACCCCCATGTTCCTTGACGATGGTATAGCTGATGGTCAATCCTAGTCCTATACCTTTACCTACTGGTTTTGTGGTAAAAAACGGATCGAAGATCGCATCTCGAATTGCTTCAGCAATACCCATGCCATTATCAACAACACTAATCTGAATATCTTGCTCTGTTGCTGTTGTTTCAATGATAATTTCAGGCGATCGCTCATTTTCCACCATTTCTACAGCATCAATCGCATTAAGTAAAATAGACTTAAATACTTGATTTAGTTGAGATGCATAGCAATCTAATACGAGTTTTCCACTATATCTACGCATAACATTAATATTGCTAAGGCGATATTGCAAAAGTACCAGCGCATTATCGATTCCCTCATGTAAATCAACTTCTTTCTTGGCGGCTTCGTCTAGTCGGACAAAGTTTCGTAGTGATGTTACAATTTGACTAATTCTATCCGAGCCAGTTTTGATTGAAGATAAAACTTTGGGCAAATCACTGCCTAAAAAACTTAAATCTAGTTCTCTCTTTTTTGTTTGAATTACTTCGCAAGGATCAGGATACTTTTGTCCATAAAGTGCTAGTAGTTCCAATAATTCTGGAATCTGCGAACTGATATACTCACAATTTCCGCGAATAAATGTGATCGGATTATTTAACTCGTGGGCAATTCCTGCTACCAGTCTACCTAAACTTACCATATTTGCGGAATGCAAAAGTCGTGCCTGAGTGCTTTTTAGCTCCGCTAATGTTTTCTTAAGTTGTTGGTTTGCGTCCCACAAAGATGCCTCCATTTTTTGTCTTTGGGCAATATTTTTTTCTAGTTTGGATACATGCTCGCGTAGCTCTAATTGCGCGATCACCTCACGCCCTAAAGTTTGTAGTGCTTTTAACTGTTTGGGACTGAGATTTTTTGGGGTGCGATCGATAACACAAAGAGAACCCAAGGCAAAGCCATCTGAATTGATTAAAGGTGTCCCAGCATAAAATCTGATATTTGGATCGGATGTTACCAAGGGATTGTTCTTAAATCGTTCATCTTCAGTTGCGTTTGAAACAACTAAGGGATCGGAATTAAGAATGGTATAGGAACAAAAGGCTAGATTTCTATCGGTTTCTGTGGCATCAAGTCCAACTTTGGATTTAAACCATTGCCTGTTGGAATCGACCAAACTCACTAGAGCGATCGGGGTGTCACAAATATATGCCGCAAGTTCCGTTAAATCATCAAAGGTTTCTTCTGGTGGCGTGTCAAGGATGTCATATTTTTTTAATACTTCTATTCTTTTGGCTTCATTGTCAGGCACTGGTGGATTTGATTGCATGGCAAATATTTCTAGTGTTTTATTGGGATTGCGAATTATTCGCCCCAGAAAACTTAATTTATATAAAAAACTTCAAAGCTATAAGAAATTCTGAAGTTATTAAAAACTAGTATAGTTATTAAAATTGTCCAAAATTAACACTTCAAGCAAATGATTTTATGTTGTTGAAATAAATATATATTCATTTAAAAAACAGGAAATCATCATTATATAAGCTAGGATTTCTTATTGAAGAAAAAGGTTAGAATATAACCGCAAATAGTTCATTACAGGCTTTTACTAATCAATTCTATTTAATAGCTGATTCTAATTTGTGTTGATTCCAAAGTTTTTGGTAAAGCGGTGAATCCGTAAGTAGCTCAGTATGAGTGCCAACTTGGACAATTTTGCCCGCATCCATCAAGATGATGCGATCGCAAGTTGAGGCAGCCGATAAATTATGGGTAATAAATAGCACTGTCTTATTGTGAGGAAGATTTCCTAAAATTCCTGTGGCAGTCTGGTTGTCTACACTTGAGAGGGCATCATCTAATACCAAAATCGGCGTATCGACTAACAAAGCTCTAGCTAAAGCAGTGCGCTGACGCTGACCACCCGATAATGTAATCCCACGTTCTCCGACTAAAGTATCATATTGTTGTGGGAATGTGAGAATCTCCTGTTCGATTCGCGCTTGATTTGCAAAATTCTCAACCTCGTGATCGTAGGCTTCAGGCTTGCCATAACGGATGTTGTCGCGCATCGTAGCACTAAAAAGAAAGCTATCCTGTGGCACAAAAGAGATAATCGATCGCAGATCTTCGATTTTCATCTTGGTAATATCCACGCTATCAATAAATATCTGTTGCGATGGAACTTCCACTAGGCGCATTAATGCACTTGCTAAAGTAGATTTCCCAGAACCAACTGTTCCTAAAATGGCAACAGTTTCACTGGGATAAATAGTAAAACTCACATGATCGAGGGCTGGATGCGTAGCATTGGTATAGCTAAAGGTAAGATCTCGCGATTCAATTTTGCCTGTGACTTCTGATTTATCAAGAGCGATCGCATCAACGGGATCAATGATCGCAGGTGGAATATCGAGAATGCCTTGAATCCGTCCAATACTAACCAATCCCCTCTGATATGTGACCATCACAAATCCCAAAATTGCAGTGGGGAAGATCAACCGTTCCACATAAATAATTAAAGTCAGCAAATCACCAATCTTAAAAGTCGTATTTAACGGATTCGCTAACTTCTCGCCGCCAAACCAAATCAATACCAAGAAGCTAATACTGGCAATTCCACCCAATAGAGGGAATAAAATATTCCGACTCCGCGCCATTCTCAAGTTCGCATCCAGCAAGCGATCGTTTAATTTGCTAAAAGCAGCGCGTTCGGCTCCTTCCTGCGCGTAGGTTTTGATGAGCGCCATTCCATTAAGATCTTCTTGCAAGAGCGAACTTACATTCGATAGTTCCTCTTGAACTTCTAATTGTTCATCCCGCAACTGACCGCTAAATTTCTGGACAATCACCAACATGATTGGATAGACCGAAATTGATAATAGGGTCAGCATCGGATCGATCGCTACCATCGCGGGTAGAGTTAGCGCATACACAAAGACTGAATTAATGATACTAAGCAGAGCAAATCCCATCAGACGGCGAATATTTTCGACATCGCTGGTGACAATGCTGATGGTTTCCCCTGCGGAATTATTGGCAAAGTAGCTGGGTGGTAGTTTGAGGAGATGCTCGAAAATTAATTGTTTGAGGCTGTACTCAATTTTGCGACCGATTCCAAAAATCCAAACCCGCGATGCCATCCGAATGCCCCACATTATTGATGACAACCCAATAACTAGCCAGACATACTGCATCAAGTGATGAAAATCAACAGATTGGATCTTACTGAGATCATCAACGGCGGCTCGGATTAACCAAGGAATATATGTGCCAAGGACATTTGCCAATAGGAGGGCAATTGTGCCAATAGCTAGGTCGCCCCAGTAAGGACGGAGGTAACTTTTGAGGTTCTGAAATTGCGATCGCGCCATAATGTATCCATATTACTTTATTTTGGCAAAAAGCTTGCTAGGTATGTATTTGCAAAAATCAAGCAGAAAAATCACCCACTTAGCGGCTTTTTCTCTTATTTGTCAGCATGAAAATGATCATAAATATGTTGCGCCAACTTTTTGCCAATACCATCGGTTTCGGCAATCTGTTCAACTGTGGCTTGACGAATATATTCTACAGAATGGAATTTTTCTAATAGAACTTTTTGGCGGTGATGTCCCAGTCCGATAATTTGATCGAGATGCGATCGCTGCATTCTTTGACTGCGTTTTTGACGATGGAAGGTAATCGCAAAACGGTGCGCTTCATCCCGCAAACGGCGCAATACCTGCACCCCCGCCCGTTCAGGATCACAACTAATTAATGGCTCTGACTGCTCTGGCAAGAATATTTCTTCACGCTTTTTCGCAAGACTAATCACCGTCAGGCGATCGCGCAAGCCCAACTTATCAATTATTTTCATCACCGCCGAAAGCTGTCCCTTCCCTCCATCAATCATCACCAAATCAGGAAAATCATCATTACTCTTACTCCCCTCTCCCGTAGGAGATGGGCTGGGGGTGAGGGCTTCAAACCCCGAATGTTTCCTAAATCTTCTCGCAATTACTTCCGCTAAACTCGCAAAGTCATCGGAATGACCAGTCTGGATATCAGGATTACGGATTTTATAATGGCGATAATGTTGCTTAGCAGGGATACCATCGATAAATACAACTTGACTCGCCACCGCGTCCGAACCTTGAATATGCGAAATATCATAACCTTCAATCCGATGCGGCAAACTCTCAAGATTTAGAATCTCCGCCAAGTCTTCCAATCCTTGCAAATTGCGATCGCTTTGTTTTTGAATTCTCGCTAACTCGTACTGAGCATTGCGCTCCACCATTTCGATAAGTTCAGCCTTGAGTTGACGTTGCGGTGTGGCGATCGCCACTTTTCGACCTTTGCGATCGCTCAGCCATGCTTGCAAAATTTCAACTTCAGGTAGTTCCAATTGGGTATGCACTTCGTTGGGAATCTCTACGGGATCGCAGTTTTGATAATGGGCTTCTAAAGTACGCTGCAAAATTGCTTCTGGTACATCACTCTGACTATCTGCTACAAATGCTAATCTTCCCACCAAGCGCCCTGCTCTAATTTGGAATAGCTGAATACAAGTATGCTGCTCGTCATAGGCTAAGGCGATCGCATCGCGAGAGACAGTATCATCAGGTAAAGATACCTTTTGATTAGCACCGAGATTTTGTAATACTTGAATGCGATCGCGCAGATCCGCCGCCTTCTCAAATTCCAATTCTTCAGCAGCAACTTCCATCTTCTCCGTAAAAGTCTCAATCAATTCGCTAGAGCGCCCCTGAAATATCATCGCCACCCGCCTCATTACCTTATGATATTCTTCAGGTGAAATCAATTCCTGACATACCCCAGGACATAAGCCCATGTCGTAATTTAAGCAAGGACGATCTTTAAACATCGGGATCGGTCTTTGTCGTAATGGAAAGGCTCGTTTAATAATTCCTAAAGTCCTTCTGAGGTTAAACGTATCGACATAGGGTCCATAATATTTATCCTTTGTACCGCCCATTTTTCGTTTGCGGGTGATGAAAATACGCGGATAGTCCTCTGACCAAGTGATACAAACATAGGGATATTTCTTGTCATCTTTGAGAAGAACGTTGTAGTAGGGCTGATATTGCTTAATCAGATTCGCTTCAAGGGCAAGCGCTTCGGGTTCCGAGTCGGTGACAATAAACTCAATTTCATGAACTAGCTGCACCATCATCGCGATACGCGGCGACAACTCCTGACTACTACGAAAATACGATCGCACTCGATTGCGTAGTGCCTTCGATTTGCCGATGTAGATTACGCCATCATGGCGATCCCGCATGAAATAAACCCCTGCCTCAAGGGGAATTTCCTTTAATCGCGCCTGTAATTTTTCAGGATTTTGTAATAGAGGTTCAGTCATCATCTAATGATAACAAAACTTAATAATGTAGATCTTGCAACGGCGATCTTACAAAGCTAAAAACAAACGGTGAAATGCTGATGTGAAAATGGCAATTACTCCGTATCCTATTCCTATATTACCTAATTTTGAGACTTGCAGGAAATGAAAAATTCATGATTTATGAATAGGCTTAGATTTGAGATACTCTAAAAACCAAATAGCAGCTTGGCAAAAAGGTTGATACTTACCATCTTTTTTCGTTTTCCAAACCTCGATTTCTCTTTCAATTTCTAGGAGGGTAGGATTAGGATATTTCTTTTCCAAAGATTCTTTTGCTATATCCATTGCCTGTTTACGTTGCATTCTTAATTTTTCATCATTCAAATTAAGAATGCAATCTAAATCTTCAATTATGCTTTGCTGTAAATTCTCATTTTGAGTGTTTGGCAAAATTTTACCTGATGAAGAATATGTAACAATGTTCTCTGATTTTTTGATATCTAGCGGATCAAGTACATTCAATTCAACTTCTCCGATTACTTTACCTTTAACAAAAATTCCTTGTTCGTTTTCTTTGCCCTTGGATTTATCGCAATGATAAAGATGAGGTTGTATCCCATAATTACCATTGCAAACACCCAACATATTTGCCCACCATAAGCCTAACTCAGGATGTTTTTCTCTTGACCGATAGTGTTCTATTTGTATCAATGGTTTCCCATTTTCTCGTTTTAATTTAATACGCCTCATACAATAAGCACAAATATAACCTTGCTCTTCCAGTAATGCCTCTTGCCAATCTTTTTGAGGACCGTCATAAATAGAACCCTCAGTATTACGTTTAGCAGTTAATGATTGAGGTTCTGGTTGCTTTTTGATGTGTTTCATAGAAGATCAATATATGACTGCATACGCATTACTTCAAGATCACTTTCACCTCGTTTTTCTATAAGTTTGTCTAGCATATCTTGAGCATTTTCCCCATCATAACTATCGATCAATCGATATATTTCATTAAGTTCTTTTTCATATTCTTCCGCATATTTAGGTACATGAAAAGCATCTTGTAAAATAGAGTTGCTGTCACGCCCTTCCGTATAAATTTCGCGATCGCTAATTTTATTGTCTTCTAGTAAAAAGACACTTTCTCTAGGCAAATGACTCAAAACTTGTGGGGAATGTGTCGTGACAATAAATTGAATATTTGGGAAAGTATGCGTAAGTGCAGGTAGAAGTTTACGTTGCCATTGTGGATGCAAATGTAGATCAATTTCATCAATTAATACGATGCCTTCACCTTCTAATTTTTTCTCTAGGCTTGGATTGGCGATCGCTAATCTCCGCGCAATATCAACCACCAAAGACAACATCATTTTTTCGCCTGATGAAAGCTGTAAAAACTCAAATCTTTCTCCATTTTTATCAACAACTAAACTTGTAGTGTCTTGAAATTTAACAGGTGTAAAATCATGACTTCTTGGAGATCTTTCAACTCTTAAATTGGAAAATTTAGCAAACTCAAATTTGTTTAGAAAAGTATTAATAGCTAATCTAACAATTTCTAATTTTTGGTTTCTATACTTGAAATCTTGTAGATTTCTTTGGTTTTGATTCTCAAGATCTTCCTCTTCACGAAACCATTTAGCAAATTCATAAAATGAGTCAATATTGCTATTAAAAGAATTTTCATAAGCAATTAATTGCTCTATTTTATATTTGGGGATATATCCATATTTAGGATTATAAACTTTAGCGTTATTACTAACAACATTTCTATTGATTGAATAACAGATAAGTATTGGTAAATTTAATAGCTCATGTTCATTAATAGCTAGCTTAATTTTCTCAACAAATTTACTATAGTCACCATCTATTGCCTCTTCGTAGATTATCGAAATTTTGTAGTGTTTACTTTCATTACAGAAGTCTAGTTGGATTTTATATTTTTCTGATTTGATGTGTATATCTCTACCACTCAGTTCTTTATATGATAATACTGACGTTTTTTTAGAAGTACAAATATCTTTAACTAATACATTTAATAAAATGCTAATTGCATCTAAAACTGCTGATTTGCCCGCTCCGTTTACGCCGATAAATACAACAACATTGGAACTTTTAGGAAAAGTAATTTCACAGTTCCGAAAGCCACGAAAATCTTTTATTTTCAACCAGTTTATTTTCATTGTCTTTGTAAAATAAGCTTGCCAAGTGATAGTTGAGACAAATAACTTGGCAATGATTAAAAGTTTAGATTTATTGATTTTAGGTTATGACAGAGATTTAATCATTTCTAAGTCGGATCTGATAATGGCGTTGCCAATGTTGGCGATAGATTAACTCTAATTGATTACCAAATTTCATAAATAGCTTGGCTTGTTGATCTTGAAAGGCTAAAAACAAACGGTGAAATGCCGATGTGAAAATGGCAATTATTAAACCTGCCGCCGTTGTAATCAAGGCTTCAGCAATACCCTGAGTTAGCGAACCTGATTTAGTATTAGCCGCCACATCTCCAATTTTCAGCGACCCAAAGGAAACGATCAAGCCAATTACCGTTCCTAACAAACCTAACAAAGGTGCAAGCGTAATCGCCGCTTCTAATAACTTTTCCCCCTTCATCATTCCTGCCAACTCTTCATCAGCAGTACTTTCAAGGGCAAGTCGAAATAGTTCAGGATCTGGCTCATGCAGAGCTAGCGGTGCGTATAAAAAGCGACCAACTGGATGTTTTCTTGCCGCTTCCTGAGCTACTTCAGCCGCCACTTCTAAATTCTGACGAGCGATCGCTAAAATATTCTCGGCTGTTTTCTGCTCTAACCTCAGGATGCCAAACCAAAAAATTACTCGATCCATGATCCCTGCAAAGGCAAACACTGATAGAGCAATGAGAGGATACATAACTGGTCCTCCCGCCTTAATCAACTCAAACACTTGGATTTGACTCCTTCTCTTCGCGTTCTCGACTTAGTTGATTGATTAGAGATAGCACTTTGACACCACGTTCAAAAGAGCGATCTTCATGAAATACGACTTCAGGGACACGCCGTAAAGCTAATCTCTGCCCCACTTCACGTTTGATAAACCCTATGGCTGAGGCTAAAGCTTCCATCGTTTGTTGACGAGCCTCTTCAGTGCCGTAAATACTCACAAAAATTTTCACATGCTGGAGGTCGCCTGACAATTCGGCATCAGTCACACTGACCATGCCCATCCCCACGCGATCGTCTTTGATATCTTTCAGCAACATGTTGCTGACTTCTCGTTTAATTAGTTCGGCGACACGAGCAACTCGTCTTGTAGTAGCCATAGTTTTACGTTTGTGGAGTAAATATTACACAGTAAATATGTTTTGATCTCTTGATTTTCTACGCAAGTTTTATCTAGTTTTATCTGGTTAAACTCGCATTCTGGTGCAGTTATTGAAGAGTCAATTAGGCAACATCCAACCCCAGCATCGCTCTCAATACCAGAGATACACCGATAAACCCACTCACTATAGCGCTAATCATCGCGATCGCTGTTACAGGTTTTTGCAATAACGGAATAATTGGCGCGATCACCACTGAAAGCACACCACCAGTGATTAAAGCTAAAAATTTCGGATAGCGAAGCAGGTTTTGAATAAAGTTTTTCATGATCTAAGAAATAATCAACCCAACACTTATGTTACAGCGATTTGCGATACAAAACCCAAAGAAGCTGAAGCTAACGCGAAGTAGTCACTACAGCTTCTTGTGATTTTTTATGATTTTATTTCAGGGCAACGCGCTGCAAGGCAGGATGATGGGAAGAAATAGATACTTTTTGGTATGCTTTTTGAAATTCTTGATGAATTGAGCTATCTGACAACATTTTTGTCATCGCTTCGGGATGATAATCCCAGCTTAGTAATCCAGCAACTCCCATAAACAAACCAAATGCTGCGGGAACCATTGATGCACCATATAACCAACCTTTTTGCGTGAGCGAGGTCATCGCTAACAAGGCGATCGCTAGGGCAAATGCTGCCTCCGATAAGTCAAACTGATCATCATGGACATTCAGTTTTTCGTATAGTTCTTCAGCTTCCTTAGCTTGTTGCTGCAATTTTTCTTTTTCTTTGTCTTGTTTCGCGGCGATCGCCTGATACTTGGCAATTTCCTTGTCATATTCAGCGCGGAGTTTCGGTTGCTGTGCTTGAACTGCCGCCGCCTGTAATGTCAACTGAGCGATCGTGGATTTGGCAATCTCTGCGCGGACATTGCGAGCTTGATAAAAAGCCCATGTGTCAATGCGATCGGCTTGAGCTTTTTGCATCGACTGAACCACATTGCCACTTTTGACTTGGCAGATCCCCATAAATGTCACAAACAAAACTACGGTAATGGCAACATAGTTATTAAGTTGACTCTTTTTTTGTTTTTTTTCTGGCTGAGAAGGCTCGGAGGATTTTGATGATTTATCGCGATCGCTTAACTCCTCATCTCCATCGTCATCTTGGCTCTCGATAATGTCGGATAGTTCCATCTAAATAATTTGATATAAGCAATTACTGTGATCGTAATCTTACCAAAAAATAGAAAATTGCCATACTTTAAGCCAAAAAATAGCGGTACAGAGCTAAACTCCACACCGCTATTTCTTATTGAATGGAGAGGGAGTAGCTAATTATTCGCCAAAATCGCGTTAACTTTAATCTCAGAAAGTTTTGGGAAAGAAGATTGACTAGCAAACATTTGTTCTTTCTTAGCAATAGCTACCTGTTCATGGGCAAGACGCATTTGTGAATTAAGTGCAGTTGTCGTCGCATCATATAGATTAGTTGCCATCTTTGGATAAGCCCCGATCGCAATAATTGGTACTAAAAAGCAAACGGCAATAAATACTTCACGCGGTCTAGCATCGCTAAAATCAGACTCACTAGGCAATTCGCAACTTGTGCCGAAACAAACTACGTCTTGGTTGCCCTGAGATTTGAGGCTGATATCGGAAATATCGCAGGATGGATTAATATCGCAGGATGGATTGCCTTCACAAGCGTAAAAAATCTGACGCAACATTGACAATAAATAAATCGGAGTGAGAATCACACCCACTGCGGCTAAAAATACGGTCACAGTGCGGAAAGTGGAGCTATAGACATCACTGGTGGTGATTCCCATAAATATTGAGATTTCGCTAGCAAATCCACTCATCCCAGGCATTGCGAGAGAAGCTAAAGCACCAACGGTAAATAAGGCAAACACTTTGGGCATCACCTTACCGATATAGCCCATTTCACTCAATAGCATCGTGTGGGTGCGATCGTAGGTGACACCCGCAAGGAAGAATAACACCGAAGCAATTAGACCGTGAGATAGCATTTGCAGCATTGCGCCACTAAGCCCTAGATCAGTATAGGATGCAATTCCAATCAAAACGAAGCCCATGTGGGAAATCGATGAAAAGGCAAGACGACGCTTCATATTTGTCTGGGCAAAAGAATTAACCGCGCCATAGACAATATTGATTACACCCAGCGTTGCCAAAATCGGCGCAAAATAGACATGGGCTTGGTCAAGCAGTCCCATGTTCAGACGGATCAAACCATAACCACCCATTTTCAGCAACACACCCGCCAAAATCATGGATACAGGTGAAGATGCCTCACCGTGAGCATCGGGCAACCAAGTATGGAGTGGGAAAATTGCTAATTTGACACCAAAAGCAATTAATAAACCTGCATATAGGGGAAGTTCTAAGGCTAAGGGGAAATCCTTGAGGGCTAGCTCAGCCATGTCAAAGGTCATATTGTCGCCATAGAGCGCCATGCCCAATCCTGCGATCAGGATAAAGATCGAAGCGGCGGCAGTATAAAGTAAAAATTTTGTGGCTGCATACTGACGTTTTTGACCACCCCAGATCGAAACTAGCAGATATACAGGGATGAGTTCAACTTCCCACATGATGAAAAACATCAATAAATCTTGGGCTACGAACACACCGATCTGAGCGGAGTACAGCACCAGCATTAAAAAGTAAAACAGGCGTGGTTTGATGTTAACCTGCCAAGCCGCGAAGATTGAAAGTGTGGTGACAAGTCCCGCCAGAAGCACTAAAGGAGCCGAAATGCCATCGACAGAAACTGCCCAACTCAGTCCCAGTTGGGGTATCCAGTTGTACTTTTCCGCGAGTTGGAAAGTCGCACTGCTCGGATCGTAGTTCTTCCAAAAGGCGTAGCACATCAATATAAAATCAGCGATGCCCACACCTAATGCATACCAACGTACAGTTTTGCCATCTTTGTCTGGCAATATAGGGACGAGGGCGGAGGCTACGAGTGGGAACAGGACGATCGCGGTAAGCCAAGGAAATTGGTCTGTCATGTCAATAAGTGTAAATACTTACCAAGGAGAATGTTAAGTATTGTACTAAACTTTACAAAGTTTTAAGCATCATTATCTTAGTGGAATTGATAGATGTTTTTGATGCATGTTATAGATTCACGACTTGGGATCATTCTGTAGCAAGTTATAAGAAGAAATCGTGAGCGATCGCTACTAATCTTGCGTTAACCTTGCACGCATCGACATATAGGGATTTTCCAATAAACCCGAACCAACAAGTTTATAAAAATGTTGCGAAATAACACTTTTACAAAATTTCTTGACGGTTGCTATAATTCACCTTGATGACGTGAAATTTAGACAGAGTGAATCGAGATGGCAAGAGAACCGAAAAAACCTAATGAATATATCGTGCATTTAAAGCTAGAGGGCGGGCAGGAAGTCACGACAAAGTTTACAACCATCGAAGAAGTCAAAAGTTGGTACGCATCACAGTTTAAGGCTAAGGCAAATGAAGACGATTTGATGCCGATTCCTGTAAGGGCTGAGTTAAATGAAATTTTGTTAGTTCGCCCTAAGCGTGTTATTGCGATCCATGTTGAGCCAATTTACTCTTCTAGTGTCGAAATGTTTTCATAGCTTAAAAAAGGGCGCGATGCGCTCTTTTTTATTAAAAATAGTTTAGTTAAATGTAGGATGCGTTAGTGCAACGTAACGCATTAATTCTGCTCTGCATAGATGATGGGTTACGCTATCGCTAACCCATCCTACATTTAATTCCAAAAACCTACTTAAATGCTGTTACATCAAGTTTCTGGTCGATCGCGTTTAGGTTTGGCTTTGTCACTGGTGACAGTTTTGCTGTGGGGATTTTTGGCGATCGCCTTAAAGATTGTTCTCCAAGAGCTAGATCCATTTACGGTGACTTGGTTTCGGTTTACGATCGCGGGGCTGTTATTAGGCACATATCTAACATTGCGCCAAAAATTACCTTCTTGGCAAGATTTACAAAAGGTTTCGTTACCGATTTTTTTTACAGCCGTAGTTGGACTATCTCTGAACTACATTTTATTTTTAATTGGTGTCGGCAAAACTTCGCCAACTAATGCTCAAGTGCTGACTCAGATTGCGCCCGTGCTGATGGGAATTGCTTCCTTAATTATTTTCAAAGAGAAATATAACTACAGGCAATGGGGCGGCGTAGCGTTGCTGATGTTTGGTTTGGTATTGTTTTCCCATGAACAGGTGCGATCGCTAATTAGTAGCTTTGATAGTTATATGTGGGGCAATATGTTATTGATTCTGGGGGCGATCGCATGGGTGTTTTATGGACTCGCCCAAAAGCAACTATTGCGAGATTTGCCTTCGTCATCGGTGATGCTAGGCATATATCTTAGTGCTGCTGTCCTGTTTGCGCCCTTGTCACATCCAGCTAGATTATTGACTTTATCGGGTTCCCATTTTGCCATTCTCATTTTTTGTGCGCTCAATACTTTGGTTGCCTATGGCGCATTTGCCGCCGCGCTCGAACATTGGGAAGCCTCCAAGGTCAGCGCAATTATTACCCTTGCCCCTCTCGTTACCTTGGTAGCCGCAATAATCTTGCCAAGTTTTATGGCGCAATTATTGCCGCCATCGCCGCTTAGTTGGTGGGGGTATGTAGGGGCGATCGCGGTTGTAGCTGGATCGCTAATAATTTCCCTAAGCTCAAAACCCTTGCGTTAGAGGCATTTCAAGGATTTTTTAAAATATTTTTTAAAATGTTTGCGTTTGCCACATTTGTACGCTATAGTTATAAACGCTGAAGTCGGTTGCGAAGAAACTGACAAAGCAAAAAAGCTACATTCCTCAGTAGCTCAGTGGTAGAGCAATCGGCTGTTAACCGATCGGTCGCAGGTTCGAATCCCGCCTGGGGAGTTATAAAAAAATAACCAAAAAAGGAAGGTGTGCAATGCATGCCTTCTTTTTTTGTGGATAGCAGTAAAATTGGACAAAGCGCAGTAATGTCTTATGCCTCAATCCTATGCCTCAGTCGCAAGAAATTCTTAAAGAGCGTTATCAATTACAAAGTCAGCTAGGATTTAACTCTGGGCGACAAACTTGGCTAGCCCATGATTTAGATGCTAATCATGAACTTGTGGTCGTGAAGTTACTCACCTTTGGTGGTGATGTGCAGTGGGAGGATTTGAAACTATTTGAGCGGGAGGCGCAAATTCTCAAGCAACTAAATCATCCGCGTATTCCTAAATATCGAGATTACTTTGCGATCGACGATCGCTCTCTCTGGTTTGGGCTAGTTCAAGAACATATTCAAGGGACATCGCTGAAGGATTTACTGGTGCAAGGACAGAAATTTTCGGAGAAGCAGGTCAAAGATATTATCACCGATACCTTAGAAATTTTGATATATCTGCATGGACTGAATCCACCTGTGCTGCATCGTGATATTAAGCCCAGTAATTTAATTTGGAGCGATCGCCAAGAAGTTTATCTTGTAGATTTTGGGGCGGTGCAAGATAAAGCTTCAGCCGAGGGTAAGACTTTTACGGTAGTTGGTACTTATGGCTATGCGCCGATGGAGCAGTATGGCGGACGGGCTGTGCCTGCTTCGGATTTGTATGGGTTGGGGGCAACGGTGATTCATTTGCTGACGGGCATTTCGCCTGCGGAGTTACCTCAAGATGATGAGTTGAATATTCAATTTCGCGATCGCTGTGGAGCAAGTAAGCAACTGTTGGATTGGGTGCAGAAAATGACGGCTCCATCACCGAAGCGACGCTTTCAATCAGCAAAAGAAGCGATCGATATGCTTTATACCGATTTCACAAAAGTATCCAAACCAAAATCCGACAATAAACCTTCGCATTTCAAAGTTCCTGATATCAGAATCCCTCAACCTGCAAATAGTAAAGTAAGGATTGAGCGATCGGCAACTAACTTTTTAGTCACGATTCCGCCTTCTCCTTTGGGGAAATTAGCTTCAGTTGTAATAGCGTTAATCGGAATGACGTTTGTATTACCTGTTTCGCTGGCAATAATGTTTATTTCAAATGGGCTCTTCTGGATTTGAGGGGATTAATGTATAATAAGTTACAAATACAGCTAGTGACAGGTATGGACTTGTGTCTTGATAGGTTGCTAAATTTACCCAATACAACCGTCGAAAGTTTTGTGGAAGAAGAAAATAAGATTATCCTAAAGCTGCGGTTTTTACATGATGAAGTTGT
>JBILGV010000120.1:0-13449 GCA_044350865.1 Pseudanabaena sp. | reverse complement strand
GAAGATTCAAAATTTAATGGGGAAGATGTAGTTTTCCCAAAAGGCTATACGCAGCTTGTGCAGGCGCTATCGACAGATTTAGATATTCGCACTCAGCATCTAGTCCAAAAGATTGCCTATGATGATACTGGTGTACAATTGACCACCGATCGCGGAGTTTTTCATGGCTCACGGGTGATAGTCACAGTTCCATTAGGTGTACTGAAACGTGGTTCTATTAAGTTCTCACCAGAATTACCAGAAATGAAGTTGGCAGCAATTCAACAATTGGGAATGGGAGCGTTAAATAAATTAGTACTAAAATTTCCCAAACAATTCTGGTCATCAGAGCCTCATGCCTTGGCATATATCAACGGCAATATCCCCGATCGCTATGTTGAGTTTTACAACTGGCAGAAATATATTCAGGAGCCGATTTTAGTCGCTTTGGTTAGCGGTAATTTTTCGCGATCGCTATCACAAATGTCTAAATCTGAGGCAACACAAAATATGATGTCGGAGCTACAAGCCATGTTTGGTAAAGATATTCCGTTGCCAACCGCCACATTATTAACCCAATGGCACAATGATCCCTTTGCCTATGGTTCCTACTCCACATTTTCTATAAATGGGAATATTCAAGACTGCGATCGCTTGGCAGAACCTATTGGCGATCGGCTATTTTTTGCAGGTGAGGCAACCTATGGCAAATATATAGGAACGGTTCATGGTGCTTTGTTGAGTGGTGAGAGAGAAGCCAATAGGATTGCTAAAATCGATAAATAGTTGGCTTTTCTAATAGTTAGGCATTTTAGTATCTTTTCTTAATCGATAGACAAAGATGGATTAGTTTCTGTAACTTCTGTATCTTTAGACATACTTTCTGATGAAGTCGGAGTAATAATTCTTTTACTATGCTACTGTCATGTTGCTGGCTTATTTTATTTTTTTAGAATTAGCATCTTCCTCAAAATACTTATCTAAATTTTAAGTGGGTATGAGCAGTTCACAGTTCAAAGTTTTAATTTACGAAAAAGAGCTAAGTAGGATCGCAGGATGGGTTGAGGAATATCCCAACCTTGAAACAGGAGGCGATCTATTTGGCTTTTGGACACACACTTCTGCCCCAGTAGTCCAGTTTGTTTTGGGTCCCGCGCCAGACAGCAAACACAACTCAACTAGCTTTTATCAGGGAAGAGATTACTTGATTCGCGCTGGTGAAGTTTTGCGAAAAAGGCATGGTTTGCAGCATATCGGCGAATGGCATTCCCATCATCAGTTGGGTTTAGCTGTACCTAGTTCGGGCGATGAACAAACCGTATTTCGGGCTTTAGACAGATATGAGTTTCCCCATTTCTTGTTATGCATAGCAAACCTACGCGAGCAAAGAAATTTGCTAAAGCAGCAATATGAGGTTAATGTCGGTGGTTTCTTATTCACCAGACATAGATCTGTATATCAAACTGGGGCATGGGTTGTCTTGCCTGGCGAGAGTCCAATTCGTGAGAACGTGGAGAGAGATCGTGAAGATCGTAGATCTGTTTCTAGCGACTCAAAGCTATCGAAAAACTGGAAAGTCCAAGAGACTTCTTTAGAGTCTGAAGTATTCGTCACAACGGAGCCAGCCGAAGTATCTAGAGGTGTTTGGTACTCTACCGACAAAGGGAAAGGATTACTCAAAGAAATTTACGATGATTTCTTAAAGGCTTATCCAGAATCAAAAATGATGCGGACATCTTCAGAGGAAATCTATTTTGAGTTTCAATTAGAAAAGGATTACTATCGCATAGAGATTCCCAATGACTTCCCAGATTCATCTCCAATTATCATCAAGATTGGGGATGATAAAGGCGGCTATAAGATCAACGGATGGTCTAAAAATATGCGTGTTCTCGAAGAGGTAAATATCTTTTTGGATGACAACAACATCAGTAGGAGAACTTAGAGCTATGGGATGGAGTAGTGTTCAGCAAAGAAGACTTGCGATAGAAAAGGATATACTTAGAAAGTATTTTCCTGATTTTGAATGGAAAAATCCTACTGACTCCAATAATACTAAAATTGAAGGTCATTTGAAGTCGAACTCAGGTAATCTCTATAAACTTAGAATTTATGTGCCATCGGACTTTCCTAATTCCCGTCCAAATATGGTTGTGCTATCTCCCTATCCACTCATTGGATCTGGAGGTGCAAATATTAATGTACTAGGAGTTAGTAGCACAATGCATACGCTTACACCTATAGATGGATATGTGAGCATTTGTCACTACAAAAATTGGTTGCCAAATCTTACCCTCTATTTAGTCGTTCTAAAGGGGCGGCTATGGGTTGAAGCATTTGAAGGACACAAACGTTCAGGGCAGCCTCTTGACCGATTTCTTGGTCACATGAAATAAACTTTACTAATTTTTGGAGATATAACAGAATGTCTAACAATAATCCACAAGCAGTACAAGCACATTTAGAACGTATTGTTCAAGCAGGAACTAATCTATCAGATCAACGACTTGAATTTGATAAAACTACTGGTCAGCTTATGCTGCAAACAAAAAATACACCAATAGATCCAGATACTGTTGTTGCTGATCAAACTGCTGAAGACGGCTATTTTATAAGGAATTAATTAAAAAATGAGTCATCCATTGGTATATGTCCGTCAAGAGCAAGTTCAGGAAGCCTTTCAAGAATTTATCAGCGCAGAAAATAATTTGAAAATTGGTGTTGGTTTTTCTCTAGATGGCGGAGAACTTTTTCATGTTTACACCACATTGAATAACGGGTTAATTTCTGGGTTACCCGTTCCTTCAGCTTTCAAATTTCTGCCCGATCTACCAACACCAGAAAACGTAAATTCACTTGCTGAGGTAATTTCTGAAGAAGCATTTGGTACAAAAGTAATTTCAGGACGGCAGTCTGTGATTGCATTTTTTGCGATTAAAAAAGAAAAATTAGAACATCTTGTTGTAATACGTCATCCAGATGGTTCGTATCACAAAGGGCTGATTAAATTTATTCCCGATCGCTCAGAACTTTATTCACGCACAACTGGGTTACTAGAAACTTCTGTTTTAGAGAATCGCAAAGTAGCCATTGTTGGTCTAGGCAGTGGCGGATCGGCGATTGCTGTAGAACTAGCTAAAGCTGGTATTGGTAATTTCGTTTTAATTGATTTTGATCGATTAGAGCTTGGCAATGTTTCTAGACATATTTGTGGAGTTGGTGATCTCGGTCGCTATAAAACCAAAGCTGTGAAAGATGCATTGCTTGCCAAAAATCCTTATACCAAAGTAGAAACTGCGGAGATAGATATTAACCAAAATCTTGATCTGACGAAACTCCTTTTGAAGGATTCTAACCTGATTATTGCTGCTACAGACAATGATCGCAGTCGATTTAATCTCAACAGCATCGCCCTTGAATATAATATCCCAACTATTTTTGGTCGAGCATTGGCTAGAGCCAGTGGCGGTGATGTTTTGCGAGTCCGCCCACACAAAGGGGTTTGCCTAGCTTGTGTTTTCTCTAAGGATTTCTTGGAAAATCGCACTGAAGAGGTGTCTCAATTTAAACAAGCAAGAGAAGCGAATCCCGCCTACGTCCCCAATGACTCAGTTGCGGCTACGGTTCAAGTTGGCTTATCTTCAGACATCATTCCCATATCCAACATGGTGACTAAGCTAGCTCTTGTAGAACTTTCACGCGGTAGAGAAAGTGGCATTTCTTCGCTTGAAGATGACCTAGTTGCGGACTTTTATATATGGGCAAATAGAAGAGACGGCGTTTATAAAAATTGGGATAAGATGGAATATGGCTCTAGAACTCCATCCATTCTTAGATGGTATGGAGCGAAATGGGATCGTAACTTATCATGCCCAGCCTGTGGAGAAGTCGAGCTATCAGAAGAAGATAATATTTTCGGATGAAGCTTAGGGCAACAATTTTGCAAAGAACAAACCGATCGCCTAGAGATTAATTTTAAGGCGATCGCTATTTTATGAGATTTTTATGACATTGTGTCTGATTTTAGCTAACTGTTTGCAACCTAGCAAAGCCCGTAAGATTTCCATCCACAGTTGCCAAAGTCAGATCATAGAAAATCGCGGTAGCAGCGATAAAGCGATCCGCAGGATCTTGATGAGGCAATGCAATTTCACGACTTAAAATCGCAATTTCATGATTTAACACAGCTTCGCGAGTTTCTAATTTTTGAAGGGATAAGTTAATCCATTCACTCGTATTAGGCTGTAAAGATATTCGCCGTTTTTCCGCAAGAATGACTGTCTCCCAAATACTAATCGGACTTAACCAAAGCTCATTGGTTGGATTTGTGATTAGTGACTTTAGTTCACCTGATAGGCGATCATCTGCGAGTAAATACCAAAGCCAAATATGTGTATCGAGCAAAAGCCTCATTGCAATACTTCCCAAGCACTTTCAGATAATGCTGGAGCAACTATATCTCCCAAAATTTCGCCACTGCCTTTCATTACACCAAAAGCAGGACGTTGGTTTTGAATTGGTTTAGGCTCAACATCAACAGACATTTCGCGTAATTTTTGTAAAGACAGTGCGATCGCACTTATTAGTTCGAGGCGATCGCTTGTTGATAATTTATAAGAATGTTCTTTAAGTTCTTGCAGTAACACGATCACGATATCCTTTTGAGCTAAAAGACAGAATGATTATAACAGTTAATTAATTTTGAGGCGATCGCGAAAATATCACTTGACTACAAGTAACATATAAGTTACTATAGCGATTAGTATGAAAGTTCAAGAATATATCAAAGAAGATGGCTCAAATCCTTATCAGAAATGGTTTGACAATCTGGATGCGATCGCGGCGGTAAAAGTGACAGTTGCAAAATCGCGTTTAGAGCTAGGCAACACATCAAACATCAAATGGTTTGATGGAATTGGCGAATATAGAATTGATTGGGGCGCAGGATACCGAATTTATCTAGCCCAAGATGGCAATCAACTTATAGTTCTGTTTGGTGGAGGTACGAAAAAAGGTCAACAATCCGATATTGAACGAGCTAAAGAACTGCATCAAGAGTATAAAAGACGCAAAAAAGATGCTAGACAAGCAGCCAGAAAAGAAGACATCGACAAAAAGGAGAAAAAATGACAACTACCATCCTAACACGCGACTTTAAAGAAACCGTTAATGCAAGAGTCCAAAGAGATTCTCCATTTGCAGCCGCTTTACTTGACGAAGCTGTTTCCCTCTTTCTCAATGGTGAACCAGAAATTGCAAGACTCATATTGAGAGATCTCGTCAATGCAACTATCGGATTTGAAGAACTAGCGATCGCCACCTCTAAACCTAGTAAAAGCCTTCATAGAATGCTATCCGCAAAAGGAAATCCCACAATGGATAATCTGACAGCTATTCTCAAAGTCCTGCGTAACAGTCTTCAAGTAGACATCAAAGTTCAGACTATTTCTTGTGCTTAGAATGCTAGCGATCGCCTAAGATCTTCGCATCGTATCTAACCATTCGATCAAATTATCAAGTTGTTTATCTGGAGAAAGACTTCCCAACCCTCTAACAGTAACATTACCTTTGCTATAAACAAAACGCGATCGCAAATGACTGGGTAGATGCTCATGCAGTAACTTCCATGCAGGTTCTTCCATTTTTGATTCCAAGACAACGTGCTGCTTACCATCGGGCTTAATCCGTGAGAAACCAATCCGCTTCGCAATTAACTTTAGTTCCATGACTTTAATCAGTTGCATCGCAGGAGGTGGCACATTCCCATAGCAGTCTTTCCAGTCTTCAACGATTTGAGTAAGTTCTCGGCGTGAAGTCACCGAAGCTACAGCCCGATAAGCACTCATCTTGCGATCGCCATCGGGAATATATTCGGCAGGAATAAAGGCGGTAATCGGTAAATCCACTTGTGTATCATCAACTTCAGGAATTTCGGAGCCACGAATTTCCGCGATCGCCTCTTGCAGCATTTCCATATAAAGGTCAAAGCCAATTGTATTAATCTGTCCCGACTGTTCTGCGCCCAAGAGATTACCCACACCTCGGATTTCCATGTCACGCATCGCTAATTGATAGCCTGAACCGAGATGCGTAAATTCTTGAATCGCCTTGAGGCGTTTACGAGCGACATCGGTGAGTTCACCTTTTTCCTGATAGAACAACCATGCATGGGCTTGAATGCCAGCGCGACCGACCCGACCGCGTAATTGATAAAGTTGAGCCAGTCCAAATCTCTGAGCATCGGCAATAATAATCGTGTTCACACGGGGAATATCCAAACCAGATTCGATAATCGTAGTGCAGATCATCATGTCCGCTTCGCCACTATTAAAACTGAGCATCGTTGCCTCTAGTTCTGATTCGGGCATTTGACCGTGGGCGATCGCCATGCGTACCGATGGCAACATTTCATGCACTCGCGCCGAGACTTCTTCGATATCATCAATTCGCGACACCACATAAAAAATCTGTCCACCGCGATCGAGTTCTTGGCGGATTGCCGATCGCACTAATTCCAGATTATAGCGAGAGAGGTGGGTCATAATTGATCGCCTTGATGGTGGCGGTGTCGTAATCAGACTCATTTCGCGAACACCAGACATCGCCATATAGAGGGTGCGCGGAATCGGTGTTGCGGATAGAGTCAGCACATCTACTTCTGTTTTCATGGATTTGATTTTTTCTTTTTGAGCCACGCCAAAGCGCTGTTCTTCATCAATTACCAGTAGCCCTAAATCCTTAAATTCCACATCTTTCGATAAAAGTTGATGCGTACCTACAACAATATCTAGTTCACCAGTTTTCAGCTTTTTAAAGATTTCTTTCTTCTCGGCAGTAGTCCGAAACCGATTAAGCAAGGCAATATTCACAGGGTAAGCGGCATAACGCTCTTGTAAACTGTGATAATGCTGTTGCGCGAGAATTGTCGTGGGAACCAGTAGGGCAGCTTGTTTACCCGTAGTCACCGCCTTAAAGATCGTCCGAATCGCAACTTCAGTCTTACCGAAGCCCACATCACCACAAACAAGGCGATCCATCGGGCGCGAACTTTCCATATCCTGCTTCACGTCCTGTGTTGCCTTCAATTGATCGGGCGTAGCCTGATAGGGAAAAGAATCTTCCATTTCCTGTTGCCAAGGATTATCAGGCGGAAAGGCGAAACCAAGTTGTTGAGCGCGTTTGGCATAGAGTTCCAACAAATCGAAGGCAATCTTTTTAATCGCTTTTTTGGCTTTAGACGTAGTATTTGACCATGTCTTCCCTGTCATCTTATGCAGTTCGGGCTGACCTTCATTCATGCCCCGATAGCGCGATAAAATCGACATTTGATCGACAACTACCCGCAATATGCCATCGGCATATTTGAGAACTAGATATTCGCGGGTTTCATTATTGACAGTTAATTTTTCTAATTTGAGAAACTGACCGACACCATGATTTTTATGAACTACATAATCACCGATCGCCAATTTATTCAAATCAACCTGCTTCGATACCGCCCTTCTGCGTTTACGCACATAATTAGGCGTTCCCAATGCGTGCTGTCCAAAAAACTCGCGATCGCTGATCACTGCAATCCGATAAGTCGGCAATACAAACCCTTGAATTTCCGCAGTACCAGAATATTTCAGGGCGACAGCAATTCGTAAATTATGGGTTTTCTCGATCGCAGGATAATCACGAACATTGGGAATGAATTGCGCGGGACAATCATGTTCTTGCAATAGCGCCACTGTGCGTGAAGGTTGAGCCGAAACAAGAATAATTTTGTATTTCTGTTCGCGATACTCACGAATTGTTTGCGCCAGCTTAGCAAACTGATGGGGAATTGCTGGTACAGAACGACTGGACATATTCAAACCGCGATTTTCTTCAGCAAGTTCCAATAAATCAAGGCGATCGAACTTAGCAACTTGTTCCAGACATTCAGCAAAAGAACGATGGATTTTTCCCTCACCATCTTTCCCTTTGAGAGAGCGGGGAGCAATTGATTCGGCGGATTCGTACCAGCGATCGCAATGGGCTTGACATTGCTCAATTTCATCAATGACTACCAAACAATTATCGGAACTCGGTAAATAATCTAATAAAGAAGCCGTGGAATTGGGATGAACTGCAAAACCTTGAGTTGTAAATTCATCATCTGGAGATAGATTTTCTAAATCTAAACCACCCAAAATATGCCCATAGCTAATCGGTGTCAGCAAAACCGAAGGAATACTATCCATTGGTCGCTGTGTGGAAGGTTCAAATTCGCGTATCCGTTCTATCTCTTCCCCGAACCAATCAATCCGCACGGGCATTTCACTGGAAACAGGAAAAATATCAATAATATCGCCTCTTCGCCCCCATTGCCCTTCTATCTCAACCGTTGATGCGTGGGTATATCCCATCAAAGTCAAGTTTTCTGCCATATCTTTTAGGCTTATCTCTGTACCAACTTCCAAAGATAAGCAGTATTCTTTAAATGCTTCGGGACTGGGTAAATGAGGCTGAAGGGCGCGACCTGTCGCCACGATCGCTACTTTTTTCTTATCTCCTTCACGCACTTCGACAAGCTCAGTGCATCGCCCAGACCAATTCACCAGATCCGCAAGCACCTGCATCTGTCCCCAAATAATCTCTGATTCAGGCTGATAAGGCTCGTAGGGCAATGCATCGGAATTAGGATAAAAATGCACAGTCTGCCAACCCATAGTCTCTAACTGCACCGACCAGCGCCCCGCCTCTTCAATGGTCGCTGCAATCACCAACATCAAGCGTTCTTGCTTTTGGCTTAAAGTTGAGCTAACTAGTCCTTTTCCCACTCGCGACAAGCCCGAAAGTGTCAGTTGATGCGATCGCGCCAATTTGCTCTCTAGTTCATCGGTGAGAGGCGATTTGATTAATGAGCGAATTACGGAAGAAAATGGCATGGTCTAAATAAATTGGTTATGAGGAGAGGGGAAAAGGCTCAACGACAAGCTAAGTAAGAAATCATGTTGGAATCTAATAGAACATTTGTTGCTGTAAATAATTCGTTGATTTATGGTTAGTTTATGACTGAGGCAAAAGCGAAGCCCCTATTGTCTCGTTTAGTCGAATTGACTATCAACAAATTAGTTACAGCAAGTATTTTATTGTAGATTATTAAACTTTTTTTCTAGTTTTTGGCTCGCTTGAGATAATGAAAAACAAAACATCCAGTAGATTAAAGCTACAAACAGATATACTTCGGAATAGCGACCGATAAATTCTGGTTGGGATAGGACAGTTCGCGATATGCCCATCAAATCTACTAAGCCCACGATCGCAACTAAGGAAGTATCTTTAAATAAGCCAATAAATTGTCCAACGATCGCAGGAATGGATGCTTTGAGTGCTTGCGGTAAGGTAATTAAAATAATCGTTAATGGGATATTTAATCCCAATGCTCTAGCAGCTTCCGCTTGACCTTTGGGCAGTGACTGCAACCCGCCGCGCACATTTTCAGCAAGATAGGCGGCGCTAAAAAATACAAAGGCAGCGATCGCCCTCAGTACACGATCAATTTCTAAACCTGCGGGTAAAAACAAGGGCAACATTACTTGCGCCATAAATAAAATGCCGATTAATGGTAGACCGCGCACAATTTCAATATAGAAGACACAAAACCATTTGATTAATGGCAATGTACTTTGTCGTCCTAGAGCCAGTAAAACGCCCAAGGGGAAAGAGAAGACAATTCCAGAAATTGCCACTATTAAAGTTAAAACTAATCCATTCCAAGCATTGACATCAACGGCGGTCAATCCCAAGTTTCCACCAATCAGCCATATAGAAACTGGCAAAGATGCGAACCATGCGATCGCCAAAACTAAAGAACTTGATTCAAATCGCTTGATTTGCTGACCAACTACAAAACCCAAGGCGATCATGCCACTAATTGCCAAGGTCAAAATTTTGAAAATCCCATCAACGGGTAACAAAATTGCCAGCGCAACGGAAAAAGAACTAATGGAGATCGCTACTGTTCGACTAAACCGCCCCCATAGTCCCCATGAGATTCCTGATAGTAAACCTGTGATCGCCAAAATAATCCACAATCGCCAAAATTCTTCGACTGGGTAAAGCCCGACTAGAAATAGTCGTAAATTACTGCTTACCACCGTCCATTGAGCCTTAGTCGTAGCCCAAATCAAGATATTACTTACCAGTTGATAAATTAACCAGACGCAAAAAATGGTTAGTAAGCTATTAAACCAACTGCTAAATAGATTTTTTTTTGCCCAGTTCAATGCATTAGGTTCTGCTTGCGGTGTCAGTAAGGCTGAATTTTGCGTCATAGGGGATATAAAGTTCAGGGACGGGTTTCAACTCAATTGTCCTAATTATGCACTCTATATCAAAAGATAAGGGATGCATCGCATCCCTATGTGTTTTATTTGAGATTTTCAGATGCGGGATCACCTTTATAGGGTTGTGCGCCTGTGGCGGGAAAATCATCTTTAGCAGGAGTGAAAATTTTGGCGATCGCATCGCTTAAATATTCCACTGTGTTCATGAATTTTTGTGTTAAGCCGTTCATAACTATCACCCTTAGAGGAATATCTAGAGAACTATGTTTAGGAGATTTTTTAGAATCACCTTCTTATCTGTACACATAGTAATCCTTAACTTTGTCAGGAATCCTTGATTTTAATCTGCCTTAACATTTATTTGACTTTCTTCACGGCGAATGAACTACGCTTAGCTGCTTATCACTATTGATTCAGCAAATTGAGTAGCGCGATACCAAAATGTTAAAATTTATTATTGAATTGGACAGTTTTGAGGGAAAATATACCTGATTGAGTACAAAAATTTTTTAAGCAATTGTAACTATGGTCGCTGCACCCTCGAAAACTCAAACCCTTGAGACACTCTGCATTAACTCCATCCGCTTTTTATCGATCGATGCGGTCGAAAAAGCAAAATCTGGTCACCCCGGTCTGCCGATGGGCGCAGCACCAATGGCTTTTGTGCTGTTTGATCAGTTCTTAAAATTTAATCCAAAAAATCCTAAGTGGTTCGATCGCGATCGCTTTGTCTTGTCCGCAGGACATGGCTGTATGTTGCAATACTCATTGCTACACCTCACAGGTTATGACAGCGTACCTTTAGACGAAATCAAGCAATTCCGCCAGTTTGGCAGTGCTACCCCCGGGCATCCTGAAAACTTTGAAACCGCAGGCGTTGAAGTTACCACAGGTCCTCTTGGTCAAGGTGTTGGTAATGCGGTTGGTTTGGCAATCGCTGAAGCACACTTGGCTGCTCGTTTTAACAAACCTGGTCACAATATTGTTGATCACTATACATATGTGATCCTTGGTGATGGCTGCAACATGGAAGGGATTGCTTCTGAAGCAGCTTCCTTGGGCGGACACCTCAAGCTCGGCAAGCTGATCATGATGTATGACAGCAACAGCATCTCCATCGATGGCAGCACCGACCTCGCATTTACTGAAAATGTCGGTATGCGTTACGAAGCTTACGGCTGGCACGTCACCTATGTTGCTGATGGTAACGAAGACTTAGATGCGATCGCTAAAGCACTCGAAGAGTCTAAAGCCGTCACCGACAAGCCTAGCTTGATCATCGTTACTACCACCATTGGTTACGGTTCACCAAAGAAAGCTGGTACGGCTGGTGTTCACGGTGCGGCTCTCGGTACTGATGAAGTTGCTGCAACTCGCGCTAACCTAGGTTGGGAATACGAACCTTTTGAAGTGCCTGCTGATGCTCTAGCCCGTTTCCGTCAAGCGATCGACAAGGGCGCTACTGCTGAAGCTGAATGGAACGATCGCTTTGCTACTTACGAAAAGGCCTATCCTGCCGAAGCTGCTGAATACAAGCGGATCATGGTTGGCGAACTTCCTGAAGGCTGGGAAAAAGCCCTTGAGCCTGTTGCTGAGAAAGAAACTTCAACTCGTTTACTTTCGGAAGCTTGCTTGAATGCATTGTCTCCTGTACTTCCCGAATTTTTGGGCGGCTCCTCTGACTTGGCTCACTCCAACATGACCTATGTTAAAGGTTTGCCCGACTTCCAACATGGTTCTTACGAAGGTCGTAACTTCCGCTTTGGTGTTCGTGAACATGCGATGGGCGCAATCATGAACGGCATGATCTTGCATGGCGGCACAATTCCTTACGGTGCAACTTTCCTCGTGTTTGCTGACTATATGCGCGGCGCAATCCGCTTGTCGGCTCTGTCGGAAGTTGGTGTGCTATACATCATGACCCACGACTCCGTAATGCTCGGTGAAGATGGTCCTACTCACCAACCCGTCGAGACCCTTGCTTCGATGCGCGTAATTCCTAACCTTTTGGTATTGCGTCCTGCGGATGCGAAGGAAACTGTTGGTACTTATCAAGTAGCGATCGCTAATCGTAAGCGTCCATCCTTGATGGCTTTCACTCGCCAAAATGTCAAGAACTTGGCTGGTACTTCCATCGAAGGAACCAAGAAAGGCGGTTACATTGTTGTTGATGCTCCAAACCCTGAGTTGATCTTCATCGCGACTGGTTCAGAAGTTGCTCTTGCTGTAGATGCTGCGGCAATCCTAGCGGCGGAAGGTAAGGCTGTGCGTGTAGTCTCTATGCCTTCGATGGAACTCTACAACGAACAATCCGATGAGTACAAGGAATCCGTACTTCCAGTTGCAGTCAAAAAGCGCGTCAGTGTTGAAGCTGGTAGCACCTTTGGCTGGCACAAGTATGTCGGTTCTGAAGGCGCAGTTGTCGGTATGGACAGCTTCGGTATTTCGGCTCCCGGTCCAATCGGTTACGCGAAGTTCGGCTTCACCGTTGAAAATGTCGTGGCAACTGCACGCAAGGTTCTCGGTTAATCGATTGATTGATTAAAATTAAATAAGAGGCGGGGCTTAGCCCCGCTTTTTTATTGAATCTCTTGATTGAGACATCCGATAACATTTTTGTTGAAGAACTTTGCACTAGCATCCCTCTTTTGCGCTTTCATAAGCCTAATCATGCTCTCCCTGCGTTTGCACGGGATCGATCGCCAAAACAAACTGATATTTAGCGAGAAGGAAGAAGTTATTCGCTATAAGTATAACTAGCTATACCTCCTCACTAATTAAGCTAGCTTAAAAATAACATTATTTCTCTCGTAACCCATCATGCGCCCTAGTCAAAACTTCGCGATCGCCTTAGCGTCAGACATCGGATAAGTATATTTACTGGCGATCGCCTCAAAAGAAATTACAGATCCTTATACTCCTGTAAACCTTTGCAACTTTTTGCCCCATCTCTAGGTTTTAGTCAATATAGTAAAGATAACTAACTTATCGATCGCCATGCGATCGCCCATTTCCTCAGCCATCACATGACTCAGCCCTGCAAAACTTAGGGCGGGTATAAAAACGAAACATTAGGGATTTAAGCCCCAAAGGAGAGCAAAACATGGCTCTAGAGCCTTGCACGGAAGTTCCTACTCAAACATATAGCCCCAAA
>JBILGV010000119.1:0-13472 GCA_044350865.1 Pseudanabaena sp. | reverse complement strand
CATCTGGCAACTTAACCTCAGCGATCGCCTGTTCAGTTTGTTGGAGCGCACCACTGAGACTTGCACCACGCTCCATGCTACCGAGAATTAGATAAACTTGACGCTGGTTAATGCGTTGAATTTCCCCTGGGGCGCGACCTTCGCGCAGAGTTGCCACATCCGCAAGGCGAACAGGGCGATTATTGCTGACAAATAGGGGTACTTGCTGCAATTGCGAAGAGTTTTGGCGTAGCTTAGGATCAAGCTGTACCCGCACATCGATCAGGCGATCGCCGCGTTGTAATTGCGTGGGGACTGAACCTGTAATCGCAGTTTGCAGAGTGGAGCCGATCGCTTGGGTGGATAGTCCTAACGCTTGCAGACGTTCCCAATCAGGAATAATTTGGACTTCAGGCTGACGAGCATCGGTGTCGGGGCGGAAGTTCGCGCCTTTAACTGACTTCTCCAAGGCTCCCAGAACTTCTAAACCTGCTTGCGTCAATAGTTCGGGATTACTACCTTGCAAAACGACATCAATATCCGTTCTGGGTACAGGGGAATTATTGACGATAATCCCGCGTACTTGTCCAGGGTTAACCCGAATTCGGATTCCTGCTAAATTTAACTTGGCAATTTCCCGATTCACGCGACTCACAAAACCAGTAAGATCCGCATTTGGCTTGAGCGTAATCGTACTGCCACTGCGTAAGGGATTAGCAGTAACGTTATTACCAAAGGAACCACCGCCAATAGTGGAGAAAGCATAGGCAGTTTCAGGTTGCTTAATCAGAATTTCATCGACGATTTCCATCACCCTACGGTTTTCGGCGAGGGTTGTACCTGCGGGGAATTGAGCATTGACGCTGACATCACCTGTTTTAACTTGAGGGATAATTTCTTGGGGAAGTTGTCGCGCCATGAGGAAGCCACCACCACCAAGCACAGCAAACAGTCCAATCACTACCAAAAGACGATAATGGATAATCTTTGCTAAGAAACCTGCATAGCCCAATGTAGCGGCTTCAAATCGTTGCTGAAATCCACGCATAAACCATGTTTCACTTAATCGACTAGACCAAGGAATGGATAATAAACGAGAGGCTAGCATTGGTACTACGGTGATGGCGATCGCGATCGCAGCAATATTCCCAAAGCTAATCGTGAGAATCAGTTGATTGAATAGTAGCGACAGGAATCCACCCAGTAATAAAAACGGAAAAATTACGACGAGGTTGGTACTGGTGGAAGCAACTAGCGCTGATTCTATTTCGGCACTACTGGCTTGGGACTGAGCGATCGTATCTTGAACTCCATTACTCCTTCGCATTTTCTCAACGCCGATCAGGATATTGTCTAACATCACGATCGAGCAATCTACGACACCGCCCACGCACAGAGCCAGACCACCTAAGCTAAATATATTAAGCGAAAATCCGAAAATACCCATACAAATAATGGAGGCAAGGGTAGCCAGAGGAATCGCAAGGGTGATAATCAGGGTCTGTCGCACTGAGCCAAGAAATAGCAACACCGCACCTCCCGCGAGGAAGGCTCCCATAATGCCAGAGGATGTAACGTTCGCAACGGAAGCTCTAATTAGTTTTGACTCATCAATTGTCGCCGTAATCTCAGCATCACTGGGAATTAAGCCATTTTCCTGAAGTTTGGCAATCTTTTCCTTGACGCGATCGACGACCTCAATCGTATTCGCATCGGGCTGTTTCGTTACTAGCAACCTCACTGCTTCTTGTCCATTTAAAGTAGTGAAAACTCTCTGTTCTTCAGTACCATCAATAATTTCGGCAAAGTCACGCAAATAGACTTGTCTAGGCGGAGTTGTAGCCGATGGATTACTAACAACAAAGGATAAATTCTCTAGTTCTTTGGCATTTTTAAACTTGCCGATCGCTCTAGTCAGTGGCTCCACCGCGCCATTGCGTAAACGTCCACCTGAAACATCAATATTGCGATCGCGTAATGCGTTTAAAACTTGATTAACGCTTACACCTGCTGATTGTAAGCGGGGCAGATCGAGATTAACCTGTACCTCTTCCCTGACACCACCAACTACATCAACACCTGCAACCCCAGGCACGATCGCTAGTTCACGCCCCAACTCTTCATCCGCAAATATTCTTAATTTTGGCAATGACAAAGAAGGCGATGTGAGCGCAAACTCATAGATCGGAAATTGGGACGGATCAAATTTAAAAATTCTTTCATTCTCGACGACATCAGGTAGACGACTTCGCCCACGGTTAAAGCTAGCAACTGTGTCATTCAGAGCCTGATCGACATCACTACCTGCTTCAAAAAACAAATCGACTCTTACTTGTCCTTCGCGAGTACGCGAAAAAAGCTGATTCACACCCTCAGTAATTGCTAAAGCTTCTTCTAGCGGTTTAGTAACTTCAGTAATAGCCACCTCTGGAGACACCCCAGGGACATCAATCTGTACACCGATGCGCGGATACACAATTGATGGCAGCAAATCCACTTGTAAGCGCGTCACATAAAATGCGCCCATCACAAAAATAGCGATCGTTAGCATCAGCGTCCCAATATGGCGACGAATTGCTGTGGCGCTGATACTAAATCCTGTCGGCTTGGGACTAGACGAGTTTTGGTTGCTCATAGTTACCTATTAATATAATGATGTAAGAAACTGTTTAAGAATTACTTCCTATAGTCAAAAGCTCTAAGAGATCTAATTATTTAGAAGATTCCGATAACACACTGAGCCTGACAGAATCGCCATCCTGCAACTTACCGCCACTCCTGACCACAATCCGATCGCCTTCTTGCAAGCCAGAAAGAATCACAACTTTGCCATCACGGCGATCGCCAAGAGTAACCTTCCGCGCCGCCACTTTGGGTTCTTTCGGATCACCCGTAATCACAAAAACTGAGCCAGTTTTCGGCTTCCCCTTTTCAGCAGCATTAGACTTGGTATCTGTTTTCGGCTTTGCTGGTTGATTGGGTTGGGTATTTGTATCTTTAGGTGCTTGAGTCGGTCTTCCTGCTGCTTCTAGCGCGGTTTCGGCGATCGCAATTTGTTTGGACTGCTTACCCGCAAACTGAACTCTAGCTAACTGACCGCTACCCAATTTACTATCGCGATTGGGGACGATAACTTCCACGGGGATCAATCTCGCAACAGGATCGGCTACGGGCGAAATTCTTCTCACTGTTCCTGTAAATTTTTGATTAGGGAAAGTGTCAAAACGGATATTCACCGATTGATTCAAGCGAATCTTATTAATTTCCAATTCAGACACCTGAACAATTACCTTAACCTGACTAAAATCACCCAATTTCAAAACTTCATTACCCGCAAATAGCAGATTGCCAATCTCACTCACCCGCTCCAAAACCACTCCAGCGATCGGAGCCGTAATAGTGGTGTAGGACTGACGCTCCTGTTCGCGTAATTTGATCGCCTCTTGAGCCAAAACCCTTTGAGAACTAGCGCCCACAGTTTGTTGCTGTAAATTCACTTGCTGTTCCGCCGATCGCAGTGACTGCTCAGCAGTTTTCGCTTGAGTAACCGCATTTTCCGCAGTTTGCGATGATACTACGCCTTCTTTAGCCAGTTGCATGAAGCGATTAGCGTCAGCCTGTGCTTGTTGATATTGCAGTCTGGCTCGTTCGACTTGCGCCTGAGCATTACCAACGGCTGCATTTGCTTGCGAAACTTCCGATTGTCTAGCAGCAACTTCTGCTTCTGCCTGTAGCACAGTTGCGGATAGAACTGCATCATCCAATTGGGCGATCGTCTGTCCTGCATCTACCCGATCGCCGACATCAACATTTAGCTCTAGCAAACGTCCTTCCAAACGCGATCGCACTGACACCTCTCTGATTGGTGCAGTTGTACCCGTATATTCAGTTTCAGTTTGCAGATTATCAGCAGTAGCGATCGCCACATCTACGGCTACAGATGCTTTAGCGTTTTGAGTTTGAGCTTGAGATGCGCCTTTATCATTTTGAGCATCACTTTTAGCGCCACAGCCTCCAGAGAAAACTGATAAACCAGCGATCGCTACCAACACCCAAATAGATTTCATAAAAATAATACCGATATACGCAAAACTTGGCATCAAAGCTTGGAGAACTAAGCTAATGGTAATGTCAACCACTTGGTCTATGCTACATTATATTAAGAGATTATATAGACTCAAAAAACTGCACCACGACTTGTGAAAGTCAACAAGATTTAATGCTTAACCTCGAACAAATTCTATCTCAAGAACTTTCGCTACGACCAGTACAAATCCAAAAGGCTCTCGAACTATTTGCCGAAGGTGCAACTGTTCCCTTTATAGCTCGTTATCGTAAGGAACGGACAGGGGAGATGAACGAGATTCAATTGCGGGATCTTCAGGATCGCTATCTTTATTTGACGGAACTACGCGATCGCCAAACGGTAATTTTGCAGGCGATCGCCGATCAAGGCAAATTAACTGATGCGCTCAAAGCCAAAATTGAAGCGTGCCTTCAAAAAACAGAATTAGAGGATCTCTATCTTCCCTACCGTCCCAAGCGTCGAACTAGAGCAGCGATCGCTAAAGAAAAAGGATTAGAACCATTTGCAGAAGCAATTAAATATTTCAATCGTCCGAATATCAATACAGTTTCGCTGTCACAGGAAGCAGCTAAGTATTTATCGGAACAAGTAAAAACTATTGAAGAAGCGATCAAAGGTGCTGCGGATATTCTTGCTGAAGAAGTTGCTGAATATGCCGAATATCGCGCCTATATTCGAGATTACTTGATGCAGTCGGGTTTATTTGTCTCGAAAATTAAGGGGACTCATCCTGCTGGTACAACTAAGTTTGAAATGTACCGTGACTATCAAGCCAAAGTCAAAGCGATCGCTCCCCATAATCTGCTTGCCATGTTGCGGGGCGAAACTGAAGAAATCCTCACGTTGACCTTAGACTTTGATCAAGAATATGTGTTGGAATATCTAGAATCACAACAGATTCGTGCAAAAGCTCCAGCCATCAAGCAGTTTTATCAAGACATGCTCAAGGATGCCTTTAATCGCTTGATCAAAACTTCGGCGATCGCCTCGGTAATTGCTGAGAAAAAAGCTTGGGCGGATGGGGAATCCATCAAAACTTTTGAAGCGAATTTGCGTGATTTATTGCTAGCGGCTCCCGCAGGTATGAAGCCCACCCTTGCGATCGACCCTGGATTCCGTACAGGCTGCAAGACCGCCGTAATTAGTGAGACGGGGCAGTTTCTGGAATATCAAACCATCTTTCCCCATCAAGCCGTAGCCCAAAGAGAACAGGCGGCGCGTACTTTACGAACCTTAATTGAGAAGTATCACATTCAATTAATTGCGATCGGTAACGGAACGGCAGGGAGAGAAACCGATACCTTTGTCATGGAAGTAATCCAAAAACTAGAGAAGCCACCGATCAAAGTGATGGTGAATGAGGCGGGAGCTTCTATTTATTCCGCCAGTTCTGTAGCGATCGCTGAGTTTCCCGATCTGGATTTGACTGTGCGCGGCGCAGTGAGCATTGGACGCAGATTACAAGATCCCCTTGCCGAACTGGTAAAAATCGATCCCAAGTCTATCGGTGTGGGGCAGTATCAACATGATGTCGATCAGAAGTTGTTAAAAAAGAAGCTCGATGAAACCGTAGAAAGTTGCGTGAATTTTGTTGGCGTAGACTTAAATACAGCCTCGAAGGAACTTCTCACTTTTGTGTCTGGACTCAGCGCCACAGTCGCCAATAACATCATCACCTATCGCAATCAAAATGGTGCTTTTCGCGATCGCCGTCATTTACTCAAAGTTCCAAAATTAGGCGCAAAAGCCTTTGAACAAGCCGCAGGATTTTTGCGAATTCGTGGCGGCACTAATCCTTTGGACAATACCGCCGTTCATCCCGAAAGTTATCCAGTAGTCGAAGCGATCGCCCGTGACTTGAATGTATCTCTTTCGGAAATATCGCAAGCGGCAGACAAGCTGAAAACCGTCCACCTGAAAAAATATGTAACCGAAGCGATCGGTGAACCAACTCTGCGGGACATCTTGAAGGAATTAGAAAAACCAGGGCGTGACCCGCGTGCGGAGTTTAAATATGCCATCTTCAGCGATGCAATTCAAAAAATGTCGGATTTACAGATCGGCATGGAAATAGAAGGAATTATTACCAATGTGGCAAACTTCGGCGCATTCGTTGATATTGGTGTGCATCAGGATGGATTAATCCATATTTCGCAATTAGCCGATCGCTTTGTCAGCGATCCTAAGCAAGTCGTTAAAGTTGGTCAGGTGGTCAAGGTAAGAGTTTTGGAAGTGAATGAATCTCTCAAAAGGATTGGTTTATCAATGCGATCATAGGCGATCGTGAAATACTCATCAAAACTGATTAAAAAATGCCTAAAAAGCGATCGTAAAGTAATCCTTTATAAATTGTGACAATCTGTAATAAAAAACGATCCAACGACATAGTATAAACAAATAGGTTAGAAATTTAGCTAACAAGTAACAATGAATACTAAAAAATTCATTTAGCTCGCGTTAAACAGTCTGACTTTTTAAAACAAAGATTTTTCTAGACTTTCTGACTTAAAACATCAGATATCATTTAGAGCGGTCAACTATCCATCGAACCCTAAACAGTTCGAGGATGACTTAAAAAACAAAAGATAATTACAAAACTGGAGATAACAGTATTATGTTGGACGCATTTGCAAAGGTAGTATCCCAAGCTGATTCTAGAGGCGCATACATCAGTGCTTCTCAAATTGATGCTCTTAGCGCCATGGTTGCCGATGGCAACAAGCGTTTGGATGCTGTAAACCGCATCACCAGCAACTCTTCTTCAATCGTTGCTGACGCTGCTCGTTCTTTGTTTGCTGAACAGCCTGCTTTGATCGCTCCTGGTGGAAATGCATACACCAGCCGTCGTATGGCTGCTTGCCTTCGCGACATGGAAATCGTATTACGCTATGTCACCTATGCTATCTACTCTGGCGATGCAAGCATCTTGGAGGATCGCTGCCTCAATGGTTTGAGAGAAACATACTTGGCTCTTGGTACTCCTGGTGCTTCCGTTGCTGTTGGTATCGGCAAAATGAAGGATGCTGCGATCTCAATCGCTAACGATGTTAACGGCGTTACCCGTGGTGATTGTTCCGCTCTAATGAGTGAAATTGGTAGCTACTTCGATAAGGCTGCTGCTGCTGTTTCCTAGTTTGGTTTTGTCCAATCTACAGTCAAGCACTTCTTCGCAATTCGATCAATTCGACACATTAATTGGTCTTTTGACCTTATTTTTACTTAAAAAAACTATTTTGGAGAATATCTCACAATGAAAACCCCTTTAACCGAAGCAGTATCCGCCGCCGATTCTCAAGGTCGTTTCCTTAGCTCTACTGAAACCCAAGTTGCTTTTGGTCGTTTCCGTCAAGCAACTGCTGGTCTAGCTGCTGCTAAGGCTTTGAGCGAAAAAGCTGATTCTTTGGCTTCTGGCGCTGCTAACGCTGTTTACAGCAAGTTCCCTTACACCACTTCGATGTCTGGTCCTAACTACGCTTCGACCCAAACTGGCAAAGACAAGTGTGTACGCGACATCGGCTACTACGTCCGTATGGTCACATACTGCTGCGTAGTTGGTGGCACAGGTCCTATGGATGATTATTTGGTTGCTGGTATCGCTGAAATCAACCGCACCTTTGATCTTTCTCCTAGCTGGTATGTTGAAGCTTTGAAGTATGTTAAAGCTAATCATGGTTTGTCTGGAGACTCTGCTGTTGAAGCTAACTCCTACATTGACTATGCAATCAATGCACTTAGCTAATTTCCGCTAAAACGCAAAAAGCACTCCAACGGAGTGCTTTTTGCGTTTTAATATTAAACATTTTTGATTCAATTACATTTTAAAAGCGATTTTAGGCAAATATTTATGCCGATTTCATTATTAGAGTATT
Source organism: Pseudanabaena sp. (assembly GCA_044350865.1). Taxonomy (GTDB): domain Bacteria; phylum Cyanobacteriota; class Cyanobacteriia; order Pseudanabaenales; family Pseudanabaenaceae; genus Pseudanabaena. The sequence continues at coordinate 5,537 of JBILGV010000119.1, read as the reverse complement.
CTCCAGTTTCCCAAAATCAACGAGTTGATGGATTTGAAGTTCCCAACGATGATATTCCTCGGATTTATACCATCGACAACAAACTTTCTAACTCTGATTGGGATACATTGATATTTGCTGCCTACAGACAGATCTACAACGAACAGCAAATGCTGGATAGTCATCGTCAACTATCTTTAGAATCTCAGTTACGTGCTGGTCAGATTACAGTCAGAGATTTTATTCGAGGTTTGATATTATCCGATTCCTTCAGAAGGCTTATCTTCGATAGCAATAATAATTATCGTTTTGTCGAGATCTGCATTCAACGGTTGCTGGGACGTAATGTATATGGCGATCGCGAAAAGATTGCATGGTCAATTTTAGTTGCGACTAAAGGTATCCAAGGCTTTGTTGATGAATTGCTTAACAGCGAAGAATATCTAACTTGTTTTGGCGACAGCACTGTGCCATATCAGCGTCGGCGTTCTCTGTCCCATCAAATTCAAGGCGAAGTCACTTTTGCTCATACAGCACGTTATGGTGCAGACTATCGCGATCGCTTGCCCAAACAAGTCTTTACTGGCAATAAAGGCGCAGCGCGGTTAGATTACCTTCGCTGGGAATGGCAGAAAAATCCACCTGCAATCATTGGAAAAATCGGCACTGGTATTGTCTTTACTGGTGTTGGCGTTATTGGTTTGCTAATATTGGGTGTCTTCTTGGGACTGTAATCTTTTGTGGTGCAGCTTCATCACTGCGCCACAAGAAAAACTCAGTCTTTTGTGATGAATAGCGGTGTTATCTAGAAAATCTAGAAAATATTTAAATTATGAATGAAGAATCTGGTATTCCAGATGATAATCAATTAACAATTGAACAAGCGTTGATTAATCTCCAAAGCGAAGATTTGGGATTGCGAGTTTATGCGGCTTGGTGGTTAGGTCGCTTTCGAGTAAATTTGCCTGAAGCGATCGCCTTGTTAATTGTGGCTTTAGTGGATGAAGCCGATCGCACTGAGTCGGGCGGATATCCATTACGGCGCAATGCCGCTAGAGCATTAGGAAAACTTGGCGATCGCCAAGCCGTGCCAGCATTAATCAAAGCATTGGAATGCGATGACCTATATGTCCGCGAGGCGGCGGCGCAATCCTTAGAAATGTTGGGTGATAATTCCTGCGTTCCCTACCTACTAGAATTAATCAAAAATCCTAATCCCAACGCCAGTAAGGACACCGAACCAGAACATCCCTATGATGCATTTCTAGAAGCCTTGGGAACATTACGGGCAGTAGAAGCAGTTCCCTATGTGTTGCCATTTTTAGAGCATCCGATTCCCAAGGTACAATACGCGGCGGCTAGAGCTATGTATCAACTTTCAGAACCAGAAGTTGCTAACCAATATGGCGATCGCTTAATTACTGCGCTATCCAATGACGATTTGCAATTGCGGCGCACGGTTCTTTCGGATTTAGGGGCGATCGGATATTTAGGTGCAGCCGAAGCGATCGCCAACACGATGGCAGAAAATAGCTTGAAGCTGATATCTCTGAAAGGATTATTAGAAAAACAAATTCCGCTTGCCATACCACCAAATCTGACAGATGGTGCAGTTAGAGTTATGGAATTGATGGATAATTTACTGTAGAGTAAAGGAGCGCAAAGCGCCTTTTTAAATTACTTAAACCTATGACCGATCGCCTTTCCCAACTTATTCAAGCTGTAGAAGAAGCAGATTCTTCTAAGCTTCTACTCGAAGCAGTTCAGAATCTAGCCGATGCTCAATTAGAAGGATCTATTCCCATTCTAATCGAGGCTCTGAGCTACAATAATCCTGGGGCAGCCGTCGCTTCGGTTGATGGATTAATCAAGTTGGGTAATCCTGCGGTTCCCGCTTTGTTAGAACTCCTAGATACCCATAACTACACAGCGCGATCGTGGGCGATCCGCGCCTTGGCTGGGATTGGTGATCCTAGAGGTTTAGTCACTCTACTTGGTGTAGCGACTGCCGATTTTGCGATGAGTGTTCGCCGCGCTGCCGTTAAGGGACTAGGCATGATGAAATGGGCTTGGTTTCCTGATGATGTCTGTGATATGGCTCAGGAAGAGTCTTTAGATGCTTTGTTATTTGTCGCCCAACAGGATGAAGAATGGGTAGTGCGCTATGCGGCGGTGGTGGGTTTAGAGACTTTAGCAATGACGATCGCGGATAAATATCCGACATGGCGCTCGGAGATTCAGGTACAGTTTAATCTGATGGGATGCAATGATGAAGTTTTAGCAATTCGCGCCCGTGTTTGGTTGGCTCAAAAAAGGCTAGAAGAAAGATTGGAGAAAAAAATACAAGAAAAATCACAAGAAAGCGTTCAACAAAATCATGATGATAATTTAGAGAGTCAACCAGAAATAACTGAACATAAATCACCTTTGACTCCCGATGATTGGCAAGATATTTTAGATAAACTCTATGAAATCAAGCGCCAAGAACGTCTCAGGGCGTAGAGATTTAATTAAGCGGTAAAATAGCAATATTGATTAGCTGAAAGTATTCTTATGCCTATCACATTACCTATTTCTAAAACTATTTTGGCGATCGCGGATGTTGAAGACAAATTCCAACTGTTGCCTTGCACCGCACCAACATTTTTTAGAGAGTGGCAGGACAATTTACCCGAGATTGAACGCACAGTACTTGATCGCCTATTAGTAAGATTTGCAGCCCATAGAAGGCGTGGTATTTTAGCCGAAGGTGCTGTTGATAAGCTGATGATCTCGCCACTTTTAGATTTAGTAGGATTCTATGAACCTGAATATGAGGTGCGTACTGAAGAATCAGTTGAGTTTGCCCTAGAAGGTGATGAAGAAATTTTGCGCGGTAGAATTGATACTCTAATTGTGCGTGAAAAACTATGGATATTAGTGATTGAAGCAAAACGCACGATTATGGCTTCATTAGCAATGCCACAAGCTTTGTCATATATGATGTGTAACCCTCAACCTAATATTCCATCCTTTGGAATGATCACCAATGGTGATGAGTTTATTTTTCTAAAGGCGATCGCTCAGCCAACACGTCTATACAGTGCTTCGCGATCGTATTCAATATTTTTCCCCACTGGCAGTCAAGATTTAATCGAAGTATTTCGTGTTTTAAAAAAGATTAAGAATCAAATAGGATAAATCAGTTCACAAGAAACTTAAGTCCTAATCTTCGCGTTTTTCTCGAAATCCTAACTCAATCAACGCTTTGCGAATTTTTGCTTTGGTTGGTTGAGTTATCGGCATAGCTAGATTTAATTCTCGCGCTGTTTCTAGCATTTGTCTGATCAGAATATCCAACAAATTATCATCCACATCTTCTGGAGCCTGTTCAATCCGTCCTTGATAGGCAAGGGTATAAAGCTCTAAATGATGCTTGCCCATGATTTTGGCTAATTTTCTTAATGTCTCAGGGGTAGGACAAGTACCTTTAAAGCAAGCTCCCCTGAGTCGGGGTTGTGGCACACCAGTCAAGTCGGCAAGATGATTCATACTAATCTCTTGCTCTTCTAAATATTGAAGAACATACAGCCCTAACGGTGAGCAATCTTCAGTTTTTACTTGTAACCTTGGGGGCATTGTCAATAGCAAGAGAATTGGTCTGGGAGCTATTCCCAAGATTAATTCTATACTGAGAAAGGAATAAGCTACAGCGCTTTGCGCTGAAACCAAAACTAGAAAATTTTTTGAAAGCGTTGCTTTGAAACACTCTCAAAAAATTTCCCCTGATTCGTTATCCGATTTGGTTTAGGAAATACCCAAAATAGCTTTTTGATAAGCAGGGCGATCGCCGACACGTTTGAGATAAGCCTCGATCGCAGGATAGTCAGCGTAGGACATTTTCAGCATTAACACGGCATAGCCAAGAATTGTCCCAACAGCCACATCGGAAACGGTGAATAGATCACCTGTGATGTAAGTTTGGTTTTCGAGAATCTTGTTTAAACCACCAAGCAATCTTGGAGTTTCCTTTTCACGAGTATCAGCCCCAAACAAACCAGGTCCTAATGTCGCATTAGCAAACAAGACCCATTGAGAAGCGATCGCTTTTTCTTCAACTGTTTTTACCTGCTCATATTTGTCGGCAATATATAGCAAAATTGCGCCAGATTCCCACAATTGAAAATCACCATCAGCGATCGCAGGAACTTTCCCGAAAGGATTAATTTCTAAAAAATCAGGCTGTAAATGCTCACCCGCTTTCATATTCAGAAGTTGAAATTCATAGGGAGCTTGCAGTTCCTCCAAATACCATTTCACAATCGAAGCACGACTCATCGCGCCACCATAAAGCTTAATCATGATTTTCCTCTAGTGTAATTAGTTTTTAGCTGTTAAATTGTATGAGTACGTCAGAGATCTTGAATTCACTCAGTAGTATAGACTCTCACAGTAAGGACATGACTTGATATGACTCAACCTGAATTTACAATTCGACCTGCAATCTCTGCTGACATTCCCGCCATTTTTTCGCTAATTCTTGCTCTTGCCGAATATGAACAACTCTCCGACAAAGTTACAGGCAATATCGAATCTTTGCATGAAGATATGTTTGGTGCTAAACCTTGCATCGAAGCAATTGTTGCGGAAACGACTTCTAATCAAATCGTGGGATTCGCTCTGTTTTTTACCAACTACTCTACTTTCTTAACCCGCAGGGGTATCTATCTCGAAGATTTATTTGTGCTTTCAGATTATCGTGGATTGGGAATTGGCAAAGCCCTAATTACGAATCTTGCTCAAATTGCGATCGCTAGAGGTTACGGTCGCTTTGAATGGTCGGTTTTAGATTGGAATGAACCTGCGATCGCTTTTTATAAGCGTATTGGTGCAGAAGTTCTTCCTGATTGGCGGATTTGTCGTGTTAGTGGGGCAGCTTTACAGAACATTAAATAGGTAAGGGAGAGCGAGGATCTCCCCTACTGATTGGATTTGTTAACAATCACGATTAGAGCTTAATCCATTTGGTAAAACTGTTCGGCATAGTTTTGCTTTACCCAACTGAGCTTCGGAAATTACGGCACTGATCAAATCTGCATCCGTTAAATCTGTTTTATCAAAAATAGCATTCGTAAAATCAGCGAGTGGCATTTTTGTATGCTGAAAATTGACAAACCGAAGATTAGCTCCATTTAAATTAACGCGACTAAGGTTAGAAAAAGTGATACTTGAACCCATCAAATTTGCCTTACTTAAATCGGAACCCAGAAAAAAAGTATAGTCAAAACGGCTAACGGGTAAATATGCATCAGTTAAGTTGCAAAATTGGCAGCTTTTGGTAGTTTGTAGTTTTACGACATGGCTAGGATTTGCCGCCAATGCAGATAGAGGGAACGAGAGCATGATTATGAGTAGCGCGATCGCCAAAAAGATGCGGTATTTCATAGTTAAGGCGTGACTACTCAGGTTTGAGAGCAGGTAAAATGGGATCATCTAGAAAGAGCAGCTTGAGAGCGTTGAGAACACTGAGACCTTGCTTTTTAAGAGTAGAAATATAACCACGAATGCGGCAGAAAATC
>JBILGV010000118.1:0-13562 GCA_044350865.1 Pseudanabaena sp. | reverse complement strand
ATGCCCACTCCGCTAAGGTTATTGGGCGAAACAGCATCTGCAAGAGCAGCATTGACAATTGCATCAGAAGACAAGCTATCTATACCCACTTCGCTAAGGTTATTGGGCGAAACAGCATCTGCAAGAGCAGCATTGACAATTGCATCAGAAGACAAGCTATCTATACCCACTTCGCTAAGGTTATTGGGCGAAACCCGACACCACCAGTTTTCTTCTATATCTTGGAATGTGTCCGTGCAACATTGGCACTGGCGACCATTTGACAGCAACAATGATATTCCCTCAAAATGATGAGCAAATTTATGTGCATTGCTTTCATCAGAACCACATTCTGCCGACAAACTAAATATCCATGCCATGTTTAGAGGCTCCTATTGTTTGTGTATCTTATTCGCCAACTATTTCCCAATATTTTTGGGTGTTTGCCAATGCCGTTTCGTACTTTTCTAGAGTCATTGTAACTCTTGGCATGATGCTAACGTGGGTTTGACTATCTTGGACTGCCTGTAAATCCCCTGTGATATGGCTGTCGTCAATTTGCCATAAAGGGTCTTTGCCCATACCACCAAATTGTGAAGGTTTGCGAAATGCGGGTAAACCTTCGATGGATAAGGAAACAGACATTCCTTTTATGTCTCTAATGGCAACAGTCACAAGATCGCCGTGCAAGTTACGCTGTGCCTCTGGCAACAAATATCCTTGCTTATCCAGATAGCCTATTGGCATTTGTTCAATGTTTATATCGAAATTAGGTCTAACGCCTAGCAGTCTGGCACTTTGTCCTATTTTGGGTTTGCCGTTTTGTTCTGCCATGCCCCGAAAATATAGCTTTGCCATAACCTATTCACGAAAAATAAATAAATTAACACGATTAAAGCATCTGTATTACGCCTATGAATTATTTTGAGTACAAATTTCTAAACGATAGAAAACTGCATCAACTAAATTAAATCCTTCCCAAAATACCAAACTTGGTAAATGTCCACACGGAGCATGAATCGCAAAGATCAAATTCTCATATTTGCGCCAAATCTTTGGTGATAATCCCAGATTTAGCCAGCGCGGTTTGCGCCATCCGATGTAATTTGCAAATCTCTCATAAGTATCGGCAAATTGCCAATAGGTATCTTCGTTATAAATTAACTTTCCCCCAATCTCTTGCCAGATCTGTTTTTGCACAGTCCAACCAAAGCGATTATTGCTTGCTTGCATCCATGCTTGATCGATCGCTATCCAAACCTCACAGGAAATTTGACTGATATCAGCAGCCGTTAATTTTGCGATTTTATCTTTAGCAGCGAGTTCCAAAATAATTTTATTAGTTAAGCGATCGCCCTCTTGCCATTGTCCGAAAGTTAAAGCTTCTTTTAATTCCGATAAATAGGGTATCCCAACTAATGGAATGCTTGTGATATTTGGCGATCGCAATGCATTTAGCGCCTCATTTGCCGAACTATAACGATTAGCGATCGCTTTTTCTAACAGGCGGTCGAGAATTGCAGCTAAATGAGTAGAGATAGAAGTGGTTAGTTTATCGCGCCAAATCCAGCGATCGCGCACATCATCATACAAATCAAAAGGTGAAATCCCTGTTAACAAATGAAAACAAGTCACACCCAAACTATAGAGATCACTTTGCGGAACCGCCTTTCCCCTTGCCTGTTCTGGTGCAACATATTCCGCACTACCAATTAACGTGCCAGTGCGATTAGCAGTATTACTGACAAAACTCTTCGCTGCCCCAAAATCAACTAAAACCAGACTAGGATCTGGCAATTCATAATTCATAATTCGTAATTCGTAATTCGTAATTGATCTTTTCCTTATAATATTATCTGGTTTAATATCCCGATGGATGACTTGGCGATCGTGGATGAATTGGAGAACAGGCAAAAGCTCATCTAACAATTGATAGATTTGCGTTTCGTTAAAAAGCCCTTTAGTTTGCAACTCGTTATAGAGATTTTCCCCTTCGATCAGCTCCTGCACTAAATATAAACAGCCATCTTCTTCAAAATAGGCAATTAATTCAGGAATCTGAGAATGGGAACCCAGTTCTTTCAGTTGGGCTGCTTCGCTTTCAAATAGAGCGATCGCCTTTTGCATTAACTTAGTTTTAGATTGTTGATTTTGAAACTGCGGTAAAAATTGTTTGATCGCACAGGGCTGCCCCAATCGTCCCAAATCAATCCCCCGAAAAGTCCGCCCCATTCCTCCCTGACCGATTAAGGCGATCGCCTCATATAGCCCTTTTAGCTGTAAACCTTTACCGCAATTCATGCAAAACTTACTGCCAACGGGATTAATTGGCTGTTGACAATTAGGGCTAAGGCAGTGTGGCATATTTCTGACGATAGATTTACATTTGTTTACATTAAGGGTAAATTTTAGTTAATTAAAGTTAATTAATATAAATCTTCTGTAGGAAAGCAACTAATTATGGTATCTACCCCAACTAAACCACAATCTGAAGATAAGCAAGCTAACAAAGGCTTCGATCTTAATGTAAATCCTACAGGCGCAGGAATATTTGGTTTTGGTAATTTTGCTGAAACTTGGAATGGACGGATGGCGATGATCGGCTTGGTGGCTGGCTTCACCAATGAATTTTTGACGGGTAAAGGTATTTTGGCTCAGGTGGGAATTACTGGCGGAATCAGTGTTTTGTTTGCGCTGTTCTTTACTGGATTTACGGCGGCGACATTGCTTGGTTACTACGCCATCAAAGCGACAAAAGATTAGATATAAGTAGCTGGTTGCAATTAAATATAAAATGTGGAACGGGCATCTTGCCCGTCAACAGGCTAGAAGCCTGTTCCACTATTGCTCTATTAAAAAAGTTGGCGCGATGCGCCGACTTTTTTAGTTGGTTTTGAAATTAATTGGATCTTGATCGCGGCGGTTACGGAAGGGAATTGGACTTGGCTGGCGATCGCCTACTAAAGCCGCTGTTTTTTCTAAAGCCTCACGCAAGCGCTTAGCCGCATAGATCGACATATCACGGGGAACACTAATGCGATCGCGCAAATATCGCAGAGCCACATCTGATTCCGCAGGTGGTGTACAAACTTGATCAGTCATCATATTAGTTAAGGCACAACGTAAAGCTGTATCAAATAACTGATCATCGGCAGGATTAACGCGAATAATATTATGGCGATGCTTAATCACTCGCTGGAGAGCTTCAGCACGAGAATTAGATGGTTCTGGATAGGTCACATCGGGCAGTCCGAACCAAGGTCCCTGATCTACTTTGGCTTTGTTGATTAACATCTGCGGTTCACCATTTTCCCAACAGCCGCCCATCTGTGGTGGTAAATCGTGAACATGGGTATGGAAATCGCTTTGAGTCCCGCGATAGGTATCATGACTTTCCATCGCATCAAACCATTTCGACATGAATGGATTCTCTTCCCTTAGAGAATAGCCTTTGTAATAATAAAGACTGGCATTCATCCGCTCCACATAGGGCGTAAAAATCACGTCAGCCGTGCCGAAATCACTCAAAAAATAGGGGCTAGGGGTACTTCCTAAGACCTCTTCCACCTTAGACATAACTTCCACAAATTGCTGGCGGTGTTGCTGTTCTTGACGGTCGGAACTCATCGGACGACAGAGCCATTCACACCAAGCTCTAAATAAAACTCGCTCTAGTCTTCGGATCGGCACAACTTGCGGATCGTTCATCCCCAGACTCAGACAACCAAAGACTTTTTCTAGAGCAATGAGAATATCGTCACTCTCCGTAATGATGCGTCCATCTAAAGCGATCGCTGGTAGCATTCCCGAAGGCACTATTTTCTTGTACCAAAGTTCTTTTTCTCCATAACAAAACATCGTCACTTTTTCGATGCGATAGGGAATTTGTTTTTCCTCTAGCCATAACCAAATTTTTTGACAATAGGGACACCATGCATGATTATCTCGATAGAGCGTCACCCGCACTTCTGATTCTGAATGCCCAAATAAGCGTAAACAAGCTTGAGCATTAGTGGAACCATTGACGCGATCTATTTGAAAATCTGTGAGAGATTCAAGTTCTGTCCAGTTTAGAGGGGAAATATTCATACAAAGAAATTTATTAATAATTCGCTAATTCGCTACAATCTACACCAAATACAAATCAAACATATAAATTAAATAGCGTGACCTGTTATGTCTGAATTTTTACGAGTGGGTAATCATGCTCCAGATTTTGAAGCAGATGCTGTCTTTGACTTGGAATTTACCAAAATCCGACTTTCTAGCTATTATGGCAAAAAATATGTGGTTTTATTTTTTTACCCCCTTGATTTCACCTTTGTCTGCCCTACGGAAGTTCTCGCCTTCAGCGATCGCTATGATGAGTTTGCCAAATTAAATACGGAAGTAATCGGAATTTCGGTAGATAGTCAATATGCTCATCTGGCATGGATTCAAACCCCTCTAGCGGATGGCGGACTGGGTGGTAATATCCGTTGCCCATTGGTTGCCGATCTGACGAAAGCGATCGCCACAGCTTTTAATGTTCTTGATCCTAAAGCTGGAATCGCCCTACGCGGACTATTTATCATCGATAAGTTCGGAATTGTTCAACACGCTACAATCAATAATCTTGCCTTTGGACGCAGTATTGACGAGACTCTTCGCACCCTTAAAGCCATTCAACATACCCAAATACATACCAATGAGGTTTGCCCCGCAGATTGGCAAGAGGGAATGCCAGCGATCAAAATTTAAACTGCTTTGAATTTTAGTTAGCTACAGCACAAAATACATTTACTATATAAGTTAAATTCTGATTAATAAAAATTTAACTTGCGTAACTCATCTTAATGGGGAAACCAGATAAACGATATGGCTGAGCAAAAGAAAGCTGTTTTAATGATGCACATCGACCAAGAGCAGGGGCAATTGTGGGAAACAGCTTTGTCAACTCAACAATTGGATGTAATTTGGGAAAAGACTCAGTTAGATGTCGTTAAGTTTTTTGGGGAATGCGATCGCCAGTTGTTGCCAGATCTATTGTTGATGGATATGTCAATCAAAAGCCCAAATTCTGAAACATTGCAATCTTCATCAGTTTGTCAATGGATTACCAAACAACAGGCTCCCATTAAAGTTGTTTTATTCAATCCCAGACAAGACAAGATTAAAGATATTGAACATAGTTGGGCTTTGCGGCGGGGAGCGGCGGACGTGCTGCCCAGACTGTCTCGCGAAAACCTCATGGCAGAAGTTGCACGGGTGACGGCTTTGATTGGTTGTTCATTAATTTCTCAGCCTTTAGAAGCTATAGCAAGGAGTTTAGGTGCGGGATCGATCAATACGCAAGTTAATAACAAGGCTGACCAGATGGTTGACAAGACAGAAGTAGATACGGGTATTTCTAAAACTAAAATCAACGCAAAACAAGATCAAAAATCTGATAACACTGTAATGTATCGTGGTGTGAGAATCAGACGTTGATATTTCATCCCGAATTCTATGCCTAACGCCGTCCCAGATTTCTTGCTATTCGCGCAGCATGGTTGGGCTGATACAAATCATGATCTTGGTAAATTAGCCCGATCGCTAACCAGTCCCCATCATCCTACCTATGTTCCCAATCTTGGGTTGGTTAATACTTGGCTAGAGATTATTCCATTAGTTGATAAAGTGGAAAAGATTGCAATGGAAGCGATCGCCACATATCCAGATTTACCATTACGAATCATTGCTCATTCAATGGGGGGATTAATTTGGCTAGAGGTTCTGCATCGTCATCCTGAATGGTTTTCTAAAGTTCATAGTTTGATTTTAATCGGTTCACCAGTTGGTGGCTCAGATTTAGGCAGGTTATTCGATCCATTCAAATTATTTCCGTTAATGGCGCGTGACCTCGGCAAAAATCGCCGTTCTATTGCCGAAGCGCTCGCCTCGCAGATTCCCACGGCTTCTATTGTTGGCGATATTGGATATAACACCGATGGCATGGTTCCTATCGGTTGTTCGCAGTTTGCCCATGCTCATTTTGTCCGCCTCAAGGGGATAAACCATCCGACGCTTAAAATCCATCCTCAAGTGGCGGCGGCGATACGCGAATTTTGGGCAAATCCTCTAATTACTCCGCTTCAAACTGATACTGCATCACAATTAATCGCCAAACTGAGATCGCTTGATCTCACTGAAATAAGTAACCGAAGCTTTGAGCAGAACCTAAAATATGCCAAGGTAATTCAAACCTATGCAGATGAAACTAAATTATGGCAATGGACAAATCCTTTGCAAATAACCCATGTATTTGTCACTGTGCATAGGAATAGGCAGAGTAATCTAATTAGTTCTGGTGATCTCTGTGTTTATAGCGCCTATGCAGGTTGGCAAGACAAAAATAAACTAGCGATCGCTTTGAACAATATTTGTAATGATCGTTTTGATAAGAATTAGAACCATCTTCGCGATCGCTATGCAATCAAAAATTTAACTAATTCATAACCAGACCTAAACCTTTAGTCGTCATTTCTACCTGTAGTATCAATGGTGAGCATTGCCTAAAATCTATACTGAGATTTTGTGTGTTATCTAGATGGAGGTTCTAATCAAGCTGAGACAAGAGATTTGAATTGAAAGAATTACCAATTAGTTAGGCTAGTCGGACGAATTCTTGTTCTTTGTATTGATATTCACCTATGCGATCGCTAGCGATCGCTGTTTCCGTTTGACTTTAAGTTGAATCATACTTTTATAACCAACATCATGGCAACAACATCTGTTCGCTTCTCTCAATTTAATGCTTCCCTAAATCGTAATACTCAAGGTCAATTAGTTACTGATCTTTCGACTTCAAATAATGCTCAAGCTAAAGCAGTTGCCGAAATTATTCAACGCAATAATCCTGATGTACTGCTGATCAATGAATTTGACTATGTGGCTGCAAATCCTCTGCAACCAGTTCAACTACTTCAGCAAAATTATCTTGGAGTGAGCCAAAATGGAGCTACTCCTGTTAATTATCAATATGCGTACATCGCCCCTTCCAACACTGGCATTGCGTCTGGGTTTGACTTAGATAATAACGGCACGATCGGTGGTGGTAATGATGCCTTTGGATTTGGCAACTTCCCTGGACAATTTGGGATGCTGCTACTCTCTAAATATGAAATCGATACCGCTAATATCCGTACTTTCCAAAATTTCCTTTGGAAGGATATGCCAAATAATCTGCTCACCAACGATCCTACGGTTGACAATCCCGCCACTACTACGGTAAATGAGAATCTGAATGGTTTTTATTCTCCTGAAGAAATTGCGGTATTGCGTCTATCTTCCAAGAGTCATTGGGATGTACCAATCAAGGTTAACGGCGAAACTGTGCATTTGCTGCTCAGTCATCCGACCCCGCCAACTTTTGACGGTACTGAGGATCGTAATGGCAAGCGCAATGCCGATGAAATTCGTTTTTGGGCTGATTACATTACGCCAGACAAGGGTGGCTATATTTATGATGACAAGGGCAATAAGGGGGGGATTGCGACAGGCTCTAGCTTTGTAATCATGGGCGATCAAAATGCCGATCCTTTAGATGGTGACAGCTTTAACAACGCAATTCGTCAATTGTTGTTAAATCCTAATATCAATACTAATTCGACCCCAGCAAGTCTCGGTGCGCCACAACAAGCGACATTACAGGGCAATGCCAATAACAACCACCAAGGAAATTCAGCATTTGATACGGCTGACTTTGCGGATACTGCCCCAGGCAACTTGAGAACGGATTATGTGCTGCCTTCCACGGATTTGCAGATTACCAATTCGGCAGTCTTCTGGCCGCTCAATAGCGATCCTAATTTTGCGCCTGTTGGTACTTTCCCATTCCCAAGCTCCGATCACCGATTGATCTATGCCGATGTACTGGTTGGCGGAACTCCAACAGGTAAAACCGTCACTGAGGCAAAGTTGTTAGCTAATACAACGCTTGCAACTGGCTTTATCCCAACGGGAGCAGCCGCAAAAATCAATGGTGTTGATGTTGCTGTTGGTGGCTTGTCGGGCGTGACCTATGACGCAGCCAATAATCGCTACTATGCAATTTCCGACGATCGCTCTTCCAATGCGCGTTTTTACACCTTCACGATTAACCCTGCAACAAATGCAGTTACCTTTACCAATGTCGTCCAATTGAAGGATACGAGTGGTAATCCCTTTGCTCTAAATAGCCTCGATCCTGAAGGTATTGCTTTAACCAAGAATGGTACGGTGTTCATTTCTTCCGAAGGTGAAGCTAATCCTGCGGCTGGTCGGGTTTCTAATCCTTTTATCAAGGAATTTTCGCTAACTACTGGTCAAGAAGTTAAATCGCTCCCTGTTTCTAAAAAGTTTTTGCCTGTAGTTGTAGACACCAATAATAACAACGTTGTTGATGCTGGCGATACACAAACGGCTGGGGTTCGCAATAACTTGGCTTTTGAAAGCTTGACGATTTCTCCAGACCAAAAAACGCTATTCACGGCTACAGAGAATGCTCTGCTCCAAGATGGCGATCGGACTACATTGACAGTTGGCAGCCGTTCGCGGATTATTCAGTACAACCTAGTTTCAGGACAGCCCGAAAAAGAATACCTCTATGTTGCTGATGCGATCGCCAAAAGTCCAGTTGGAGGTACTGCGGCAGATAGTGGTTTAGTGGATTTACTAGCGATCGACGATCGTGGAACTTTGCTTGCATTAGAACGCTCCTTTGCGGTCGGACAAGGCAACACGATCAAGATTTATGAAATTTCTCTGCAAGGTGCAACAGACATCAGCACCATCAATTCATTGAATAGTTTGTCTGCCGACCAGCTAAACGCGATCGCACCCACCCAAAAACGCCTGCTCTTGAATTTGGACTCGTTAAACTTGCCCAATAGTGACGGCAATCACCCAACAGGTACGGATAACATCGAAGGTATTGCTTTTGGTCCAAAACTTGCCGATGGTCGTCAGTCAATTGTGTTGGTCAGCGACAATAATGTCATGGCCACTCAGTTCACACAAATCTTGACCCTTAGTGCTGATGTGATTCCGACAGTAACTCCAACTGTTGAAACTCGTCCCGCCCTTTTAGATGATGATACAAAGCCATTCAGCCAACGCGCTGATGCTGACGATCCTGCGATTTATGTCAATGCTAGTGACTCATCCAAAAGTCTGGTCGTTACCAGTGTCAAAAACGGCGGCTTGCGAATCTATGACCTTGCAGGTAATCTCCTACAAACCATCAATCCTAACAGTCCCAACATCCGATACAACAATGTGGATTTGCAGTATGGTTTTACTCTTGGTGGTCAAAAGGTTGATATTGCCGTAGCTAGCGATCGCAATAACGACAAACTCGCTATTTTCAAGATCGATGCTAATGGCACGGGCGGGAATTTCCTAACCAACATTACCGACACCAGCGCCGCCACGATTTTCCAAGGTGCGCCATTTAGTGGTTCATTCTCAGCTTCTAGTCGCAGTGCCTATGGCTTAACGATTTATCGCAGCCCCGTCACTCAAGACTATTACGTTTTCACTAGCCGCCGCCAAACAGGCGATATCGCCCAACTCAAACTTGTTGACAAAGGCAATGGCACGATCGGTTATGAGTTAGTGCGTAACTTCACCGTTCCGACGACTGGTACTATCGACCCTCAAACAGAAGGAATGGTTGTCGATCAAGAGACTGGCTTCCTTTACATCGGTCAAGAAAATGTCGGAATCTGGAAATACAACGCCGAACCTAACAGCAGCAATGTTGGCACGCTCATCGATAAAGTCAAACCCTTGGGCGGTAAAAATCTCATTGAAGATGTCGAAGGCTTGACGATTTATTACGGTAAAGATGGCGCTGGTTATCTCTTTGCTTCCAGTCAAGGCGACAATTCCTTTGCCGCATACGCTCGTGAAGGCAGCAATCAATATCTCGGACGCTTCGCAGTTGGCAACAATGGCAGCATCGACAGCGTTCAGGAATCCGATGGCGCTGAAGTGATTAACGTACCTTTGGGTTCTAACTTCCCATTTGGTGCATTCATCACCCAAGACGGCAGCAACGATCCTGCTGTATTAGTTGAGGATGATGGCGAACTAGAAAATATCAGCAGCAACTTCAAGTTTGTTCCTTTCGAGAACATTGCTAACGCTTTCTCGACTCCGCTCAAGATCGACACCACCAGTTTCGATCCTCGCAATCCTAAAGCGAACTCGTTACTAAATGGAGTTGCAAGCGGCGATACCACCCAAACTTCCACGGTACTTTGGACTCGCAGCAACTTCACAGGCGCTGTCAAGTTTGAATATTCCACCAAGGCTGATTTCAGCACGATCGCTGGTACGAAAAATGCCACGGTCACAAACTCACTGCAACCCGTTAAGGTTGACATTACTGGGCTAACCGCAGGAACCAACTACTTCTATCGCGTCACCGATGCGGCTGGTGATATTGCTACTGGCAAATTCAGCACTGCGGATGCGATCGGCAAGCAGTCTGGGTTGCGCTTTGGGGTCACAGGTGACTGGCGCGGTGAAGTCGCTCCCTATCCTGCGATCGCTAATGCTGACGAACGCAATCTAAAGTTCTTTGTCGAACTTGGCGATACCATTTACGCTGACTACGCCTCTCCAGCCGTCAGAAATGCTGATGGAAGCGAGAAAGCTCAAGCCACAACTCTAGAAGACTATCGCAACAAGCACAGCGAAGTTTACTCCAGCCGTTTCGGACAAAACTACTGGGCGGATTTGCGAGCTTCCACTTCTGTTGTTGCAACGATTGACGATCACGAAGTGATCAATGATTTCCAAGGCGGTCAACAGGTCTCGACATTATCCACCGCAAACCAAGCTTTGTATGGTGCAACTTCTGGACTGGTCAATGATTCGCCACTCTATGACCGTGGAATGCAAGCATTTCAAGAGTACAACCCCATCCAAGATCAGTTCTACGGAGCAACAGGCGACGATCGCACTGCTGGCGAACGCAAACTCTATCGCGCTAATACCTACGGCAGCGATGCAGTCAATATCGTTCTCGATGCGCGTTCCTTCCGCGATCCAGGGCTAACAGGTGTCACAAACCTAGCCGATCAAGTTCAAGTTGGCACTTTCTTGGCTCAGTCATTCAATCCTGCTCGAACATTCTTAGGTCGAGTTCAAGTTGAAGACCTCAAGCGCGATTTGCTACAGGCTCAAAAGGATGGCGTGACTTGGAAGTTCATCAATCTTCCCGAACCTGTTCAAAATATTGGCGTATTTGGAGCAAGCGATCGCTATGAAGGATACGCAGCCGAGCGCACGGAAATCCTTAAGTTCATCAATGAGAACAAGATTAATAACGTCGTCTTCATTGCGGCTGACATTCATGGCACATTGGTAAATAACCTCACCTATCAATTGGGTGTCGGACAACCGCAAATTGCTACCAATGCTTTTGAAGTCAGTACGGGTTCTGTTGCCTTTGATGCTCCATTTGGTCCAACTGTCGCGCAACTTGCTGTAGGTGTTGGTCTGCTTACTCCTCAGCAAAAAGCGTTCTACGATTCTCTCCCCGTAGCCAATGATGCTGACAGTGCGCCCAACGATCGCGATGACTTCATCAAATCGATTGTTAATAACGGTTTAACCCCACTCGGTTACGATCCGCTCGGTCTGAACGACAATCTCGCTCAAGCCAATGGATTGATCAAGGCAAAACTGCTACAAGGTGACTATGTGGCGCTGGAAACCTACGGCTGGACTGAGTTCAATATCGATGCTCAAACTCAGAAGCTAACTGTCACTACTTACGGTATCAAGCCATATACCCGCGCTGAACTCGAAGCTAATCCTAGTTTGATTACCAGTCGCACACCTGCGATCGTCAGCCAGTTTGAAGTCGAAGCCAATCAAGTCGTTGCCGAAGCCAAGCTGGTATCAGCAGTTGGAACTTCCAACGATGACAAATTGAATGCTCTCAATGGTGCTGCTTTTGATGGTCGCAGCAACATTCTCTTTACTGGCGCAGGTAAAGATGAAGTAGATTTGCCAATTAATACTTCGTTTGCAGTTGGAAATAACCGCATTGATACTGGTAGCGGCAACGACATCATCAATGTCAGCCAAGGAGATCGCGTATTCGGTGGTGATGGCGATGACATCTTTGAAGCAACCGAAGGTAAAGGCGGCAACCGTATGTCTGGTGGCGCTGGCAATGACTTGTTCTATCTTGGAGCAGGCGATCGCGCTCTTGGTGGTGATGGTAACGATCAGTTCTTCGTTAGCTCTGGTGGTAATAACTTGCTATCGGGCGGTGCTGGTGCTGACATCTTCAATATCATCACGGCTGGCACAATTCCTTCTGCATCAAATACCATTCTTGACTTCCAAATTGGTACTGATTCCCTCGGTGTAACTGGTTACACATTTGCGAATTTGACTCTCTCTGGTAATGACATCAAGATTGGAGCCAATGCGATCGCAACCTTAACTGGCGTGGATACATCGACTCTCACCGCCGCTAACTTCACCTTCAAATAGTTCTGATGTTCTGAAGATCCCCCTCAATCCCCTTTTACAAGGGGGAAGAAGAAAATGAATTAATTCTCCCCCCTTTTTAAGGGGGGCTGGGGGGATCTCCCCCCAGAGACGCAGACAGAGAAACTCATTTCCCCTTTTTACTTGTCCCTTTTTACTTTTTACTTAAAAAAATGGCAGACCCAATCGTTACGCTCAAAGGCTTTGCATCCCTACCCGCCGATACATTCTCCGAAGGACCAAAATCTGGCGCGGCTGTGACTAACCCCACCAACGGTCGCCCTACCCCATTCTCTGGTCAGCCCATCCAAGGCTTTAGCGGCGTTCAATTTGCCCCTGGTGGCGATGGTTCCGTATTTTGGTTTCTGGCTGATAATGGCTTTGGTGCGAAAGGTAACAGCGCGGATTTCCTATTGCGTTTGTACCAAATCAATCCTAATTTTGCAGGAACAGAAAACGGCGATCGCACTGTCTCCGTCCAAAGCTTCATCCAACTCTCCGATCCCAATAAACTTATTCCCTTTGATATCGTCAACAAGGCTTCGGCAAAACGCGAACTTACAGGTGCTGACTTTGACCCTGAATCCTTCGTGATTGATGCCAAGGGCGATATTTGGGTCGGTGATGAATTCGGCACATATGTACTGCATTTTGATCGCAATGGCGTGTTATTAGACGCACCGATCGCTACTCCTAATTCTGTCAAACTTAATACTCTCAATGGTCAAGCCCCAATCGTAATCGGACATCGCGGCGCAAGTGGCGAACTTCCCGAACATACAATTGAAGCTTATCGCCTAGCGATTCTGCGCGGTGCAGACTTCATTGAACCAGATTTAGTATCCACTAAGGATGGCGTGTTGATTGCCCGTCATGAACCAATTTTGGGAGGCACTACCGATGTTGCTAGCCGTCCTGAATTTGCCAGTCGCAAGCGTTCTGGAGTGATTGATGGCGTAACTTATAACAACGAATTTTTTGCCTCTGACTTCACCCTCGCTGAAATCAAAACCTTACGCGCTGTCATGCCCCAAGGTTATCGCGATAAAATTTACGACGGTGTATTGGAA
>JBILGV010000037.1:0-39009 GCA_044350865.1 Pseudanabaena sp. | reverse complement strand
TCCATTGAACTGCAACCAGGAGAATCTGTTAAATTTGGGTTTAATGATGAAACTACAGAATACAGTGACAATGCTGGTAGTTTGAAAATTAATTACTCCATAGCTGCTCCATGTTCTACACCAGTACCTCCAGTCCCCACACCAGTACCTCCAGTCCCCACACCAGTACCTCCAGTCCCCACACCAGTACCTCCAGTCCCCACACCAGTACCTCCAGTCCCCACACCAGTACCTCCAATTCCTACGCCAGCACCTCCAGTAAGTTGTAATCTTGATGGTGCTAACGCTAATCCTAGTTTCTTTTTGAATAGTCCTTACAAGAGTTTGGATGGAGACAGTCCATTTAAATCTCTAAAAGCCAGTTCGGATTGGTTTGAGTTTGAAACTTTTGACGACCCATTCCAAGTTGATACAAAGGGAGTTACTGCATCTAGCCCTAATGAAACATCGAAATATACTGATCCCAGCTTCTACGACTCTGTAGATTTGGATGACGGTGCTATTGATGGCAAGGGGCGCGGAAAAGACCGATTGGTTTTATCAAATGGAGATATAACATTCACATTTGACAACAAGCGTGGCTTCCCAACTGATGCTGGTATTGTATGGACAGATGTTCATGCAACGAACCCAAGTTTTGGGCAAAGCACTTTAACATTTGAAGCCTTTGATGGCTCTGGTAAGAGCTTAGGCTTACAAGGTCCATTTACTGTCGGCGGAGATTATTCAACAACAGGTGAAACTGGAGAAGATCGTTTCTTTGGCGCTCATTACAATGGAGGTATATCTTCATTCCGTGTTGTAGTGCCAGCAGTTACAGTCGGTGTAGAGTTTGACCATTTACAATATGGTCGCAAGTGTCTCTAACTATAAGCCACATCTTTTTGCTAATTATTTTGGTTTAAAGAATTACTGTTAATTTACTTTGGTAGTTACCTAAATATTCCTTATTCCTAATTCCATTAAAATAATCAAGATCGCATTTTTTAATAGGAGAAATGCGATCTTGGTTAATTAAAGACATTGCAACTAAAATCCATAGAGATTAAGGTAAATTACACATGATTCTCAAGTTATTTTGGTCTTTCCTTACAGCATTATTGCTTAGTGCTTCTATTGCATTAATGCCGACCCCAGCATTCGCCGCCCTAACAAGTGTTAATAGTTCAACAACAGCAGGTTCGTTTGTCTTGCCAGCAACCCAAGACAAAGACCTTCCTGGATTTACTAATACTTCAGACAAGCCAGTTACAATCAAAATTCAAGGTGAGGGTACTTGGGCTTACGTCAATCAAAGTAGAAAGGTTCCTCCTCAATTTGAACTATACAAAGTTCCTTTTGATGGTGATGGGTTTAAAACTAAAGCTGGGACGACAGAAACTAATGCTAAGTTGAAATATCCAAACCTTCCAGGTGGTGCATTAGTTGCAACCGTAACAAACGCAAAGGGTGAACTCAAAGCAGAAGTTAGTGGCAAAGATCAATCCATTGAACTGCAACCAGGAGAATCTGTTAAATTTGGGTTTAATGATGAAACTACAGAATACGGTGACAATGCTGGTAGTTTGAAAATTAATTACTCCATAGCTGCTCCATGTTCTACGCCAGAACCAATCACTCCAACTCCTAAACCTCCAGTTCCCACACCAGCACCTCCAGTCCCCACACCAGCACCTCCAGTTCCCACACCAACTCCCCAAAAGTTAGGTTGTAATCTTGATAGTGTTAATGCTAATCCAGAGTTTTTTGAGAATGTAGTCTACAAGAGCTTTGAAGGTGATAGTCCTTTTAGATCTCTTGTATCTAGCTCTAATCCTTTGACATCTAGCTTTAGTTTTAGTGGCAGCAATACTTCTAGTTCTGAGTGGTTTGAACTTGAAAAATTTGAAGGTCCGAAGTTTGAGAATAATACAATTGGAGTTAAATATCGTCCCAACGAAATTGTTAAAACCAGTACCGATCCAACTTATTGGGATTCTGTAGACGCAGATGACGGTAACATTGACGGGGCAAGCAGATCTCAAGGGCGATTTGTTTTACAAAAGGATGGCGACATCAAGTTTGAATTCGATAACAAGCGTGGTTTACCAACTGATGTAGGGCTTGTCTGGACAGATATTCATGCAAATGCACCTAAAATGGATGGCTATATAACATTTGAGCCTTTTGACGCAACAGGAAAAAGCTTGGGTGTTAGAGGTCCAATTTATGTTGGCGGAGATGGAAAGACAGTCGCAAATCCTGAAGATGATCGCTTCTTTGGAGTTCACTACAATGGCGGAATTTCTGCTTTTAATGTCAAATCAACAGTAGTTCAAGTTGGTGTTGAATATGACCATCTACAATATGGTCGCAAGTGTCGTGATTAATAATTAATAAATCTAGCCATTTGATCTAGCTAATTTTAAGTGGAAACCATATAAAAAACTTTAAGAAGTAAGGGTGATTCATGAGTTGTCCTTGCTTCTTTAAATAACTATTTTATTTTCAAGATCTATGTCGAATCTAATATCAATACTTAATCACAGGGCAGAACAAACTCCTGAGCAAATAGCTTATATTTTTCTTAAAGATGGAGATAAACAAGAGCAGAAGATAAGTTATAGACAATTATGTCAGAACGCAAAAAGTATTGCCGCCTATTTACAAGCTTCAGTTCCGCAAGGTTCTAGAGCTTTGTTACTTTATCCGCAAGGATTAGATTTCATTAGTGCTTTTTTAGGTTGTTTGTACGCAGGGATTATTGCAGTGCCTGTTTACCCCCCAAAAAGCAATCAAAAGATGGCTAGATTAGAATCAATTATTAAAGATTCCGCCCCTCACATTATTCTTACTACTAGTTTGTTATTAGAAAATATTAAAAACAAGTTAACAAATGGTTTTAATTTATCTGCTATCCAATGGTTAACAACTGATGGCGTCAGTATTGGTGAGGCTTTAAACTGGATTATACCCAACACCAGTAAAGATTCACTGGCACTTCTGCAATATACATCAGGTTCAACAGGAACACCTAAGGGAGTCATGATTAGTCATGAGAATATTATTTATAACTCAGGTTATATTCAAGAAGCGGGCAATATAACACCACGAGACATAGCAGTTAGTTGGTTGCCCACTTTTCATGATATGGGGTTAATTTTTGGTGTTATTCAACCCTTATATACAGGATTTCTTGGTGTAATTATGTCACCAGAATCTTTTTTACAAAAACCTATTTTATGGTTAGAAGCAATTACAAAATATCATGGAACTATTAGCGGCAGTCCTAATTTGGGATATAGTTTATGTACTCAAAAAATTTCTGTTGAAGAATATCAAAGTCTTGACTTACATAGATGGCGAATAGCTTACAGTGGTTCAGAGCCAATTAGAAAAAAAACTCTAGAAGAGTTCTCTGATAAATTTAATAAGTCTGGTTTTCAGTCTCATTATTTTTATCCTTGTTATGGAATGGCTGAAGCAACCTTAATGATTTCTGGTTGTAGTGCCAAACATGAACCAGTTTATTTTAATGCTGAACTGGAAGCCTTAGAAAAAGGGTGTGCTGTAGAAGCAGATTTAGACAATAAAAATAGCAAGCAGATTGTGGGATGTGGTCATGCTTGGCTGGATACAGATATCAGGATTGTCGATCCTAATATCTTGACTCAATGTGTTGATAATCAGGTGGGAGAAGTTTGGGTGCATAGTGCTAGTGTGGCTCAAGGCTATTGGAATCAAGAACAGAAAACAGTCCAGACATTTCAGGCTAAGCTCATAGAGACGGGAAACAAAAATTTTCTCCGTACTGGTGATCTTGGCTTTATGAGCAATGGCGAATTGTTTATTACATCGCGTCTGAAAGATCTAATTATTATTTGGGGACGCAATCATTATCCTCAAGATATTGAATATTCTGTGCAGCAAAGTCATAAAGCCTTACGTTTAGATTGTGGGGCGGCTTTTGTCATAGAAGTAGACGATCAAGAGAAATTGGTAATTGTTCAAGAGGTAGAACGCACATTTTTGAGGAGCTTGGATGTCGATGAGGTTGTATCGGCGATTCGAGAAACGGTTTCTTTAAATCATGATTTACAAGTTTATGCGATCGCTTTAATTAAACCAGCCAGCATTCCAAAAACTTCAAGTGGCAAAATTCAGCGTTATGCTTGTCGTCAAAAATTTTTGCAAAGTGATTTGGCGATCGTTGGAGAATGGAGACAAAATGCAGTAAATATAGATTTATCATTGGATACTCAGGCTAGTCATGAGGGCGTGGTGGATCAAGAAACTATAGAGAACTGGTTGACGACAAAAATAGCTAATTCATTAGGGATCGATCCTGAAGAGATCGATCCTGAAGAGTCTCTTGCGAGCTATGGCTTAGACTCATCGGTAGCGTTAGGACTCACTGGTGAGTTAGCAGCTTGGCTGAATCTAGAATTAGAGACAATTTTGTTCTGGGAATACCCAAAAATTTCTCGATTGGCTGCTTATTTGGCAGATGAAGTAGTTAAAAGGTAGGAGATATTAAAATCATGAGTCCTAAAAAAGTTTTATTCAATCCATTTGATAAGGAGTTTCAAAAAAACCCATACCCTACTTATGATCGTCTTCGACAAGAAGATCCAGTTCACAAGAGCGTTTTCGATACTTGGATTGTCACGCGATACGCAGAAAGCGAATCTATTTTAAAAGATAAGCGCTTTGCCATAGATAACCTTCCTGAGCGCCTTAAACAAAAAAATTGCCAGATAAAAAATGGCAATCTCGACCCCCTTTCAGAAACTCTTGAGAAATGGTTATTCTTTTTAAACCCGCCCGAACACACAGGGCTTAAGGCAGTTTTAGCGCCATTATTTTCTCAATCTGCTCTAGAATCAATGCGTTCTAACATTCAAGCAGTTGTTGATAATTTATTAGATGATCTTTGTCAAAGAGGCGAGATGGATATCATTGCCGATTTTGTTGCTCCCTTAGCTTCATTGACTATCTCCAAAATTATCGGATTACCTGTTGAAGACTATAACAAGTTAATCAACTGGTCTTCTGATTCTATTGTGGTTTTTGAACATCCCATGTCTTTGGAGAATTACCAAAAACGAAATCAAATAGTTATTGAAAACAAGCAGTATTTTTTAGATAAAATAGCAGAATATAAACAATATTCAAACAATGGGTTAATTAGTTATTTAATTAGCCAAAAAGGTAACGAAAGTCTACTTACGGATGATGAAATAGCTAGTATCTGTATTATGCTGAGCGATACGGCGCAAGATTCGATGAAAGGGCTAATTGGTAATGGGATGTTTGCCCTTTTAAATGATCCACAAAGCTTAGAATATTTGAAACAAAATCCTGATGAAATAAAAAATGCTGTAGAAGAATTTTTGCGCTATGACAGCCCTATTCAGTTTGCAGCGCGTATGGCTATAGAAAATGTAGATATTGCTGGAAAATCTATTTGTAAAGGTGACATTGTACTTGTTTATCTTGGTGCAGCTAATAGAGATCCAGAAATATTCCCAAATCCAGATCGACTTGATTTCAATCGCCGTATTCGTAGTCTTGCATTTGGGGGTGGGATTCATCATTGTTTAGGTCAGTTTCTTGGCAAACTGGAAGCTCAAGTTGCTATTAATGCTCTAATACAAAGATTACCTAATATTTCCCTTAATACTCAACATATAAATCACTATAAAAGCATTATGTTGAGACGATTAATATCATTGCCAATCAAGTTTGATTCTTCACTTTCTTAATAATATAAATAACTATAACTAGTATCGGGTAATATTAAAATTATGACTACAAGCAAAATTTTATTTAATGCATTTGACAAGGATTTTCAGAATGATCCTTACCCGACTTATGAGCGTCTTCGGCGAGAAGATCCGATTCATAGAAGTATTTTCAATACTTGGGTTATTACCCGTTATTCGGATGCTGATGCTATTTTGAAAGATAGACGATTTCAAGTAGATAATCTTCCTGAACGGCTAAAACAAAAAAATCGCTATCTTAAAGAAGGTAATTTGAATACACTTTCAGAGGTACTTGATAAATGGTTGTTTTTTTTAGAACCTCCCGACCATAATCGTCTAAAAGATATTTTAACTCCAACATTTACTCAATCTGTAGTAGAGAATATGCGTCCTGAAATCCAAGCAATGGTGGATGCTTTGCTAGACAAAGTTGAGCAGAAAGGAGAAATGGATATCATTGCCGATTTTGCCGTTCTTTTACCAGCTTTAGTTATTGCCAAAATTTTAGGTTTACCAACCGATGATTATGAGAGGATAAATAAATGGTCTTCTGAATCAACTTTGATATTTGAACATCCTATGTCTCTACAACGTTATCAAAGCCAAAATCAGATCATGATTGAAAGCAAAGAATATTTTCTACAAAAAATACGGGAATTCAAAAAAGAGCCAAACGATGGTCTAATTAGCTACTTAGTTAACCAACAGGATATTCAAAAACTGCTTTCAGAAAGTGAAATAGTTGGCATTTGTATCATGCTAAATGCTGCTGCTCAAGAAACTACTAAAGGGTTAATTGGTAATGGAATGTTGGCACTTTTAAAAGACCCCAGAAGTTTAGATTATTTAAAACATAACCCTAGTGATATTAAAAATGGAGTCGAAGAGCTATTGCGCTACGATGCTCCAATTCAGGTCGTTAGTCGTTGGGCTGCTGAAGATGTGGAAATGTCAGGAAAGATTATTCATAGCGGTGATATGTTAACAATTTATATAGGTTCAGCTAACCGCGATCCAGAACAATTTACTGATCCCGATCAACTTGATTTTAGTCGAAGAACTCGTAATCTGGCTTTTGGTAGTGGAATTCACTATTGCTTAGGATTATTTTTAGCAAAGTTAGAAGCTCAAATTGCGATTAAAACTTTGATTCAGCGCCTACCTGATATTCATTTGAGTAATGATAAACTAGAATGGGAAAAAACTGCTTCTATAAGAAGATTACAAAATTTAAATGTGTTATTCTCATCGGTTTAAATAAAAAAAGGTGTGAAAAAACACACCTTAAATCGGATAAATCTAACTTTTATCTCTCTTCAATTCTTTTATTAAGAAATGACTTCAAATTCCCATTCGTTACCAATACCTGTACTCCAAGTGGTAACTCCTTGTTGGGAATCAGGACGATGCAGGTAATCGCCTTTCCATGATTTCAATCTGATTTTGTTAGTTGCGATCGCTTCAACAGTCCACTCGTTACCAACACCTGTATGCCAAGTGGTCACACCTTGATCGGTGTCAGGACGGTGCAGATAATCGCCCTTCCATGATTTCAATTTGATCTTGTTATCAGCGATCGCTTCAACAGTCCACTCGTTACCAATACCTGTATGCCAAGTGGTAACACCTTGATCGGTGTCAGGACGGTGCAGGTAATCACCCTTCCATGATTTCAGTTTGATCTTGACACCTGTGGACAAAACAGGCGCTGTGAACAACTCAACTTTGATTGCAGAGGTAGTATCGTTAAAGTCGTCACCAACCCAAGCAGCATCCGCAGTAAAAACCTTGCTGCGACCCTGATCAATGCCGTGTTCATACAGAGTAACCTTTAATCCTTGTGGCACTTTCAAAGAACTCAGCACATCGTTTGGAAAACCGATCTCTGATACCCCATAGCTTCCAATGGGCACTTCCTTGCTAATACCTTGGAAGTCACCATGCTCATAAATAGTTGCCTTTAAAGGGGATATCAACAACTCAACCTTGATGTTAGAGGTAACATCGTTAAAATCATCGCCAACCCAAGCAGCATCCGCAGTAAAAACCTTGCTGCGACCAGTACCAATATTGTGTTCGTACAGAGTAACCTTGAGTCCTTGTGGCACTTTCAAGGAGCTTAGCGCATCGTTGGGAAAACCGAGTTCTGATACCGCATAGAATCCAATGGGTACATCCTTGCTAATACCTTGGAAGTCACCATGTTGATAGATAGTCGCCTTCAAAAGAGATGGTGTATAAGTTCCAGCAATACTATCTACCCGAAGCCCTGTAGGACCACCAACGGTGTGGAGTTTAAATTCTATGGTATTGAGTCCAACGACAAAGCCACTAGAGATGGTGAACTTGCTAACAGTAGTCCAAGAACCGAAAGGAACTGTATTACCTGCCGAAACACCATTGATCAAAATGTCAGTGATTTGATCATCTACAGAAAGTGTACCAACAATTGAAGCTGCCGAGAAACCGGGCAATGTGAAAGTTGTTTTATAGGTGTAGTCACCAATTGGTCCAACAGCAGAAGCAGTATTAGGTCCAATCCATCTAGAAGTAGTTGAATTAGCAACCCATGTTCCTGCAATGCTGCTGCTAGGTGTGGTAACAGCAGGTGTTACCGTTCCAGAAGGAGAACTTGTTAATGTGTAATGAGGATCGATAACGCTGTCACCCAAGGCATTACGGCTATTGTCAACACCAGTATTGTAAAGGTCAATGATGGGTTGAGATTCCTTATTAGGCTCTACTTTAGGAACAACCGAATACCCAATCGTCACTTTGCCAAAATTATCTCCGAAATACTGAGGAGAATCATTTATACTAAATGATACCGTCTCATTTGGTTGAAGCTCAAAACTCTGTTGTTTGCCACTAACAAGATGTTTTGTCTCACCTTGGGCATTCTTAATTTCCCCTACCAACACCCCAGGATTCAACTTAGGATATTTCAAAACATATTGTGATGCCTTTGCGGGAGCAGGATAACCATCGGCATCAACGGCAATTTTATACGGAGTTAAATTTGGATCAGATGTTGCAAAATTTGGGCTAAGCAAAGACCATTGACCAGATGCCTTAATTTCAATCGTGATAGGCTTATCTGAATTATTTGTTAAACCAGGCAGGCTGGTAGCTTGAGTAGCTAGTAAATCAAAATTACCAGCCTTGGAGGTATCATTAATCGAGATCAAACTCATACAAACTAGTTTCCTTTGTTTTTAATGTCTGACAGATAGAGTTGCTATAAAGTCGCATATAATACAATTACTAGGTCGTAATATCACCTAATAATCAATATTGATACTGAAAAGAATAAACATATAAATAAAATAGCCGAGACACATTTATAATAGAATCTCAACTTTAGTCTTTGATGATTTAGCGATTCAGTCTTTGTATGCTTTTAGTCTTCGCAACTATAGCGATGATAGGGGAGATAAATATAATTTGTCAACCTTAGCTATTATGCTTAGAATGTCTTCACACCTAATTTAATGCAGGTTTAATGCACATCAGCTTAATAATTCATAACTTTTCTTATACTTTCGTTGAAAAATTTATCGAAAATTTCATACTGCAAATATTTAAACTTTTCTTATAAGTTACTCAAGAAATATAAGCAAATATTTAGATCTTGATAATAGTATATAGTAAGGGACAAATTTAATTTAAAAATGAGCAAAGAGTCGATCGCAATTATTGGAATGGGATGCCGTTTTCCGCAATCTCGAAATCTTTATGAATTCTGGAATAAGTTGTGTGGAGGTGTTGATGCCATCACTGAGGTTTGTAAGAATCGACATGACAGACTCGGTTTAACTGGATTGGGCGGCTTTTTAGGGGAGTTAGATCAATTCGATGCCGAATTTTTTAGGGTTCTTCCTGAAGAATTAGTAGCGATCGATCCTCAGCAGCGACTTTTATTAGAAGTGGCATGGGAAGCATTGGAAGATGCAGGACAAATTCCTGAAAAGTTAGTCGGATCGAACACGGACGTATTTGTTGGTATTTCCTCCAGTGATTACCATCATTTGTTACTTCAAAATATCCCTAAGCCCAATCTCCATGTCACCACTGGAAATGATCATGCCATGTCAGCGAATCGAATTTCTTATTATTTCGATTTATGTGGCTATAGTCTTGCTATTAATACAACTTGTTCTTCTTCTTTAGTAGCTATCGATTATGCTTGCCAGAATTTATGGAGTAGCCAAAACTCCTTAGCTCTAGTAGGAGGTTCAAGTTTAATACTTTCCCCTGAGTTAACCACCAGATTTGCCAATGCGGGGATGCTTTCTCCAGAGGGACGTTGCAAATCCTTTGATGCGAAAGCTAATGGATATGTTCGTGGTGAAGGGGTGGGAGTCGTAGTTTTGAAATTACTATCACAAGCTGAAGCGGATGGCGATCGCATTTATGCCGTAATTCGAGGGAGTGGTATTAATCATAATGGTAGAGGTAATGGCTTGACTGCTCCCAATATGCAAGCTCAGATTGACCTATTAAAAAAAGTTTATCAACAAGCGAATATTAACCCCAATTCTATTAATTATATTGAAGCTCACGGAACCGCAACATTGATTGGAGATGCCCTAGAAATGAAGGCATTAGGTACAGTGGTCGGCAAAGATCGAACTACAGATAATCCCTGTCGGGTTGGCTGTGTGAAAACAAATATTGGGCATACTGAAGCTGCTTCGGGAATAGCGGGTTTGATTAAGACCGCCCTTTCTCTCTATCACCGTCAGATACCACCTAACCTACATTTTCAAGAACCAAATCCTTCGATCCCTTTTAAAAAACTGGGGCTAAAGGTTCAAGAAAGATTAGAAAATCTGCCAGACGATATGTATCCACTTCGGGCTGGAGTTAGTGCTTTTGGCTTTGGGGGAACTAACGCTCATGTAGTATTGGAGGAGTATCCATCTCAAACTAAATCAAAATCTAGATCTAAGAGTAGTTTGCCGTTAAAAGTTTTAACCCTAACCGCCAAGACTGCAACAGCTTTACAAGAGTTAGCCATCCGCTATCAAGATTTTCTACAAGAACAGTCTACGGCTTCCTTAGATGAGATTTGTTTTACGGCAAATACGCGGCGATCGCATTTTAAGCATCGTCTAGCGATCATTACTCAATCTAAAGAACAATTGAGCGAACAACTAAATGCTTTTATCAACAAAGAATCATTAGTGAATGTTCTAAACAGTCAGCTTAATCGGCGTAAACCAGCACCAATTTGTTTTATTTGTACTGGAAAGACCGATCATATCAAGTCCCTTATAAAATCTTTTTATCATAACCAAGCCCATATTTATCCACCTCTACATGAGTGTGAATTAATTTTGGCTTCTTATTTTAAAAAAAGTTTTTTGGAGCTTATTGAGCAAGATAATTTTGAAGAGATATCCCATTATGAGCTTATTAATTTTGTTTGTGAATATGCGATCGCTCAATTATGGAGGTATTTTGCGATTGAACCTGTAATTACTACAGGCAAGGGTACGGGTAGATATGTTTCTGCAACTATTTCTGGAATCTTGAGCATAGAAGAGGCAGTTTCTTTGATTCTTAAAAAGACTACTTTAGAAGAGTTAGATTTAGATATTCGACCCGCAAAAATTTCCATGATTTCACCTATAACTGGTCATGTTATTAAAGTAAATCAAGTAATTTCTAGAGAGCAGTGGCAGCAAGAATTTAACGTCGATGCTAACAATTTTGGAGAATTATATAATCAGTTGATAGATACTAATTATATTCAACTAGATATAAATGCGAATCAAATTAGATGTTATGAGAAAAACAAACTAGATGTAAGCCTAGATTTGAATAATGTAGATAACATAACTCATGACTTAAATGAAGATAATTTGCAGTCTTTATTGTCAAATATAATTAAATTTTGGCTTATGGGAAATAAAGTCAATTGGGCTAAAGTCGGTAACTATAAAAACTGCTATCCCATCTCATTGCCTACTTATCCTTTTGAACGTCAATCATATTGGATTGGTTCTGTTTCAGAGAAGTCAGAAAAAGATGGCGATCACTCCGTAAATCAGCAGGAGTTACAAGCAGGTGAGATCCAAGCTACTACAAATACAGATCGCTACATAACCGAAGATGTGTCTGGCGAATTTGTTGCACCTCGCGATCGGATAGAAAAAAAGCTTGCTCAAATATGGAAAAAAACTTTAAAATGTAAGTCTATCGGTATTCATGACAACTTTTTTGAACTAGGCGGAAGTTCTCTCTTGGCTGGAAGGATATTATCTGAAATAGCTGTAGATTTTTATACCAATATGCCCGTATCGGCGATATTTCAGGCTCCAACTATTGAGAAGTTAGCTAACATTTTAAAATCTGAAGCCAACATTCTTCCTTGGTACTCTCTCGTTCCTATTCAATCTAGAGGTTCTCGTCCCATTCTATTTGGTATTCATTGGCTTAAGTATAAGGATTTATCTCATTACTTAGGAATCGATCAACCTGTTTATGGTTTGCATTATGGCATGGGAGATACGGTTAATCCCATTTCTTTGCCAAAAATACAAGATTTGGCATCTCACTATATTCAAGAAATACGATCGCTTCAACCAGAAGGTCCATACTTCCTGATGGGTTTATCTCGTGGTGGCACGATCGCCTATGAAATGGCACAACAATTGACAGATCAGAATCAAAGAGTAGAACTATTGGTCATGTTTGATACTGATTTAATAACATCTGATATCTCTTATTATCCATTCTTACAAAGAATAATGAACCGATTGCGGATGCTTATTGACTACATTTGGCGGCTCGGCTTAGTAGAAGTGATCAATAGAATCAACATCCGAATCAAAGTTAAGTTTCGTCCTATCATTTCTAGATGGTTTCCAAAAATTAACATTCCTAAACCACTGCTTGTGATTGAAGATGTATATATACCGAAGCCGTATTTAGGACGGGTAATTTTTTTTAGAGCCGAACATAGTTATCCAGACTTTAAAATAGATTTTCCTGAAGCAAAATGGAGAAAGCTGGTTAAAGGTGTATTGGATATCTATACAATTTCTGGTAGCCATAATAGCATTTTAGAAAAACCACAAGTTAAGATAATTGCTGAAAAAATTACTCAGGCGATCGAACAGTTCTTAGCTCACTAAAGTTCACGAGTCTAACTACCTGCGACAATTATGACTAGACAGGTTTGCGAATGTCATGTGATCGCGTAATTATCACAAAAAATATTAACGATATCTATACCATTTTTGACAAGATGTGATAACGTATTTGCACTTTCGTGCTGTCAAAATTTGACATACTACTGCGTATATCGAATATGTACATTAAAAATGTCGAACTAACCAGATTTAAATCCTTTGGCTCAACGGTGTCAATCCCATTATTACAAGGGTTTACCGTGGTTTCAGGTCCCAATGGTTCGGGTAAGTCGAATATTTTAGATGCATTGCTATTTGCGCTGGGGCTGGCTGGCTCAAAGGGGATGCGCGCCGATCGCTTGCCAGATTTAGTTAACCAAGCCCATAGCAAAAAGGGACGGATGGTCGAGGCGATCGTTACGGTGACTTTTGCCCTTGAAGAGGCAGAAATGGCAGCGATGCAAAGTGAAGGGGTGGAAATTCCCACATCGGAGGGACAGACAATTGGCGAATGGACAGTGATGCGAAAGTTGCGCGTGACTACGCAGGGGACTTATACATCTACTTATTACATTAATGGAACGCCTTGTAATTTGAGCGAATTGCATGAACAATTAGCCAAGTTCCGTATTTATCCAGAAGGCTATAACGTCGTATTGCAAGGGGATGTCACGGGCATTATCTCCATGAATTCGCGGGAGCGGCGAGAAATTATTGATGAGTTGGCGGGTGTGGGCGAGTTCGATCGCAAGATTGCCACAGCTAAAGATAAATTAGATGATGTGAAGGCGCAAGAAGAGCGTTTTCGGATTGTTGAGCAAGAACTGATTGCGAATAAGGAAAAACTAAAGGGCGATCGCGTTAAGGCGGAGAAATATAAGGCGCTGCGGTTGGAATACGAACGCATGGAAGCCTCGGAAGCGGTGCTGCAAAAGCGGGATCTTACTTATCAACAATCGCTGCGTAATGTTGAATTAGTCAATAATCGCCAGCAATGCGACAATATCGAGAAATCATTAACCGAACTCTCGCAGGTAATCGAGACGGGTACGGTACAGCTTAATGAACTTAGCGATCGCGTCCATACTCTTGGTGAAGAAGAATATCTCTCGGTTTCGAGTAACTTATCGGGACAGCAAGCCGAATTGCGCGGTTTACAGCGCCAGCAGCAGTCACTAACTAGTTCTTATCAAAACAATCAAAATCATATTGTCAGTACCCAAGAGGAAATTGATCAACTCCTGCGCGAATCGGAACAACTAGAATCGCAAAGACAGTTTAAAGAAGAAGCGGGAACTACTGCGGAAAAATCTCGCGATCAACAATCTTCGATTGTTTCGCAATATCGCAAGGAAGTCCAAGCGATCGCCTCGGCTTCGTCTGAATGGGTGCGTCAACAAACCCAATTACGGCAAGATGTGGATAGCGCTCAAGCGGAATTAGATCCTCAAAAGCAAGAGCAAACTCGAATTAAGGAAGTCCTCAATCAGCGCTCGATCCAATTAGAGGCGCAAGAAAAGGAACTCAAAGAAATTCTGGCGGGTGAAGGACGCTATGCCGTTGATATGTTGTCTAATCAGTCAATGGAAGATGCTTTGCGTTTGCAAGAAGCAGAAGTAAGTTGTGCGGAAGCTCTAGTGCAAACTTTAGCCAAAAATCTGGCGGAAGCGCAATTAGAGGTACAACTTCAGAATGAAACTGTCGATCGCCTCAATCAAGAGCAACGGGTTAAATCACGCCAACTCGACAAATTGGAAGCGCAAGTACAGGCAAGCCGCGAAGTCCAAGGTACTAAAGCTTCTCAGGTAATCATCGAAGCAGATATGTCGGGCGTTTATGGACTCGTCGCCCAATTAGGACTAGTGGAACCTCGCTATCAATTAGCCCTTGAAATTTGTGCAGGTGGACGTTTGGGGAATCTAGTAGTCGAGAGCGATGAAGTTGCATCGGAGGCGATCGCTTTACTCAAACGCGAGCGAGCAGGACGCGCCACCTTCTTACCCTTGAATAAATTACAAGCGGCTCGATTCCCTTCACGCACTGAAGCTCAGAAATTAGGGGCGATCGACTATGCCTTTAATCTCGTTACTTACGAAGCCCAATATCAGGATGTATTTTCCTTCGTATTTGGCAATACTCTCGTGTTTGAGAATCTCAATCAAGCGCGATTCCATATTGGTAAATATCGGATGGTGACACTAGAAGGCGAGATTCTGGAAACATCAGGCGCAATGACAGGCGGTAGCGCTCCATTACATTCGAGCCTACATTTTGGTAATGCTAAACCTGCCGAATCTTCGGAAACCAAACAACTACGCGATCGCCTCTTAGAAATCGATCAAATGTTGGCGCGATTGAATCAACGCTTGCGTGGTGCGCTGACAGGAATTGCTAAATTTGAAGAACAGTTGCAAGCTGCAAGAACCACCCAGCGCGAATCTCAACTCAAGCGCGATCGCATCTACGAACAAATCGAACGCAACAGCCGCGATCGCAATCGTTTGCAAGATCAAATTCAACAAACCCGCGCCGCTATCGAAATTGGGCGATCGCAACTGAATAACCTTGATGGCAATATTGCCGAATTGGAAGCAAAACTGTATGTCAAACGTGCCGAATTAGCGGAACTAGAAAAATCAGGAACCCATACCCGTTGGCAGCAAGCTCAAGATGCTTTGCAAGGTCAAGAAGCGTTATTAAATACCGCCGAAATTGAATTGCGTACTGCTAAACAACAATTGGGCGAATTAGAAAATCAACATAAACTCGCCTTGGAGAAGATGGCGCAGCGCCAAACTCGCCTTCAAGAACTTCGCGGTACTCAAGCGGAATTAATCAACAGCACATCGCAAATTCAGCATCAAATCAAACAAGCCGAAGCGGCGATCGCCTCCTATCAATCGCGCTTAGAAGTTCTCGAACAAACCATCGGCGCGGCAAAACAAGAACGTGACGCTGCCGAGCGATCGCTGCGGACTCAACAGCAACAGCATCAGCAACAGGAATGGCAGTTACAAAAAAATCGCGAACGTCAAACTGAACTCGAACAGCAAATCGCTCAACTTACCGAACAACTCAATCAAATTGAACTTCCTGATATTGTCCCTGAAGTTCCCGAAAGCATGACACTGGAACAGTTGCAACTAGAGCAACGCCGTCTGCTCAAGCGTATTCAGTCAATGGAACCCGTCAACATGATGGCGATCGCTGAGTACGAAGCAACATCGCAACGTCTCGAAGAACTCAGTAGCCGTCTGGAAACCCTCAACCAAGAGCGCACTGAACTATTAATTAGAATTGAGAACTTCACGACTCTACGTCAACGTGCCTTTATGCAAGCCTTCGATGCTGTCAACGGACATTTCAAAGAAATCTTCACCGAACTCTCCGATGGTGACGGCTATTTGCAATTAGAGAATCCTAATGCACCTCTAAGTGGCGGTTTGACCCTAGTTGCTCATCCTAAAGGCAAACAAGTCCAGAATCTCTCATCGATGTCTGGAGGCGAAAAGTCCCTCACCGCACTCAGTTTTATCTTCGCGCTCCAACGCTATCGCCCTTCACCCTTCTACGCCTTTGATGAGGTCGATATGTTCCTTGATGGCTCGAATGTGGAACGCCTCTCCAAAATGGTTCGTAAGCAAGCCAATCTCGCCCAGTTCATTGTCGTCAGCCTTCGCCGCCCGATGATCGAAGCTTCAGAGCGCACGATCGGTGTAACTCAAGCGCGGGGTGAACATACTCAGGTGTTGGGATTAGAATTGCGATCGAGTTAGGTTGCAGGTTGCAGCTAAAAATGAGTTATGATTTATTTACAATCTAAAATATTTCATAAATTGTGGCAGACAATAAAGATAAAGGCAAAACTTCAAGGCATGGCGCTGTAAGTCCCGATGATTGTATAAAAATGGGTAAAAAATATGAGTGGAATCTCAAAGATATTGTTTTGAGGACTGATCGACCGATTTTAAAGGTGGATTGTGTGTTTGAAGGTGATACAGAATTTCCTAGTTACGGAGAGAAAGAAAATGAGTAAATATATTATCTATCGGGCTGGTTGGGGACATGATTGGGATAAGCGCAAGTTTGCTCATAGCAACTCTTTGACTGATATTCTTTGTGAAAATTTTGATAATTCTAACGCCCCGATTCCACAGGTTGGCGATCGCCCAACGGTATTTGTGCGAGTTGCGGATGCTGTTGATCCTGTGATTCATGGTGAGGAGGGTAAAACCCATTCTCGTGATGCGGATTGGATTGTCGATCGCGTTGATGTTTTTGAGAGTAAGTCGGATTCGTCTGAATACGATTTGGTGGTGATTTGCTATTGTAAGTACGATCCGATCGCTGCGGATTTGTATGCGATCGCTGAGGGGAATTTGGACGATCGCCGTGAATATTCTGAAAAACAAAAGAGTTTGGTTAATGTATAGAGGTTTTATCTGATTATGTTAGTCACCAAAAAATCACCTACAGTTCAAGCGATCGCTAATTCCATTGCAGTTCTAACTCTAACGGATCAACTTTGGCTGTTAGAACATATCGCTCATCAAATCCGACAACAAAATGAATTAGCGGCGATGGCTCAAGACCCACATATTCAAGCTGAAATTGCTCAAATCCAAGAAGAATTTGCTATTACAGAGTTGGATGGACTTGCTGAGCTATGACGATATTGCGATCGCCTCTCCCATAAAATGAGACTTCTAGCACATTTATGCATAAGTTTCAAGTAAATCATTGAAGTAAAATAAGGAAATGAATTATCAAGATCTATTGGAACAAGGAAAATATGCCGAAGTTATAGATGAACTTCAGATGGAGTTTCAAGTAGAACCAGATGACACAAAGCTTAGTCTGTTGGCTTATTGTTGGTTTAGGCTTTGTCAATACGAGAATGCTTTAGATTTTTTATGGCAAATTGAAAACCCTACAAATTTAGATTATGAACTAGAAGCTGATATTCATTGGCACTTAGAAAACTGGGATGCAATGAAAACGGCTTTAAGATCCGCACATAGCATTAATCCATCTGCGGACACATATTATCGTCTAGCATTAGCTGAGGGTGCTGATCGCTATTGTCATCAGATTGATGCTGCTAGTAAAGAAATAATGAAATCTTATCTTTTGAAAGCTATTACGATAGGAGACTGTCCTGTTGAAGCTTATCTATTACTTGATGATCTGCATGAAGTTAATGATTTCAATAATAGAGTTAATATATTGAATCAAGCTTTTCAGTACCACCCAGATAATTTTATAGTTCGTTTTGATTTAGCCACCACACTCCTATATGGAAAGAAAGAGTATGAGAAGGCAATTATTTTATTGTCTCCGTTGCTAGGAACAGAAGAATCTGATCAAAGAGCCAGATGGCACATATTTCAGGCTTTAGTGTATCAAAAAAAATATGATGAAGCTTTTCAATATTTGGATGGTATTTCAATTAAGGCGGAAAATTTCATAGCTAGAATTAAAGATGATTTATTATTCAAACAAGGAAAGCTACAAGAATGGTTGATATCTGCTGCGGAAAGTATAGACAATAAAAGTATTGTCTCCTTAATTCGTTATTATTTCCGAAAAGTTTATATTAATCTGAATCAAAACAGCCTAAAACAAGCAATCGATGATTTTAAATCTGGTGCAAATTTATATTTAGGATCGAATATTAGTTTAGATTGTTTAATTGAAGATTTTGGTGACAACCATAACTTTATATATCAAGAGTTTGATGTTACCACTGATATATGTGAAACTTTGATTCTTCTTAAGGATGATACTGATTTAGTAGATCAAAAAACTATAGGGTTACTTTTATATATAAGCCACAAACATTGCTGTAAAGAAAAACAGCAAGATCTACTTCAATTTTTTCCTCAGCCACAAAATTCACTACTTTTACTGTCAGCAAAATTATTGAATTTCCCACCTAACTTAGGTTACGAAATAGCTCAAGAGACTGTAAACGTGAACTTTTCACAAGCTATATATTATTATTTAAATTGTTCTATTTCTAATCGTAATAGTGACGAATATATATTAAAAATATTTGCAGACAAGCTATATAATAAAGCAGAGAGTAGATTTAATGATGACATTCTAAATACATCATCATTCATACAGGAAATTGTTCTAGAAGCACTAGATAAATGTAAAGAGAAAGAATTAATAATTAAATCCTTAGTTCCATTTTATAATAATTTTTATCGAAAGCTTCTTTTTGAGACTAAATCATATAAAGCTATTGCAGAAATTAATGCGAAAATCATAGAAGCTTCTGACCGTTCTCAAGGTCTATTTGATTATGCGTATAGCTCTAATTATCTAGGTAATCAAGACAAGGCTCTAACTATCTACTTAGAGTTATTATCTAAACAGCCAAATAATACATCAGTCCTTAATAATTTGGGGCTTATTTGTGAAAGCAAGAGAATGCTTAAAGAATCTTTGACGTTTTTTTCTAAAGCATTTCAAATTGATTCGACTAGTAAAAAAATTTCATCAAATTATAATAGGGTAAAATTATTAATTGATTTTAGGGATAGATCTTTTCAAAAGTCTCAAGATTGTATTAATAAAATCAAAAGTAATGCAGCTAATATTGGGTTGTCAGAAGAACAACTTATGGAACTCAATGAATTTTACTGGGAGAGTAATATAACGATAAAATGTATTCAAGAGAAATTTGGTGGTCTTTTTACGTCTAGTAGCATTTACGGTTTTGTATTCCCTCATGCTATCAATGAAAAATGTCCTAATTGTTTAATTGATTTGGTTTATAAAAATCGTTCGGCTAGAAACACAGACGACAAAATTTGTATTGGTTGTGGACATCAAGCTAAAGGATGGTGTAATTGCAATCAGTGTAAAAAAGTTCAGGAAGAACAGAAACTCAAAGCTGAAAAAATACGCCGTCAAGCTGTTATAGATGAATTTAATAACCTTAAAGAGCAATATTGTAAACCTGAATATTCTGTATGGGCTATTTCTAAGCTCTCAAGAAGAGAAAAAATGTTTTTAAAAGCATTTATGGAAGTTATTGAAAGTAGTGAAAATCCAACTTGGGAAGAAATTTGTGAACGTGCAGGCGTTGTCACTCAAAAAAGCTATGTAAAAAGACTGACTAATTTAAAGTTACTACTGAAAAATCCAGATGGACAATTTCTCAGTAACTCTGCCATTCAAATAAGTATGCTTGAGCTTGAAAGTGTTCGTAAAATTTCGCCTTCAATACGTTTTGATGTTTTTCAGAGAGATAACCATGTTTGTCAATACTGTGGACGTACTCCACCAGCAATAAAACTAGTCGTAGATCATCTTACTCCAGTAGCTCAAGGAGGAACTGATATATTTGAGAACTTAGTAACAAGTTGTGAGGAATGTAACTCTGGTAAATCTGCAAAATTAATAAAAGACTTTACAGGTGGTTTAAATAAGGAAGAATGGTCTCAAAATATTCGAGCTAAGTATTTAGATTCGCTACAAAAACGTCGTGAAAAACTAGGCGAAATTAAGCAGTATTGGGCATCATCTCTAGGCAAAAAAAATATATCAGATAGAGATAACACAGCCATCCACAACCTCATAGAAATATACGAACCTGATTGGATTAAATTAGCGATAGATATCGCTGTAAGTAGAAAAATTGAAGATTACGTTAAGTATACAGCAGGAATTTTAAAAAACTGGTCAAAAGAGGGATTGCCAGAACATATATCAAATCCTGATTCTGGATTAGCTAAAAGACCTGCAAGTATTAAACAAATTGCTTATATAAATTCTCTATTGGAAAGACTTGAGATTTCTTTAAATGATGTGATTGACAAAAACAATGTCAAGGAATTGACGATGTTAGACGCACGAAATTTAATATCTCTACTCATCGAACAAGCTGAAGATTAATTTGATATAAGGATAAGACAATGATAGAAGAAGACATACGATGGATACAGAGGTTTTCTAACTTTGAGAGAGCATTCCTTTTATTGCAGGACTCACTCAAAACAGAACCGCTTTCCATTTTAGAAAGAGCAAGATTAATTCAATTTTTTGAGATGACCTTTGAACTTTCTTGAAAATTGTTAACAAACTATCATATTCATTAACAAGCAATCACTAAAATCATGCAAATCACCCTAGACATACCAGACGATATCGCCACCACTGTGCAGGACAACCTGCCGCAAATACTGGTGCTAGGATTGAGAGAAATGAATGCTAATCCCAATAATGGCTTTTCTGGATTGACAGAAATTTTGCAATTTTTAGCCAAACTGCCATCCCCTCAAGAAGTCCTAAATTTACGCCTTGCACCAGATGCCCAGCAGGAAATTGATAATCTATTAGAAAAAAATCGTACCCAAGGTTTTAATGAAAGCGATCGCTTATTATGGCAGCATTATGAATTTATCGAGCATCTGGTGCGTCTTGCCAAAACTCAAGCCCTGATTAAGATCCAACAGAGTCAATGAGTAAGAGCTATATATCCGCTAAACTTAGGAAATTGGTCAGCGATCGCGCTCAAAACTGTTGTGAATATTGCCTAATTCCCGAAAGTTTGACTTTAGCTTCCCATCAAGTAGATCATGTAATTGCTGAAAAACATGGAGGCAAAACCACAGAGGAAAATCTAGCTTTATCTTGTTCACTATGCAATCAAGCTAAGGGTAGTGATATTGCTTCTATCGATTCAGAAACAGGCGATGTTATTAGACTTTATAATCCCAGACAAGATCGATGGCAAGAGAATTTTCAAATTGAAGAATCTAATGGTGTAATTTATCCATTGACCTCGATTGGTCGCGTGACTGTACAGTTATTGAAGATAAATCGGTCAGCTTACTTGCCATACCGCCAGATGCTAGCTCAAGCAAAGATACTAAGGCAAAAATTATGATAGAAGAAGATATTAGATGGATACAGCGATTTTCTAATTTTGAGAGGGCATTTCTTTTATTGCAGGACTCCCTCAAAACAGAACCACTTTCCATTTTAGAAAGAGCAGGATTAATTCAATTTTTTGAGATGACCTTTGAACTCGCTTGGAAACTACTCAAGGACTATGAAGAAACAGAAGGCTTGATTGCCAAAACTCCTAGAGAAGCGATTAAACAAGCCTTTCAGTCGGGACTAATCAGCAATGGACATGATTGGATCGATGCACTGCAAGATCGCAACCTGACATCACATACCTACAACGAAGAAACCGCGATCGCTGTCGAAACAAAAATTAGAGGTAGATATTTTCAACTTCTCGCGGAAGTTTATGACTATTTCAAGAGTAAAATAGCAACTCTATGAAATATGGATTAATTGAGCGGGATTTTGTTTATATCAACGAAGCCATTCGAGAATTTCCTGAAATTGCCGAAGTAATCTTGTTTGGCTCACGCGCAAAAGGCAATTGTAAAACAGGCTCAGATGTGGATTTGGCGATAAAAGGCGATCGCATTACCTATGAAGTCACAGCGCGATTTGCCGATTGTCTCAATGAAGAGAAGCCATTACCCTATTTTTTCGATGTGGTGCATTACGAAGCGATTGCTGAACCCAAGCTCAAAGAACATATTGATCGCGTTGGCATTAAAATCTACATTGATTTCTCTAAGGCGATCGCTTTGTGATTGAGATTAGGGGCGATCTCGATCACGTTGATGATTGTCATGAAGACTTATTCCGAAGTTGACGCATGAGATTTGCCATTTCGATCGCACCCATGCCAAATTCCCAACCTTTATTACTCTTAATGCCAGCACGTTCTAGAGCTTGTTGCATCGTGTCAGTAGTCAGTACTCCAAAAATAATCGGTACACCTGTTTGGAAGGAAGCGGCGGCGACACCCTTGGAGACTTCATTGGACACATAGTCAAAATGGGGCGTATCACCGCGAATGACTGCACCCAAACAAATAATTGCATCGTAACTACCTGAAACGGCTAACTCCTTGGCGACCATCGATATTTCGAGGCTACCAGGCACCCAAACATAATCAACCTGACTACCACTTTCCGAAACATCAACCCCATGTCGCAGTAATGCATCTTGACAACCTTGGAGCAGTTTACCAACGATCAAATCATTAAATCGAGCAACCACGATCGCAAAGCGCAAACTATCGGTATTGGTAAAGCTACCTGAAAAAACAGTCATAAGGTTAATTATTAAAAACAGAATTAAAAAAATAGTTTTAAAAGGGCGCTTTGCGCCCTTTTAAAACATTAGTTAGGCGACAAACGCATTCAAAATACCGATGACGATAACAAATGCTAACCAAATTACAGATCCCAAGAATAAAAGGGGCTTTGATTGATTCCAAGAGCTAGGAGATGCGTAGGCAACGGGAACGCCAACTACCAATACGAAAGAAAAAAGCACAAAAGCCGCTAATAAAAGTTGAAAGAGAATAGTCATTTTTTTAACTCCGATTACTAAAACAAAATGCCAAAATAAATCCTTTACACCAAATTAGCAGAAAATGCGTCTATCTTACAGCGCAAAGCGCTGATATCAAACCCAGAGAAAAGTTTAAAAGTGCCGCTTCGCGGCACTTTTAAACTTTTCTCTTATAAAGCACCTGCGGCAGTGCGATCGAGGATACCGTCAGATAGGTGAGTGGTGATATTACCCGATTGCAAAATTGGGCGACCCGTTGCTCCTTGGGGATAATCAATCACACTTACACCGCCATTTCCCTGCTTGAATATCCAGAATTTTTCGGGTGTTAAGTCAAATAACAAGCATAAAATCGCTTTGTTGACAGCATCATGGGCGACCACGATCGCTGTTTCGCCTGCGGGAATTGACTCGACAATTTTTTGCCAAACGATCGCCACCCGATCCCAAACTTGCTGTAAATTTTCACCTTCGGGCATTTGTACCGTTTCGGGCTGAGACTGCCATAGGGCTAACTGCCCTGGAAATTCAGCCTCGATCTCATGCTCAAATTTGCCCTCCCATAAACCGTGGGAAATTTCTTTGAGATCATCAAATAAATCAAGTTTGATATTGCCATGCTTACTCAAAATTTCTAAAGCCGTATCTTTTGGACGCAACATTGGGCTGCTAAAGGCTTTGTCGATTTTGACTTTGGCTAAAAACTCACTGGCGCGTCGGGCTTGAGCATGACCATTATTATTGAGGGGGACATCGATCTGTCCTTGAAAGCGTTTTTGACGGTTCCACTCAGTTTCACCATGACGCACTAGCAATAGTCTTGACCCATCATGATTTTTGCGGAAGGACGGCATTGGCGATCCCGAAATCGGCTCTAGATGACTGACGACATTCAAGGATTCAAG
Organism: Pseudanabaena sp.; assembly: GCA_044350865.1. Taxonomy (GTDB): domain Bacteria; phylum Cyanobacteriota; class Cyanobacteriia; order Pseudanabaenales; family Pseudanabaenaceae; genus Pseudanabaena. Next base: position 14,820 of record JBILGV010000037.1, on the reverse strand, counting down.
CTGTACGCCATCAGCAATGTTACCCCCTTGAAAATTCAGTACATTGATCGCGCAGTTGGCTTGCTGAATATTGTGATAGAGAGTAATGGGAATACCGACCGCTGAGCAAATTAAAGCGCGGTTGATCCCACTATGTCCTACCAGTAGGATCGTTTTATCTTGATGTTTTTCTAAAATATCCACCCACAAAGCTTTGGCTTGAGTGAATAAATCACGGATAGGATAGCGATCGCCCAGTTGAAACTGCTCAGGCTGATGTTGCCAGTTATGATGCTTTTCAGGAAATTTTTCTTTGATATCACTGGAGAGCATCAACTCCCACTCGTTGAGATCAATTTCTAATAACCCATCAGTTGTAGTTAACTCAGGCGGATTAAAGTTCTCAGCCAAAACTATACGCGCTGTATGTTGAGCGCGAACTAGGGGGCTAGCATAGGCGATATCAATATTTAGATTTGCGAGGGCTTTGCCAGCTAGTTTGGCTTGCTGTATACCGTTATCGGTTAAAACAGACTGCAATTCTGGGCGATCGGCATTACCCCGCCCTTGAATTTTGCTTATGACATTAAAATTGGTTTCGCCGTGACGAACTATAACTACTCGCGTACTCAGAATCTTACCCTCATATTCATGAATTTTAAGAAATGACTTGCTTTCCCTTAAATGCAGCTATTGATAATATTAAAACACTATTAAGAAATTGTAACGCTCAATCCTGCGCTATAATACTACGATAGGCTTAATCTAGACACTAGCCAAGATTAGACGATAGCTAAATGCATTTTGCATATAACACTTTGCATGTAACACTTGGTATCTAATTCTTGGTATCTAATTCAAGTGCATCTAGTTAAGTCACCAAGCTTACTCACCATAATCATAGACTTGAACCATCAAGTGCGCTGTTTCACCTACAAGCTAGCTGTAGGCAAATGGTGTAAGCAACTTAATAGATAGTTTAATTTTGATAAACGCCAATCGAAGCCAGTCTAAGGAATAACTTTATTCTCTTAACGAACACCCACCAATCCCCCATCACCTATAGTCATACTGCATCGTAGTGAGTATTGCTCTCTCAGGAGAGCGACATAGTTTTGGGTATCTAAACCATTCCGAGTAAAGCAATATGTCTGGGCAACATGCCTAGTTATCGTGATGCCAGAGCAGGCACAGCAGTCAGCTACGAGCTTCGGTACATAGCTCTGTAGTTGGTGAGCGGTAAAAAAGCATTTGCGATCGAAATTTTTTTCTTACTTCCGTTATTGGTATGTTCCGTTGTGAAGCCTAATTTTAAGTAGGTTTTTTAGACTGGCTCTTTTGAATCGAAGAAATTCTGAGGAAAATGAATGCCAAAACAAATAATTATTGCCGAGCAGTATCGAATTGCTGCTGTGTTTAGTGAAGATCAAATTGAAGAAATTGTGGTCGCCGCAGGAACTCACCAAGTTGGGGATGTGTACTTAGGCGTTGTCGAAAATGTCTTAACTAGTATTGATGCCGCGTTTGTAAATATTGGTGATGGCGATCGCAATGGCTTTATTCACATTACTGATTTGGGTCCGCTAAAAATGCGGCGATCGTCTGGTTCGATCAGTGATCTGGTCGTACCACAACAGCGCGTGTTAGTTCAGGTGATGAAGGAACCAACAGGTAACAAAGGTCCCCGTTTGACGGGAAATATTTCTCTGCCAGGGCGCTATGTAGTCTTGCTACCTTTTGGGCGTGGGGTCAACCTATCACGCCGAATTCGTAGTGAAGCAGAGCGCAATCGTCTCCGCGCCCTTGCAATTTTGGTGAAGCCTGCAGGCATGGGCATCTTGGTAAGAACTGAGGCGGATGGAATGCCTGAGGAGCAGATTATTGAGGATCTCGATAATTTGCAACGTCAGTGGGAAGGCATTCAGCAGGATGTGGCGACTACGCGCCAGCCGACCTTGCTCGATCGCGAACGCGATTTCGTACAGCGCGTACTGCGTGACTTGTATGCCAACGATGTGAATCGGATTGTGACTGACACTAGCGATGGCTTACGTCGGATTAAGCAACATTTACTCGGTTGGGCTGATGGCAAAATTCCTGCGGGTCTAATGCTCGATCATCATCGTGAACGCACTTCGATTTTGGAATATTTTCGGGTAAATGCAGGCATCCGTGAAGCCCTGAAACCCAGAGTTGATCTGCCTAGTGGCGGCTATATAATCATTGAGCCAACTGAGGCTCTAACTGTAATTGATGTTAACTCAGGCTCCTTCACGAAGTCTCAGACCTCCCGCGAGACGGTGTTATGGACGAACTGCGAAGCCGCCGTGGAAATTGCTCGCCAAATCCGTTTGCGAAATATTGCCGGGGTAATTGTGGTGGACTTTATTGATATGGACACCCGCCGCGATCAAATGCAATTGCTGGAGCATTTTAATAAAGCTTTGCGATCGGACAAGTCTCGTCCTCAAATTGCCCAACTTACCGAGCTAGGGCTAGTTGAGCTAACGCGTAAGCGTCAAGGTCAGAGCATTTATGAGTTATTTGGTCGTCCTTGTTCCGCCTGTGGTGGCTTAGGTCACTTGATGCATTTGCCAGGTGATTCGGTGGGGCAACTGGTAGATTCAACATCACGCACTTGGGAAACTAAGCAATCAAATCAACTGGATTTCACCTCTGACTATGAGGATGGAGATGGGGATTCTGAGTTGGGCGGTGGACTAGAGCCAAATCTGGTCAATCATCCCAGTTATCAAGAACGCAGTAATTTACGTCGTCGTGGCAAACGCGCCTTACCCAAGGAGTCCAGAGATCTGCGTGAAGTTGAAAAGACTCCCCCAGTCGATGTGCGATCGCGCTTTGAGCCGAGGATTGAAGCAAGAGTTGAGTCAAGGATTGAGCCGAAGACTGAGCCACGCATCGAGCCAAGGACTGAAGCTCGAATCGAGCCACGAATTGAGCCACGAATTGAGCGTGAAGTTATTGTCGAACGCGCCGTACCAACTAAGCTCTCTTTACCAAATATTTCCTCGAATATTACGCCATCGAAGCCATTTACTGAAGCACTTACCTCTGCAACCGAAGAACCAGTCGAGACTCTTGAAGCTGAGCCAATTGTGGCGACTTCAGAGACTAGACCAGAGCGTCCTAACAAACGTGAGATTCGCCCCAAGGTCGTTGAACCACCAGAGGTAATTGTCGTGGAGATGACTGAGGAGGAGCAAGATGTTTACTCTCTTATTGGCATTTCGCCCCTAGTGCTAATCGATCGCGAACCTAAAGATCCACGCAATGTGATTGTGCAGGTGGCTCTACCGGGGCAAGAGCCAAGAGCGGCTAATGCGTTGATGCCAAAAAATTCAGTAGATGCCCCGAATTTTGATCGTAAATTTGGCTATGTTGATGCAGATATGAATGGGAACGAGAGGGGCGACACAGCGATCGCTGCTTCTGATATTCCCCAATCGGTCAGCCCCCAATCGGTCAGCGCCCAGTCAGATATTACTGAGTCTACGCTCAACTCTGAAGTGGTCAGTCCTGAAGTCATCGCAACTACTGACACAAAAATTATTTCTGTCAGTAACGCTGTGAGTAATTCAGTACCAAATTCAGCCCCAAATGTTGTTTCCAATGGCGTGATTTTGAAGGTAAATCGTGTCCAACCCTTTGAAGCCGCTAATGAAGGCAATACTGAATTAACTAAAGATGCAAAATCTGATGCAGGGGAAACCTATAAAGAGTTTGTCCCAATACAATCTCCTGAAGCCTCACGCCGCAAGCGTTCTTCTGCCTCTATATAAAAAAGAGTCGCGCAAAGCGCATCTCTTTAGAGGGTGCAATGTAGTGGCAATTCATGAATTGCCACTACATTGCAGTAAGGGTTTGAATATAGTTTTGCGTAAGTCATCAGTTTAAAAGACTAGATCAATTTCTAGCTTTTTGAGATTAATGACATATAGCTTGTGACCCGAAATTTCGGAAATAGCGATCGCCAGTAAACTGATATCAACTGGTTCAATAGCCGTAACTTCACCATCGATAATCAAATTATTGATATTGTGACCGCTCAAATCTAGCAAAATCAAAATTGTTTGATACTCATTGTATTTAGCGGCGATCGCATATCCCCAACTTGTAGCGACCATTATGAATACCTCATATTCCAAAGGAATTCGCGCCAACCGATAGGGTTGTAAATCAAGCAAGTATATATTTTTATGATTACCCGCTTCGCGTAAAAGAACGCGATCGCTAGTAAATGTGGCAACTCCATAATCAATCGGAATCGGTAAGGCAAGTCGATACATAATATTGCCGCGCCGCGAAATGACGATCGCTCGACTTTCATTAGTCTCTGGCTTATTCGCGATCGCCACTAAATGATGGCAATCGAAAGCAATGATGCAACTCAATTCCCGCGATGTAAACTCCAGACGCATGGAGCGACCATACAGCATGTGAATTTCTAATTGCTTACCCGTTGATATAGCAAACCAGTCAGCATGGGGTGAAATCACCCATTCAAAAGATCTGCCTGATCTATATAGGAGCTTATATTTTCTCTGGTTATCTTGACTGTGATTATCCTGACTCTGATTATCTTGATAGATTGCGTGGTTAGTTACAACAACTAAAGTATTCTGCACAGCAGCGATCGCTTTAATCTCAAATTCCTGTTGAAATTCCCGTTGAAATTCATCCTCAACCCTCCCGATTGATGATTTTTGAACAAACGGTAAACTATGACGGTATAAATGCAGGCGCGATGCACTATAAAACTGAGATTTATCTGTAGCGGCTAAGCCAATAACTTTTTCAGGCAGATCTTTTTGATCAAAATGGGGGGCTTTTTTGGAAAATAAAATCGTCGTACAAAATTCGGCGCTAAGCCCTGTTTGGGTATCACTAAAGTCCTCAGTCCGAATTGTTGCTAACAAGTCTAGCCGCATCTCTTGGGCTGTGGCATATCGGCGTTGGGGTAATTTTTCTAAAGCACGACTGATAATTGCTTGTAGCGATCGGGGCAGAGTATCAGGGAACACGATTCTTTGATTGATATGAGCATTCATCAAATCCATTGGCATTCCCGTAAAAGGACGTTTACCAACTAAAACTTCATATAAAATAATGCCGACCGCATAAATATCTGAGCTAACCGAGAATTGACCGTAAAACCGCTCAGGAGCCATATATCCAGGCGAACCAGTATTACTAGTCCCCTCAGTGGGAATTTCTTGGCTCAGACGCGAAATCCCAAAATCAGAAATTTTGGCTTGCCAACCTTGATTCGTAATTTTGAGTAAAATATTTTCGGGCTTGATATCACAATGAATGACATTGGCGGCATGAGCATGTTCTAAACCAAGCAAAATATCATTTACCAAATCAAAGCACTGCTTGACTGATAAAGTTCTGTTGTAATTCATCAGATCACGTAGTGTTCCCCCTTCACAATATTCCATGACCAAATAACGATAATTTTGGTGATGCACTAGCGAAGAACAGCCGACAATGTTCTCATGTCGCAAAGTCAATAAAAATCTCAGTTCCCTTAATAACTTACTGGTAGGAAAGCGCTTGTTTTCCAACTCTTTAAGAGCGACGAGCTTTCCTGTCTCTCGGATTCGCGCACATAAAACTTTGCCAAATTGTCCTCGACCAACTAACCCCAAGATCCGATATTTTGATAACTGTGAAGTAGATTTTTCATTCATATGAGCAGCATGAAAATTTGAATAAGCCCTGAAATGATGTCAAGAAACTATCGGTAGACAATTATCATCTCTCTATACTTTCTCCCTAAGCCTTATGGCGATCGCATTGCTTAACATTTCGTTGCAAAACATCTAGAGCGATGTCCAAAGATTATCGATATCATGGTAGGAAGTGATATATAAAACGTAATATTTCTCAGCTAAACCGTTATTCAACGTTAAGTCAAATTTATGAGTCAAGCCTCCACATCCGCCGATGTCCCCAGCATGGGTCGTCGCCAGTTTATGAACCTAATTTTAGGGGGGTCTGCGGCCGTAACCACCCTTGGCGCAGCAGGTCCTTTTCTCGCCTATTTTGTGCCTCCCTCTCGCGGTGGTGCTGGTGGTGGCGTTGCTGCTAAAGATGCTCTCGGTAAAGATATTATTGCCTCAGCATTTTTGGCAAATCATCAAGCAGGCGATCGCGAACTTGCTCAAGGACTCAAGGGCGACCCCACATATATTGTCGTCACTGAAAACAAAGAAATCTCCTCCTACGGTTTAAACGCAGTCTGTACACACCTTGGTTGTGTTGTGCCTTGGAATGCTGCTGAAAACAAGTTTATCTGCCCTTGTCATGGTTCGCAGTATAACAACGAAGGTAAGGTAGTGCGTGGACCTGCACCATTGTCTCTCGCCCTTGCCCATGCCACCGTTGAAGATGATGTCGTGCAGTTTAGTACTTGGACAGAAACCGACTTCCGCACCAATGAAGCACCTTGGTGGTCTTAATATTTTCTCGGAATTTCCTTAAATCAGTCTTTAATTCATATTTTGCACTTATACATGAAAAAAGCTTTGTCTCGTGCTAATCGTCTACTAGTTGGAATTAGCCTCTGTGTCTTTACAAGTTTGAGCTTACTTTTGGGCTTTAACCAACCGTCAGCTTTTGCCTATCCTTATTTTGCTCAAGAAGCTTACAAAAATCCCCGTGAAGCTACTGGCAAAATTGTTTGTGCTAACTGTCACCTCGCCCAAAAGGGAATTGAGTTAGAACTTCCCCAAGCCGTTCTTCCCGACTCCGTATTTGAAGCGGTGGTCAAACTTCCCTATGACCACACCAAACAACAAGTAGCTGCTGATGGTAGCAAAACAGGCTTGAATGTTGGCGCGGTTATTGTCTTGCCTGAAGGTTTCAAGATCGCGCCTGAAGAGCGTTTGTCTGAAGAGCTAAAGGAAAAGACTAAAGATATCTATTACCAACCCTACAGCGATACTCAAGAAAATATCGTTCTAGTTGGTCCAATCTCTGGAGATGAGAACTCAGAAATTATTTTCCCTGTGCTATCTCCTGATCCTGCAACAGATAAAAATATTCACTTCTTGAAATATTCCGTCTACGCTGGCGGCAACCGTGGTCGTGGTCAAATCTATCCCACAGGTGAAAAGAGTAATAACAACGAAGTTACTTCTTCTGTTTCTGGTCTAGTTACCCAAATTAGCCCGATCGCTCCGAATGAAGATGAAGGTATCTTTGGTGGTTATGAAATCTCTGTCCAAACTACCGATGGCAGCATCGCTGTTGAGAAGGTTCCTGCTGGTGCGGAACTTTTAGTGGAACCAGGTAGTGAAATTAAGGTTGGCACACCTCTCACCACAAATCCTAATGTCGGTGGTTTTGGTCAACATGATGGCGAAATCGTTCTTCAAGATCCTCGCCGAGTTCAGTGGTTACTAGCATTCTTTGCTTCTGTAATCGTCACTCAAATTCTATTAGTACTGAAGAAGAAGCAAGTCGAAAAAGTTCAAGCTGCGGAAATGAACTTCTAATTTGTATTTTAATTCAAATAAAAAAGCACCCAATGGGTGCTTTTTTATTGTTTGAAACCTAGAGCGATCGCAACTCATCTCAAATCAAACAGCGATCGCTGCAATCAGTGAGACATTTCTCAAAAGCAACAGATTTCACGATTCTTGATAATCACTAAGAAGGATCGGTTCTTTGTTAGGTACTCTGACGATAATTTCAATGGTTCCACCTAAAGCGTTTACTATGGCTCGAAGTGTATTGAGTTCTAGATTTTGTCTACGTTCGAGCTTAGATATGGCTGGCTGCTGTACTTCAAGCCGTTCGGCTAGTTCTGATTGAGATAAACCAAGCTTTTCTCGCAGATGCCTCAGCGTAATTTCTTCAAGATGGATTTGTGAAGCTCTTGCTGCAATAAGTTCTTGACGCTCTCTTGGAAGTTTGTTTAATTCTTCGGATAGGGTTGTATATTGGGTCATTTGTTCTCTTCCTTCAGTATTTCCAGATATTTTCTGTACCGTTTATCTGCGATCAGAATTATCCCAATACACTTAGCATTGCAAATGTTTCATCTTGAAGTCCTTGTTCTTGTTGGTAAAACCAGATTTTAAAGTCTGGGTCGAATATGATATTCCATTTCATAGTTTCATTATATTCTATACATGGAATATTTTCAATGTTTGTTTTGTGGCGATCGCAGTCTCGATGTCAGCAGAGTTGGCTTTTAATCAAGTTATACTATAGTTAATCAATCAAAATTTAGTGTTGTCTATGAGGCAATATGTCTGAGTCGATCGCTTTAGAACTTCCCGAACCTTTGGCAAAAAAAGTCAAGGAAATTGCTGCGCTCAATCGTCAGGGGATTGAGGAAATGCTGATTGAATGGATCGATCGCACTATTAATGAAATTCCCATAGATACTTTGCCTGATGAACAGGTTCTGGCTCTTTGTAATTTGCAAATGGGTGGACAACAGCAAAGGCTTTTTAGTGATTTACAAGCTCGAAATAGTGAAGGATTGCTTAATGCACAAGAAGTTAAGAAGCTGAATGAGTTAATGCAGGTTTATCGTCATGGTTCGGTACGGAAAGCTAAGGCAATGCAGGTTGCGGTAATGCGTGGATTAATCCCTGCCTTGAATGCTGTCTCATGAGTCGCCCTTATATTTCAGTTGAGATTGATCGCAATGTTCGTAGTATGGCTAAGAACCGATGTGGTTATTGCCTTAGTCCTCAAAAGTTAGTCATGGCACGTCTAGAGATTGAGCATATCATTCCTGTTTCTAAGGGTGGCAGCAGTGAAGAGTCGAATCTTTGGTTAGCTTGTCCTATTTGCAATAGTCATAAAGCTGGCAAGATTGAGGCGATCGATCCAGTTACGGATGAGGTTGTGGTGCTATTCAATCCGCGTACTCAAGTTTGGGTGGAGCATTTTGCTTGGGCTGAGGATGGTATTTGTATTCTCGGTAAGACTCCAACGGGACGGGCAACGGTGAGGGCTTTGAGTCTTGATAGTGATTTTGATGCTTTGGAGGTTCGGAGTTATTGGGTACAAGCGGGTTGGCATCCGCCGAAAGATTAAGGTAAGACGCTACCCCTGTTAAGGTTTAATTTAGTGAAATCGGAATGAAAAAAGTAGAGTTCCAGTATAATCAACAAATAATCGAACAGAAAGAATAGAAAATGATTAGTGCAATTTTCGAGAAATTTGTAGAGCAGCCCCCATTGACAGTGATGGTGAGAGCAATAATGGAAAGGAGCTTTGGGAGAGAGCAACTGGACAAACTGTTTGAAGAAACCGCCGAAGAGCAATACACAAAAACACTATTATTTTCCAACGTCGTGGGATTAATGAGTTTAGTGGTGTGTGGGATGTATCCATCGGTGGGAGCAGCATATCAAGCGTATAAGAAAGTAGTAGGGGTATCAAAAGTAGCGATGTACGGGAAGATCAACGGATTAGAACCCAAGCTCTCGCAAGTACTGGTAAGGTACAGCAGCGAGCAAGTTTCGGAAATAAAGACCGAATTCAAGCAAGGGAATAAGAGGCTCCTAGGAGGATATGAAGTTCGGATTGTTGATGGGAACCATATTGGCAGCACAGAACATCGATTAAAAGTATTGCGGGAAGAGTCGGCAGGAGCATTACCAGGACAGGCGATAGCGGTATTAGACCCACAAAGAGAATTGGTTGTGGATGTATTTCCATTGGAAGATGCTCATGCACAAGAGCGGTCGATGTTTCCATTAATACTAGAAACGGTGAAAGCAGGGCAAGCATGGATTGCCGACCGCAACTTCTGCACTAAGGACTTCTTAACAGGTATTAGTGAACGGGGAAGCTGTTTTATCGTCAGAGAACATCTGTATTTGAAATGGACAGAGCTTACGACAAGGCAAGAAGTAGGTAAAAATGACAGTGGTACTATCTTTGAGCAACAGGTGAAACTTGATAGTGGACTTTGTGTTCGCCGTATTACTATTCAACTAGAAAAGCAAAATCGTCATGGTGATTGGCAAGTGACACTGTTGACAAATTTGCCTGAAGCCGAGGTGTCGGCGTTACTTGTGAGTGAGCTATATCTGGAGCGTTGGCAAATTGAAAAGATGTTCCAAGTTATTACCGACACTTTTAATTGCGAACTGAAAACACTGGGTTATCCGAAGGCCGCGTTATTTGTTTTCTGTATGGCGTTGGTGGCGTTTAACATTCTCTCTACTGTCAAATCGGCTCTTAAAGAAGTGCATGGCTCTGAGAAGATTGATGCGGAATTGTCTAGCTATTATATGGTAGAAGAAGTACAGTCTACTTTTAGAGGGATGGAGGTTGCGATTGAGTCTGAAGCATGGGTTTGTTTTTCAGAGATGACGGTGACGACTTTTGCCAATATGTTACGAACTTGGGCGGCTAAAGTAAATTTAAAACGATTTCTTAAGTCCCCACGGGCGGCGAAAAAACCGCAAAAAAAGAAGACATATGACCCTAAACATCCTCATCTATCTACCTTTCGGCTTCTTTCTGCTCAATCGCTCTAAATTCACCTTAACTGGGGTAGGTAAGACGCTTAAAAAAGGTGATCGCCTAAATTGACTATCTAAAATTAAAGGATTTATTGTATAGTTTTTATTCAAGATTAGACTGTACAAATCACCAAACTATAAGCTATGAAAAAGCTTTCTTTCGGGTTATTTTGGTTTCTCATTATGTGGCTTGGGACTGTAGCTATTTGCTCTGGGGTTGCGGGAGGTATTGCTGCGTCTAAAACAAATAATAGTGAAATAGCAAGCAGTGTTGGTGAAGCGGCAGGTAGAGAGTTTGGTGAACTTTATGGAATGCAAATTGGGCTGATTTCATTAGCAATTGCTATGCTTGGAACAAATACTGGCATATTGCCTGGGACGGGAAACAGTGACGATGTAAAAAACAAAAAAAGAAATTCCAGTGAATCTACAACCACAACTCGCACAAGAAGTCTTGGGGGTTTAAAAAGCAAGAAAAATGAAGATCAGAAAGAAATTACGGCTACTGATAGTTCATCTGCTTCAGATAAATATCGAAAAAAAGATAAAAATCAAGCTAAGTCGGGTTCTATTTGGGTTTCTATGACTGTTTCAGGTGGTATTATTTTGATTGCATATCTTGCATACAGTATTTATCAATTAGATCGCTCCTATCAAAAATTAAGATTGGATTATTGTGAGTCTCAAGACTTTAAAATCAGGGTTGATCAGGTCTATTTAGAGGAATTAGCAAAACATCCAGATAAAACTGTACTGCAAACTTATAAAACTAAATGTGAAGAAGGCTGGACAATAGAAAAAATCCAACAAGACATTTCCGTAAACAAGGAAGCTCAAAACAAATAATTTTTATTCTGGAAAATCTGGCAGTTTTAAGTCGTTTCGTGGTTTTATAATTGAACTCCCGTTAGTAGAATTTCCAGGCTGTTTCCACCAATATGTTGCATTTGATTCATATTGGTGTTGCGAAGGATCTGGCTTATAGAAGGTCTTCGGAGAACCATCGGGTCTATAGGACGCAAATGTATTTGTTTTAGGATCGTAGACACGCAAATCTCCGTTGCGAGGATCAAATTTGTTTGGTAGATCAAACCCACTATCTTTAAATTTGTCTCGAAAATTGATTGCCTTTTGTGTATATTCCTTCGGTGAGGAAGCACCAAAATCTTTGCCATGATCTTTAAAGTGCGTCATTTCTAAACTTTCACTTTTAAAAGAATTTGAGCTTGTTTTCCACGTTGGTCTTATTGAATCAGATGCTGAAGGAATTGTTTTTGGTACTTTACTTACAATATTTGGTCTAAACAAATTATTTACACCAGATATCGCTCCTTTTACTGCGCCAGCCCCCGCCATTGCTAAATCAAACTCAACAGGAGCGGGTGGAAGAGGTTTATCAATTTGACGTAATCTCTCAACCTCTAAATTACTCCCCGTTTTCTCACCAAGTTTCTCTCCTTCTTCTTTCCCTTTCTGATTAGCTTTATCAGATTGAGATTTTTTTTGTTGTTCTGGACTCTTCTCATTCTCTCCCTTAGAATCATTTTTTTGACTCTCAGGTGATTGATTTGGCGTATTTTCCTCAGGAAAATTTTGAACTTTAGTTATTATAGAGTCTAAAACTTTGGTATATCCAGTTGAATCTTTTCCACAATAAGATCCAGCGTTCGCAAATCCTGGCATCATAAATGCGCTTTTGTAAGGAAAATCACCTGGGCATGAGGGATCAGGTCTTCCAGGAGAATGACAAATAAATTTACCGTCAGAGCCAGTATGTGACCCAAATCCATCAGGGCAAGTACCAGATTTCACACATTTTAAACTGGCATTACTATACATATCTAGATACGGGTCTTGTCCTTCAGGACATAACCCTGTATTTTTCTTTTTATCAGATTTCTTCTTTTCTTTTTTCTTTTCGGATTCAGATTGTGAATCTTCTGGAGGCTTTTTCTTTAGGTCTTCTGGTGGCTTCTTTTCGTCAACATCTTTTTTATCAGAAGTATTACTGTCATTTTTCTTTGCATCAGTTTTTTTATCAAGATCTTGAGCAATTTTTTCCCCTAATTTTGCTCCTTCTTTCTCTCCTAAATTTTGAGTTAAATCTTTTTGCTGATCTTGTAGTTCATTCTTCCATTTTTGTGAAAGTTGAACATCAGCAGGTTTAACATTAGGCGTAGGATTAATAAGTGAACTTAATCCGCCGAAAATACCACCTAAGAACCCAGACACCAGACTCATATATTTTTACCCTTTTTAAAACAATATCTTAGATAATTTACACTACAACCTATGTTACTGATGCTCAATCTACCAACAAAATTCTAGTATATTGAGTAGCCCGATTTAATGAATATTCAAAGAAATTATCCTATGGGATTGCAAAATTATTTATAACTGGTCAATTTGAGGCGATCGCCTTTAACAAGCTTACAACAATGATTTAACTTAGCTGCTTCACCAGTTCATCAGGCGACATAATCGGAACTGGAGAACCAACAAAACCCGCAACATCACGAGTAACGATCGCATCTAAACTTGCCCCCATTGCCGCCGCAACCTGCACAGCATCCTCAAAATCAGACAAACCCAAATCCACCGCTTGTTGGATTACCCCACGATCTACCGCACAAATTTCCATTAAAATCAATAAGTTCGAGATCGTAGCGATCGCTATTTCTGTGCTTTTAGTATGACGCTTTACTAGATAGTGAATATCTGTAACAGTCGTAGCCGAGATAAACCCTTGAATCCTGCCTAGTTCCACTGCCTCTAAAAGATACGCAGCATTTTCGACAAAGGGAACACGCGCCAACACCGCATCTAGTATAACATTTGTATCAAATAAGACCTTCATTATTTCTGCAAGAGCCTTGTTTCTAAAATAGATTTAACCTCTTCATCCGTAGGTGCAGGCGCATTCGTCTTCGCAATACCCACTAAACTTGATGCAATACCCTTGTATCTGTTCACCAATGGAGGTTTTGACCGCAGGGATTTCATTAAGATATCGATTAATTCCCAACGATCATCTTCGGGAAGCGTTAGTACTTGTTCGTGAAGTTTCTGAAAAATCATAGCGTTTTAAGCCATAGAATGAATTTACATAAAATTATACCAAATTGTCTCATGTCACCTCAAGAAATAGCAATCGTATTCCGCCAAAACTTAGCGATCGCAATATAAAGATGTTGATCATTCGGAGGAGTCTCCAACAAAAAAGCATCACCCAAATTAACGTTGATGCTTGTCATTACGCACTCAGAACCTCATCTAAATAAGCCTCTCTTGCCGCTTCTTGCCTTATTGCCGCAATCTCCTCAATAGTCTTGCCCATAAACCTCAGCACATCATCAACCACAATCGGAATACGCGAACCATCAGGATCTTTCCATTCAGGTAGATCGTGCGTCCATTCGGCAACATCAAAAGGATTAAGATGCCCAAAAGTTTGGTAAACCTCTTGGATAATTTCCTCTTCTTCTTCACAAAGATCATCAGTGCTAGGATCGGCTAACAGATAGACATTGTGGTTGACATCACGGACAGAAATAAACTTCTTCCAAAGCGGTAAAGCTCCATCAACAGACTTTCCTTTAATCAGATCATACACACTACTCAGAACGGGACCATAATCCATTGAGAAATAACAATCGCCAGTAATTGTTTGCTCAATGCGTTCCAAAGCTATGCGATCGGCAATATAAAGCATCTTCAGCAAACCTAGATATTTCATAGGCTTACCATGCAACTTTAAACCCACATTCCGCTCGTAATGGAAGGTAAAAAATAATTAAGAAACAGGTACAGGGAGAAGATAGTAGCGTTGGCAGGCGGGAGAGAAGAAATTTAAAATGCGAAGGCGAAGATCTGACAAATTAACAATTTGAGTAACACCCTGAAAAGAGACTAAATGAACAGCCATAAAACATTGAAACACCCAACGCAAAGTCGGGGAATTAGTGGGCTTACCCAATTGGTTAGGAATTGTATCTTGAGCGAGAGCTAGAGAAAGCCTGAGTTGTCGCTGCGCTAAATTATAAACGAGTAAACAAAGCGCCATAATCATGCCCAGCACCTCAATGCGTTTAGCAGACTTGAGAAAAACACTCGAAGTAAAAAACAAAGGGTCTTTGAGAAAACGAAAACCCTCTCAGTAGCCTGTTGAGCCTTATATTCACGCAAAGCATCATCGGCTCTTCTGGGTTTGAGGGGATTAATGTATAATGAGTTACGAATATAGCTGGTGACAGGTATGGACTTATATCTTGATAGGTTGCTAAATTTACCCAACACAACCGTCGAAAGTTTTGTAGAAGAA
>JBILGV010000036.1:0-39532 GCA_044350865.1 Pseudanabaena sp. | reverse complement strand
TGTGGAATATACGGATCTTTATATGTTGGTTGCTCAGTATGTGGAGTACGAGTTACGCAAATTAGGGATTCAGTTAGATCGCGGTATTATCAAAGATGCTGAAGATTGGTTTGCGGATATTACTAAAGAGACAGAAAAGACTGTTGAAAGTTCAATTTCTCTAGAAGGAGAGGTGACATTAGGTGGTGAAAGTCCGTTTGCGATTCCTTTTTTAGCTAAGCTGCTTGCTAAGCTGACTTCGCAAATTAAGGGTGGTGCAAAGGATAAAACAGTCATTCGTAATACCTTAGAAAAAGATTTTTCACGGTTGAAATCTACGATTAATTTGTTGCTTGATGATGCGACTAAGAAGCTCAAGAAAAAGCGTCCAGATTGCAAAGGATTGTTATTGATTTTCGACAATCTTGATCGCTGCCCACCCCAAGTGGCGAAACGTTTATTTTTTGATTATGCTTCTCAGCTACAAGAATTACGAGCAACAGTTGTTTATACTGTGCCAATTTCAGTTTTGTATTCACCACTTGGTATCGGCAAGAATTTTAGTCAGTCGTCGATTGTACCGATGGTAAATATTTATGAGTTTGAGCGCGATCGCGATGAATTAGCACTCAATGATAAAGGATTGCAAGCTCTTGTCCAGTTATTGCAAAGACGGATGCAGACTGACAAAATCTTTGCTTCAGAAACAGTGGTACTAGATGTAGTCCGTGCTAGCGGTGGTCATGTCAGACATTTGATGCAAATGATGCGCGAAGCTTGTATTACGGCGATCGGGCGTGGGCATAAAGTGATTGAGTCCGATGATGCTGCCTATGCCATCAAGCAATTGCAATTTAGTTTTGAGCGCGAAATTCCCGATCTTCACTATGCGGCGATCGCCAATACTTATCGCTCTAAGCGTGCTGCTAATGATGAGACTGGTCAACAGACTCTTTTCAATACATCGGTGTTGGAATACAACGGTGATCGACGCTGGAACTATCCCCATCCTACGGTAATGCAAATCGATGCTTTCCAAAGAGCTGTTAACGCCATCGGGCAACCCTGAAGAAGATTTTCTTCTCCGCAATGCCGAAGCTTTACAGAAAATCGCGATTTTTGCGGATCTTTCTGAAGGCTTTACGGTGGGTTTTGTGGAGGTTAATTTAGAACGCGATCGCAACTTTGCGATTCGAGCCTTAGAGTCAAGCAAGGACAATCACGAACTTCAATGGATTTCGTTGCATTTTGACGATCCAGATTTACACTATTTAATCGCTACAATTACTGATTCTTTGCAAAAAGTGGAATTAATTCCAAACAGAAAAATAGTGTTGTTAATCAGTGGTTTGGAAAAAACAATCGGTGGTTATGGCGAGTATCCACCACTTTTGAGCAATCTCAATATTGCCCGTGATACCTATGGTCACAAGTTGCCCTATCCAATCTTATTCTTGTTGCCAAGTTATGCGATGACCCGCTTTGCAAGGTTTGCGCCAGACTTTTGGGCATGGAAATCGATTGAGGTTCGCTTACAAAGTGATATTCCAGCACCAGAACGAGCGATCGCGGAAATGATGGTTATTCCTGATGAGCAAAAAATAATTCCTGTTTCTCAAGATCGCTTTGACCTTCTCTATGGACTTCTCACAGAGTATCCACAACCTACACTTACTAGAGCCGATTTACTGAACCAACTTGGGCAAGCTTATAAATCTCATGTTGATTATGCTAAAGCTGAACGAGCTTATCAAGAATCGCTCAAAATTTACTCCGCAATAAATCAAGCTGATCGCACGCCAGCAGTATTAAACAATCTCGCATCTATTTATGAATCTCAAGGAAGATATAAAGAAGCCGAATTGTTCTGTCAAAGATCACTAGTATTATCAATAGAACTGTTTGGTAACCGCCATCCCAATGTAGCTTCTAGTATGAATAACTTAGCAGGAATATATAGCCTGCAAGGAAAATATGAAGAAGCCGAACCCCTCTATCAAAAATCACTAGCGCTGAGGCAAGAACTTTTAGGTGATAGTCACTTTGATATTGCGGTTAGTCTCAATAATTTTGCATCGTCCCAATATTTACAAAAAAAATATGAACAGGCGGAACCTCTTTATCAAAAAGCTCTATCTATGATGCAAGAAAATTTAGGTGATAGTCATCCATTTATAGCATCAGCTCTCAACAACATTGCATCTCTATATCGTTCACAAAAAAATTATGAACAAGCGGAAGCTTTTTATCAAAAAGCTTTGAGTATGAGAAAAGACTTGTTGGGTGATCGTCATCCAGATGTAGCTACTAGTTTGAACAACCTCGCAGTCTTATATTGTTATCAAAATCGTTATGATGAGGCTAAGCTACTATTTTTACAATCACTAGAAATCCGAGAAGCTATACTCGGTAGCGATCATCCTGACACGCAAAACACAATAGAAGCTATTGAATTTGTACTAGCAAATCTTACTTCGGAAGAGTAACTTAAAATCTGCAAAAAACAAAGGATTTGGGCGAATCAAATAAGCAACTGAAGGATTATTAATTTGCGGATTTATGGATAAACTACCAGAATCAAGGAAAAATAAGGAGTTATTGTTTGGCGATTAAATTTATACCCAAAAAGCTATATCGCATTATTGTTCCAAGATTATTGTGATAGAGCCGACTTCCGCGAGTCAAATAGTTGCAATACCGCACATTTAATTCTATTAATCACATAAGGATCGCAATTAGCAATTAATTCCTCATGGGTAAGCTTCCCTTTAAAAAATTCCTTAGAGAGTTGTAATATCCTTTTCATTTCTGCAAAACCAATCGACTTCACCATAAAAGTTGCTACAGGTGAATTCTTAACATCGTAACTAGAATCAACCGTGCGCCCCTTGTCTAATAGTTCCAATACTTCTGACTCAATTGGTGTCGCAGGTTTGTAGGGATGCAAAATTTCGGGCAAAAATTGTTCTAGTCCCACCACTAACCGATCTTCTTTTGGCAACTCTCCCATCATCGTCGAAAGGGGAATATCATCACCAATCCGAAATGATAAAGCTTCTAATATTGCGATCGAAGTTAACTTTGTGCCGAGATATAGTCGCGCTACTTCCAGATTTTGACTAGTTTGTTTGAGTAATTGCTGATAGGTCTTCTCATCTGGTTCATTACGATAGCGTCGAAATACAATTTCTGGTGCAAGGAAGTTCATAAATCCTTCCATTTTTTGCATAGAGATTCGATAACCATGCACGGTATAAGAATTAATATTTTTAAGATCGTGATTAGTTTCGGGAATTAAGTTCCAAGTATTATTCAGGAAATGAGAAGAATTAGTACTAGCAAAGTTCTCTACATCTCGATTTGATAAACGTACAGATCGCTTGACGACTTCAGCGATCGCTTGGTGATCCCATCCCAGTTTAAATTCATCATTGGTATTTACCAAACGCCCAAATAATAAATCTGATGAAGTCAAACCAGAATCTAACTGAGGACGGAAGGGAATCGTTGCTTCGATGCAAGCAGCTATTTCCGTCAGACTAGTTAAAGGCAAAATATTCTCTAGTGCCTTACCAGCAATCAATGCACTGAGAAACTCATTTTGTCCAGACATTGGTAATAGAGCTTGTCCATGATGAAATCCAAATAGCATCAATACCATTCTAAAAATCGTATCTTCCTTTAGCTCAGGCGGATTAAGGATTACTAGTTGTTCTTGCTCTTCTTTGATATAGGGAGAAATGTAACGGCTGATGTTTACGCTAATCCCCTGATCAACTTGTACATAGACTAAATCATGAAATAAAGCCGCAATCACCTCGATCGCATCGCCGCCTGCACCAACTTCAAAAATGTGATTTGGGGTATGAAAGGATCGCCAAGGACCAGTCATGGTTTGAATAATTAAATCGGAAATTGTAATCAACTGTTCTTGATCAGCGTGACCTTGAAGCTTGGCGATCGCCCATGTCAGGCAATCTAGACATTTTCGTTTATCCGTTTCAGTACTCATCCAATCCTCTCCGCATTTAACGTCTTCGTATTTATCGCGTTGCCCAGATCACCTCAACCACAAAATATTGGTTACAAAATAGGTAAAGAATGAGATTTATTGAATGTTCGGATATGAATACTCAAACTAACATGTAAATTAACATTTGATCTACGAATTATGAGTTGCTGTTTGTTAGACCGTAAGGCAAGAGGGACTGGATATG
The DNA here is from genome assembly GCA_044350865.1 of Pseudanabaena sp. GTDB lineage: Bacteria > Cyanobacteriota > Cyanobacteriia > Pseudanabaenales > Pseudanabaenaceae > Pseudanabaena. Next base: position 35,336 of record JBILGV010000036.1, on the reverse strand, counting down.
GCATAAAACTAAACTGACCTTTGTGATAACTGATTTTTATATATTAATACGACATTCTGGCGATGACAGAAAATCTAACATGATCTGGCGATGACTGGGCGCAATTGGACGCTCCTGTAATGCTTGAGCCGAATAATGTGATCCTTTGATGATTTCTGGACATGATAGTAAATCCATATCCCATCCTTCATTTAATTCGAGCATATTTAGTCCCACATCCAGACAACCATAAAACACATTGCGAACTACACGATCATTTGAGGCACGATCGCCTAAATCCTGATCGCCTAAAGCCAAATCATCTGAGTAAGTACGAAAATGACTTATTTGTTGAGGCACATATCCAATTTCTTCCTGTAATTCACGACAAACACCAATTTTAGGTTCTTCATTGATTTCTAAATGTCCACCAAACATTGTCCAAACCCCAGGATGTACGATTGTGGGGATGTCGTCACGCAATTGCATTAAAAATTTGTCTTGATATTGCAAAATAGCGATCGCCACCCTACGGATTGTATTGCCAGAGGTCGTTAAATCTTGATCTTCATTCATGATTAATCAAATTTAATTTTATGTATATCGTAAGTTTGGCTTGGATAAAACCCTAAAACGGCGCACACGCAGCGTGCGCCGTTTTATATGTTTATTACTAATTCTGGGCGTTCTTCTGGCAAAATCGCACCCTGAATCGGACATACCTGTAAACAAACCCCACAGTCAATGCAAATAGATGCATCAATCTTGAACCAGATTGTTCCTTTGCTATTTGCACCTTCTCCCTGCTCAATACAAGCCACAGGACAAGCGGGTACACATTCCGCAATACCCTCACACACATTTGAGGCGATCGTATAAGCCATTTTAGATTTACGTTATGGTGAACTCTTAATGATGGGTGGCGCTTTACACCGCCCTCTATTATCTTGTAGTTGGTTATCTAGTGAGGACAGGATTGCTGATTTTAATTGTGTGTTCATAATAACTTTGTAATTGCCTTGTCGCGGCATCCCATCCCCATTTTTCTGCTTCCAGACGCGCCTCAATACACATATATTCATTGCGATTTTGCAATAAGTCTTGGGTCGCGATTACCAAGCTATTACTTTGATTGGGATCGAATAAATATCCATTGATCCCGTTAGTGACAATATCAGGAATACCACCCGAATTTGCAGCCACTACTGGACAACCTGCGGCCATTGCTTCCAGTAATACTAAGCCCAAAGTTTCAGTGCGCGATGGGAAAAGAAATGCATCGCTAGAAGCAAAAGCTGCGGCAAGATCATCACCTCGCAGATAGCCGACAAAATTTGTATTTGTCCCTTCAAAAATTTTCTCTAACTCTTGGCGATAAGGACCATTGCCAACTAGGGCGAGGCGACTATTGGGGATCGCTTGCAGCACAGGCAAAATATTTTGAATTTCTTTCTCGGCTGATAGTCTACCTACATATAAAAACAAGATATCTTGTGGATGTTCCTCAGTAAGGCGCGATCGCATTTCGGCATTTTTAAAACGCGGGTGAAACTGTACCGTATCGACACCGCGCTGCCACAGATCGAGTCGCTCAACACCATGCGATCGCAGTTCATCGATCATCACTGTCGAAGTACAGAGATTAAGCGCCGCCTGATTATGCGTATTTTTAACCAATTCCCACATCACGCCCTCAAGGAAACCCAAACCGTAATGCTGTAAATATTGTGGCAGATGGGTGTGATAGGAAGCCATGAGTGGATAATTCATGGATTTTGCATAATATAAACCTGACATTCCCAAAATCGCTGGATTGACAATATGCACAATATCGGGCTTAAATTTTTCGAGGGCGTAACCAATTGAAGGGCGCGGTAAGGCTACTTTTAATTCGGGATAGAGGGGGAAATCAAAGGCGGATACACCATAAATCTCTGCGCCACAATATTCTTTGAGTCCACCGTCAGGCGAAAACACCAACACTTGATTACCGAGTTTGACCAGATACTCAACGGTATATTTGAGGCGGGTAACGATACCATCTATTTTTGGCAAAAATGTCTCGGTAAATATGGCTATACGCATATTGTCGATGAGTGCGATCGCTTAGTTGGAAATGACAGCATCATACTATACGGTAAACTCTATCTAGAAGAAATTTTTACAGGCTTATGCACGGCAAATTCCCATTGCATCCCCCCATACGCTTCGGTACGGATGGTTGGAGAGGCATTATTGCAGACGACTTTACCTTTGAGCGCTTAGCAGCAGTCGCCCCGATCGCAGCGCATATATTAAAAGAAACCTTTGGCGATTCAGGTGACGCTTCGGGCAGTAATACGATTGTTGTTGGTTACGATCGCCGTTTTATGTCTGATGCTTTTGCCAAACGTACTGCCGAATCTGTGGCAGCGATCGGATTTGATGTACTCCTTGCCGATGACTTTGCGCCGACACCCGCATTTAGTTGGGCGGCTTACGATCGCAAGGCTTTGGGCGCATTGGTAATCACCGCTAGTCACAATCCTGCCAATTATTCAGGTTTAAAAATTAAGGGGGCTTTCGGTGGTTCTGTCTCGCAAGATGTAACCGCGAAAGTTGAAGAAATTTTAGAACGTGGCGATTTTGAGTATGAACGCGCTGAGAAAGGTAAAATCGAAACTTTTGACGCATGGGCGAGTTACTGCCAAGCTTTGCGCGGAAAGGTGAATATTGAATCCATTAAAGAAGCGATCGCGCTGGGAAAGCTGACGGTCTTTGTGGATGTAATGCATGGAGCCGCCGCAGGTGGTTTAGCAAAAATTTTAGAATTACCACCCGCAGATCCAACCAACTTAATTGAACTTAATAGTGATAGCGATCCTCTGTTTGGTGGTGGTGCGCCTGAACCTCTGCCGCGTTATCTCGCCGATCTATTCCGCACCGTCAAAACCTATCATCACGACCATCCCGAAAAGACTTTGGTGGGATTTGTATTTGATGGCGATGCCGATCGCATTGCATCGGTAGATAGCGAAGGGAATTTCTTAAGTTCCCAAATTTTGATTCCAATCTTGTTGGAACATCTGGCTAAAAATCGTGGCTTTAAAGGCGAACTAATTAAAACCATTAGTGGTTCCGATCTCATGCCCAAGGTCGCCGCTCTATTTGATTTGCCAGTTTATGAAACTCCTGTCGGCTACAAATATATTGCCGAAAGAATGCTCTCTGGAATCCCCTGTTTATTAGGCGGTGAAGAATCGGGTGGCGTGGGTTATGGTAATCACATCCCCGAACGCGATGCGTTGCTTTCGGCTTTGTATGTCCTAGAGGCGATCGCTTTATCTGGAAAAGATTTGAGTCTGCTCTATAGCAATTTGCAAAAGCAAACTAATTTTGTCTCCCATTACGATCGCATCGATAAGAAGCTCTCAGGAATGGCGGCGCGTGAGAAGTTAATATCAACATTGCGACAATTTTCTCTAACCGAAATCGCGGGACGGAAGGTGATTGAGACAAAGGAACCTGATGGATTCAAGTTCCGTTTGAGTGATGGTAGTTGGCTCTTGATTCGCTTTAGTGGTACTGAGCCATTGCTGCGTCTCTATTGCGAAGCATCTACGCCTGAACTGGTAAACAAAACTCTCAACTGGATCTCCAATTGGGCTGAGCAGTTTAATTAATTATCTTCCTCCCCCTTTTTAAGGGGGATTGAGGGGGATCTCTTAGAACATCTATTTCAAATAAATTAAAACAATCTTTTTATGACACAACCAATTTTACTTCCCGATAATTTAGAAGATGCGATTGAACAGGCGATCGCCGCTAGTCATCAAGCGATCGCTGATGGTGGTAATCGAGTAATTGCTGATCTGCGATTTCCAGAACTGAAAGTATTGCCGATCGCCTATGAATTTGCGGCTAGTTTTAATCAGATTTATGGCAAAGAATGGCAAGCCATCTTCTCTGATGCAGGAGCAGCCGCGCTTGCCAAACGCGAATGGGCGGATCTGGAAGTGTCTGTGCGTGGAGTTAATGAAGGACGGCGGGCTATTCGTGAAGAAGATAAAGCCTTTTTGTTGATCGAACCAACTTCCGTTGAAGTCGAGATGGTCGAAAAACTAGTGCAGTTAGCAGGCGATCGCCCGTTTGTGATGCTCAATCCCCGCCTTGAAAATAGTGAAGTGGGTTTAGGATTAGCTGCAAGACAAATGCGTGATCGCTTCTTAAGTACTTTCGAGACAGCCTATTACATCAAACCTTTAGAGCTTGGCGCTTTATGGCGTTGTTATCCGCAAACATGGCAAGTATGGCAAGAAACTGAATCAGGAATGCAACCGATGGCTGAAGTTGCACAACGTCCATCTAGTGATGATATTGAACGTTTGTTTAAGCAAAAAACAGGCAAGCAGTCAGGTTCATTTTTAGACAGTTTGCAGCAATTTTTTAATGCTCTCGCACGATAATCACTCGCAATTATCTCTAGAATATCCAAGTATGACTGAGAAGATTTATGAACTACCGAAATTACATTACGATTGAGCCAAATAAACGTAGTGGTAAGCCATGTGTGCGAGGCTTGCGGATTACAGTTTATGAAGTGCTTGAGTACCTAGCTTCAGATATGACAGAGGCTGAGATCCTTGAAGATTTTCCCGATCTCACAAGAGAAGATTTTAAAGCCTGTATCGCTTATGCGGCTGACCGTGAGCGTCGTTTTATGACAACGCCAATACCAGCATGAAATTACTTTTTGATGAAAACTTATCTCCAAAGTTGTCTTTTCGCTTAGCCGATGTTTTTCCGAAATCACTGCACGTTCGCGATGTTGGCATGAAATCGACTGTCGATCCCGTAGTTTGGGATTATGCCAAGTCTAATGATTTGATAATTGTCTCGAAAGACTCAGATATGCATGACCTCAGCTTAGTATTTGGGAGTCCACCAAAAGTTATTTGGATTCGGCTTGGTAACTGTTCGACTTCGCAAGTTGAACAGTTATTAAGAAGAGAGTTTGACGCGATCACTTTATTTTATGAAGATAAATATTTATCGCTGCTTGCTCTAGCATAAAATTCCAACGAATTAGTATTTACTGAATAACATGATTAAGATCTGACGGTGATAGGCGATCGTTTACGATTTGACCATCGCGAAACCAAATGATTCTTTGCGTATTTCTGGCTACATCTGCTTCATGAGTCACCATTACAACCGTGATTCCACTCCTGTTTAATTCACCAAATAAATCCATTACTTCCGCAGTGGTATGGGAATCAAGCGCTCCAGTTGGCTCATCAGCAAGTAACATCACAGGCTCATTAACGATCGCTCTAGCGATCGCCACCCGTTGCTGTTGACCACCCGACATTTGATTAGGACGATTATTTAATCGATGTCCCATCGCCACCCGTTCCAGAGCTGCCGCCGCCCGTTCCTTTTGTTCTTTAGGTCGCACATTGGCATAAGCCATCGGTAACATCACATTTTCTATCGCCGATAATTGCGCTAATAGATGGTATTGCTGAAACACAAAGCCAAGTTTAAGATTCCGAACCTTCGCCAGATCACCCTCTTCCATGTGGGAGACATCTTGCTCATCCAGAAAATACTGCCCTGATGTACTGGTATCCAGACAGCCAATAATATTCATACAAGTAGATTTGCCCGAACCAGAAGCCCCCATAATCGCGCAATATTCGCCCTCCTTAATGACAAAATTCACATCATCAAGAGCCTTAACTAAAGTGTCATCTTTCCCATAATATTTACAAACATCATTCAGACGCACAATTTCGCGTTTTGAATCAGATATTTCATTAATTTCAGGCGCATTAGGAATAGTGGTAATCATTGATAATTGGTGATTGGTGATTAACTTGGTTGCAATTAAATATAAATAAAATGTGGAACGGGCATCTTGCCCGTCAACAGGCTAGAAGCCTGTTCCACTATCTAAAGCCTACTTACTTAATTCGTAATTCGTAATTGATAATTCGTAATTATTTTTCGATCAAATGCTTCTCAACGCAACAATCGGATCAAGTCTCGCGGCTTGTCGGGCGGGGAAAATTCCAAAAAATAAACCAATCCCACCTGATACACCCACAGCTAGAGCGATCGCGGCGATGGATACACCAGCCTTTAATGGAGAAACTGCGGCGATTAGCAAAATACCGCCAACCCCAAATCCCGTACCGATCGCACCGCCAAGTAACGATAGAATTACCGCCTCAATCGTAAATTGGGTGAGAATATCGTTGGGAGAAGCACCGATCGCTTTGCGAAGTCCGATTTCACTTGTGCGTTCAGTTACCGATACCAGCATAATATTCATAATGCCGATGCCGCCGACAAATAGGGAGATTCCTGCGATCGCCGCCAGCATGATCGTTAATGCACCCGTAATATTGCCGACAATTTCTAGGGCATCCTGTTGAGTCCGCACTGTAAATGTGTCATCGGCATTAACATCGGAAGTGCGGTGACGTAATCGCAATAGATTAGAAATTTGGAATTGAGCCGCGTCTACATTGTCGTTACTGGTTGCGGAAACATTAATTACGGCGATCGCCACACCGTAGGGTGAAGTTTTACCTGTGAGGCGGCTGGTCATAGTCGTGATCGGTAAAAAGATGGTGTCGTCCTGATTTGTGCCAAGAAATGCACCTTTTTCCGACATGATCCCAATTACTTCATAACTTGTGCCACGGATTCGCACAGTCTGCCCCACCGCATTACCTTCGGGAAATAGTTCTTTGGCGATCGCCGCGCCGATAGTCATTACCCTTGCATTGCGCCTAATATCATCGGCATTAAAAAATCTGCCTGTACTCACTTCAGCATTGCGGACAATCGCATAGGCATCAGTCGTACCAATCAATGTAGCGCGTTTGGTATTGTTGCCTGCGATCGCTAGTTCCGACCCGTTAATTTGCGGGGCAACACTGCGAACCGTGGGGACTTGGGTAGCGATCGCCTCAGCATCGGCTAAAACTAAACGATTGGGCGGCGCGATCACATTCCGACGAGCATTGTCAGTACCTGTGATCACAAAAATAACGTCAGTACCGAGAGCCTGAAATTGTTCTGAAGCGTAGCGTTGTGCGCCCTGCCCAACTCCGACCATCAAAATCACAGAGGCGTTACCAATGATGATCCCTAGCATCGTTAATGTGCTACGCAGGCGATTAGCGGCGAGAGTTTTTCCCGCCATGCGTAAGCTTTCCCAAGTATCCATTGTTAAGGCTTTGTAAGTGTTAATTTGTAAGTGTTAAATGGAAGTTAGCACTATATCTACAATTCAGCATCATCTTCTAGAGCGAAATTTGCGCTAAGGTGAAAACCAGAGAAAAATTTAAGAGTGCCGCTTCGCTGGGCTTTCAATCTATATATTGGCGCAAAGCGCTGTATTTGGGTTAGCATTAAAAGGATAAAGTTGATCGATTTTCTATGCCCAAATTATCAAAGCCACCAGATCCTAATGATCCTGAGTACCAAAATTTAGAACGAAGAGTTAATTTTTACTTACATCTGGCGATCTATTCGGCTTGCTGCACCTGTATGTGGTTTGTGCAGTCAATCACGAATAAAGTCTGGGTCTGGTCAATTTGGATGTCAGCAATTTGGGCGATATTCATCATTGGACATGGAATCTGGATGCTCATTTGTGAAAATAAATCTCAGGTTCAACCAAACCCATAGCCTAGAGCTTTTTCATTAAAATATTAAATATTGAAGATAAATAAAAATCGCAAGATTATGTCTGAAGATGAATTTCAGAAACAGGTTTTAGAACGCTTAGAAAAACTAGATAAACTCGATCGTGATGTCGAACAGTTATCAAAAGATAGTGAAAAATTTAATGATAGATTTACAAACTATCAACAAGCTACACAATCTCTCGTTAGTCTTGCATTCGGTCTAATCGCATCGGCAACGGTGATTACAGTCGTTTCAGCAGTATTTAAGCGTTAGTTGACGACACTTGTTCTGGAAGAAGGCGAGATCGCAAAGTCTTATCGCAAAATTTCTTTAACCATAGCCCGAAATTTGCTCTCCGCAGCGTTTTCGTCCTGTTCTGCTTCTAGTAAAAAGTTATATAGCTGTTCTTTTTGAAATAAAGGAAATGTGGGACTGCGATCGCATTCGATATATTCCGATTTTTGTTGTATTTTTTGCAATACATAAATCCTTAGCTCCTCACCATTGAAGCGCCAGAATTCAGGTACACCAAGACTAGCGTAAAGCTTGTTCTTATCGATATCGGTGTGGGTAATATCTACTTCAACAACTAAGTCAGGCGGCGGATCTTGCATAAAATCAACGATTCTCCCTGCGACTTTAGGTTGATTTTGAATGTAATAAGCACAGTCTGGCTCCACACCTCTTTCAAGATCGGGACGGTTAATCGTTGTCGATCGCATTGATTTGAGTTTAAGCCCCATTTCTAGGGAGAAAATACGAATGAATAAACCAATCAATTCACTTGAATATTCGTGAGTTTCTAACGACATAGTAATCTCAAGGATTCCGCGATCGTATATCAGCCTTGCTGCGCGGCTTTGGGGGAGATCATTGAGAATTTGTTGATAAACTAACCAGCTAATTCCTCTTAAGGCAACTCGATTTTCGCCTTGCTTAACTACAGTGCTAAATTGTGAAGTGGATAGCGGTGCTTCGGGTGGTGAAATCGCGAGAACCATACATTAACCACAAATCTGCTTGATATATTCTAGCAATAGGCTTTATTTATTGGCAAATTCTGTGATGTTAGAGAGTGTGGTTTCGGCAATATTAGCCAGAGCTTGACGGGTAAAAAAGGCTTGATGTCCTGTAACGATCGCATTCGGAAAAGTCAACAGACGCTGAAAGATATCATCTTGAATTACTTCATTGGATAAATCTTCAAAAAACAAATCCGCCTCTTGTTCGTACACATCAATACCGAGATAGCCGATCGCTCCAGATTTCAGACCATCGATCGCTGCTTGTGTATCAATTAGTCCGCCGCGACTGGTGTTGATTAACATTACTCCTGTTTTCATTTGGGCGATCGCCTCATTATTAATTAAGTGATGCGAATCGGGCGTAAGCGGACAATGGAGGGAAATAATATCCGACTCAGTAAAGAGTTTAGAGAGAGTCACATATTCCATTCCTAATTCTAGACAGGCTGGATTTTGATAGACATCATAGCCCAATAATTTGCAGCCAAATCCTCGCATAATCTGAGCAAATACCGCTCCAATTTTGCCAGTACCAATCACGCCAACCGTTGATCCATGTAAATCAAATCCCAATAATCCTTCAATGGAAAAGTTACCTTCCCTCACGCGGTTGTAGGAGCGATGGATATTACGATTCAGCGATAGAATCAGTGCTACTGCATGTTCAGCAACTGCAAATGGCGAATAGGTGGGAACGCGAGCGATCGCAATGCCAAATTTTTCCGCAGCCGCGATATCTACATGATTAAAGCCAGCCGATCGCAGGGCAAGTAATTTTGTGCCACCTTTGGCTAGGGTTTCTATCATTTCGGCATTGAGATAGTCATTAATAAAAATGCAGACGACGGGAAATCCTGCTGCAAGAGAAATAGTTTCATGGCTGAGATGACATTCAAAAAATACTATTTCGTGATGATGATTTTCGTTAGCCGTAGTAAAAGATTGGCGATCGTAGGGTTTGGTGTTGAAAAAGGCGACTTTCATAATTTACTTGGTAGGAATTTCGCTACAAAAAAGAAAAGTAGGGGCAATTCATGAACTGCCCCTACGTCTCATTACAGATTAGCCGCCAACATTAAGAGTGGCATTGGCTGGATCGTAAGCTTCCATTTCTACCTTAACGGGTTTCACATCCCAGATATCATCACAATATTCCTTAATCGTGCGATCGCTAGAAAACTTCCCAGATCGCGCAACGTTGAGAATACTCATGGTTGTCCATTTCTCGACATCTTGATAGGCTGCACTGACTCTAGCCTGACAATCTGAATAGGCTTGATAATCAGCCAACAACATATAGTCATCGTGATACATCAATGAATCAACTAGAGGCTTAAACAAGTCCTTATCGCCAGGGGAGAAATATCCCATGCCAAGGCGATCGAGAACATTACGAAGTTCATCGTTGCTTTGATAATAGGTCTGAGGATTATAGCCTTCTGCCTTCATCTGTTCAACTTCCGCAGCCGTTAAACCAAAGAGGAAGAAATTATCATCACCGACTTCTTCACGAATTTCGATATTCGCGCCATCGAGAGTACCAATGGTCAAAGCTCCATTCATCGTGAACTTCATATTCCCAGTTCCCGAAGCTTCTTTACCTGCGGTGGATACCTGTTCGGACAAATCAGCAGCAGGATAAATTAACTGCCCCAGAGAGGCGCTGAAGTTGGCAAGGAAAACCACCTTGATCCGACCTTGAACATCAGGATCACGATTGACGACATCGGCAACTGCATTGATCGCTTTAATGATCAACTTCGCCATGAAGTATCCAGGAGCCGCTTTACCACCAAAGATGAAGGTGCGGGGAGTCATGTTGATACTAGGATTTTGCTTGATCCGTAGATACAAACCAATGATGTGTAACAAGTCAAGATGTTGACGCTTGTACTCGTGAATCCGCTTAACTTGAATGTCAAAGATCGAATTAACATCCACTTCCACGCCATTGTGAGTGCGAATGTAATCAGCGATCTTCTGCTTGTTAGCCTGTTTGATCTGTCTCCAGCGATCGCGAAAATCTTTGTCATCCACAAAGGTTTCGAGTTTGCGAAGTTCATCAAGATGCTTCAGCCAAGTGCCACCGATCTTTTCGGAGATCAATTCCGACAAGGCAGGATTGGCTAGTAATACCCAACGGCGAGGGGTAACTCCATTGGTCTTGTTGTTAAACTTCTCTGGCCAAAGCTTATAGAAGTCTTGCAACACATCCGCTTTAAGCAACTCGGTATGCAACGCGGCAACACCATTGACGGCATGGCTGCCGATCGTGGCAAGATTTGCCATCCGCACTTTTTTGCCACCACCTTCTTCAATAATCGATAGACGCGAAAGCAATTCTTCATCATCAGGAAACCAAGTTTTCACATCTTGCATGAAGCGATGATTGATTTCGTAAATGATCTCTAAATGTCTTGGCAATAGACTCTCAAACAGAGGAACACCCCATCTCTCTAATGCTTCAGGCATGAGGGTGTGGTTAGTGTAAGCAAAGGTGCTTTGGGTAATCCGCCAAGCTTCATCCCAAAACATACCATGATCGTCAACGAGCAAGCGCATCAATTCGGCGATGCTGATTGCGGGGTGAGTGTCATTTAATTGTACGGCGGCGTGATCGGCGAGGTTGTCTAGGCGACCATACTTTTTGAGATGACGGCGAATGATGTCTTGGAGTGAGCAGGAAACAAAGAAAAACTGCTGCTCTAAACGCAATTGACGACCCTGAGGGGTGTTGTCATTGGGATAAAGAACTTTAGAAATCGTTTCCGATTTAATCTTGGTTGCCACAGCGCCGTCATAGTCGCCAGAGTTAAAGGCTTGGAAGTTAAAATCTTCACCTGCTTCGGCTTTCCAGAGGCGGAGGGTATTAACCGTGTTAGTCTGATAGCCAGGAACGGGAGTGTCGTGGGGAATGCCTTCGACCGTAAAGCTAGGAATCCAACGGGTGTGAGGGCGACCGCGATCGTCATTATATACTTCCGTATGTCCGCCAAATTTTACCTGAACGGTGGATTCGTAACGCACGACTTCCCACGGATTGCCACATTTTAGCCATTTATCAGGAATTTCGACCTGCCAGCCCTGTTGAATTGATTGGTTGAAAATTCCAAATTCATAGCGAATTCCGTAGCCCATTGCGGGAATTTCGAGGGTAGCGAGAGAGTCGAGGAAACAAGCGGCTAAACGTCCGAGTCCACCGTTCCCCAAGCCTGGATCGGGTTCTTGCTCTAGCAATTCGGTCAGGTCGAGTCCAGACTCTTTAACGGCTTGGGCGATCGCTTCATACAAATCGAGATTAATCAAGCTATTACCAAGATGTCGCCCCATCAAAAATTCGGCGGAAAGGTAATAAACGGTTTTGATATCTTGCTCGTGATAGACCTTGAGAGTTTGTAGCCAGCGTTGCAGTAAGCGATCGCGTGTTGTATACGACAACGCCATGTAGTAGTCGGTAAAATTTGCCTGAGAGCCGAGTTTGCCTTGAATGTAGAATAGGTTATCGGCAAAGGCACGCTTCAGGGTTTCGATACTTAAACCTGTGCGATCGTCTTCTACCGTAATATTGCTGGTTTGATTAGCAACATTTGTTTGCATAGAATTATTCCTGAATGGTTAGGTTGTCTTGACGCAGTTCTGCTGACCCTAAGGCAGAGGGTGAGGCTACAGTCCTTATCCAAGCATAAACTATGGGCGGTTGGACATTTATTTAACTGAAAATATATGTTTGGGGAGCGCAATATTCACGATCTCCTGACATTAGGCGTTAGCTAAAAAAATTAAGCGTTATATTTCAGGATGGTTAATTTTATAGACATGAATGCGATCTCTTAAATGTGGACATTATCTAATTTATTAAAATATATTAAGCTTTTGTATAGTAAACTAACTAATAAGCGATAGGATTCGGGATGTAAATTTGCCCTCAAATGGAACCCAAAAATGAATCTTTTTGCATCTATTAAAAAATTCGTATTGAATTTAACATTGCTATTGTTTGTATTTTGCAGTTTTGCATTAGTCGGACCTAGCGTTCTTGCTAGTCAGACTGGTTTCGTATCTGCACAATATACTGTTGCTGATGCAACGCAAGGAGATTTTTCCAATCAAGAGATTCTTGATCTGATTGACGGACAGATTTCCGATTTAAGAGCAGAGAAACAAGCAATTGCCGCCAAAGTTGCTTCCTATGGCAAACAAGAGAAAGGTGCTGAAAACCCAGAAATTTTAGCAGCGAAGAAAAAGTTGCAAGCGATTAATACTCAGATCAATCAACTAATCGCTGAGAGAAATTCTTTCGCAGGTTAATAATTAACATTCCCTGTTCTAAAGACTTGAAACTTAACTGGTGGAGAAATTCCGCCTACTTTAAGGTCTCCTACTCGCTAGGGGACTTTTTTGATGGGAAATTCGTTTTTGAAATTGGAAAAGAAAGCGATTATTTACCAAAGTAAGCTAAAACAATCTCCCTTTATCTTGAAAAGCGGCTTAAAATCTTAACTATTGGTAGAGAACACACTTAATGAGAATCTTCCAAATTGAATTTTGCTAAGGAATAATGAGTAAAGAATTTCGCGAATTTTTGCGTAAAGTTGGTAGTGGCACACATACTAGCAAAAGCTTGACTCGGCAAGAAGCTGAGGCAGCGACGATCATGATGATGCAAGGGGTTGCGACTCCTGCTCAAATTGGAGCCTTTATGATCGCCCATCGGATCAAACGCCCGACCAGCCAAGAATTAGCGGGAATGCTCGATGCTTATAAATTATTGGGCGCAAAAGTTGAGGCGATCGCTTCTGACAAACGAGTATTAGTAATGGGATCGCCCTATGACGGGAGATCGAAAACTGCACCCGTCAGTCCCACCGTGGGGATCATATTGGCGGCGGCGGGGATTCCTGTGTTAATGCATGGTGGGGATCGGATGCCAACTAAGGAGGGGCTACCATTTGTCGAGATTTGGCAAGCCCTAGGATTAAATTGGCAAGATTTGAGCATTAGCCAAGTGCAACAGAATCTAGAAAATCACAATTTAGGTTTTGTTTATTTGCCGAAACATTTTCCTGATGCTCAGAGTTTAGTTCCCTACCGCGAGCAGATTGGTAAGCGTCCACCCTTTGCCACCCTTGAGTTAATGTGGTCGCCCTATCAAGGCAAGCAATTAATCGTATCGGGGTTTGTGCATCCACCGACCGAGACAAATATCCGTGAAGCTTTTGATCAGCATGGCATTGATCAATTTGCCACGGTTAAGGGGCTGGAAGGTAGTCTGGACTTACCCCGATCGCGCACAGCCATTATTGGAATTAATATTGGGATTAATCGTGGGGATCAGTTTGAGCGGTTGACTTTATCGGCAAGAAACTATGGCTTTAGTTCTGAGGATGTGGCGATCGCTGAGGCTCCAGAAGTTGCTCAAAAAATTTCTCAAAAAATCATAGCCGCACTCAAGGGAGAGCCTTCGGAGTATCTCAACTCAGTTTTATGGAATAGCGGTTTTTATCTCTGGCTCTATAGATTACAAAATCGTGATTTACAAAGTGGTGATTTACAAAGTGGCGATTTACAAAGTGGCGATTTGCAAAATGATATTAATGAGGCGATCGCCGATGCTCAAGAAATTATTCGGAGTGGCGCGGCAATGCAAAAATTACAGTCTTTTTAGACTGTAAATCACACAACTTATAGGATTACAGGTTAAGCTAGGATTAATCATCGCTTCTTATGTCACAATCTATGCTGCGAATTGTCACCCAAAGAACTGAAGCAGAATCCGAAATCAAACGGATTTGCGATCGCATCTATGACGATCAGATGATCCATAAAGAAGCCACCGTCACCGAAATTATTCAAACGGTTAAACGGAAAGGCGATACGGCGCTCCTGCACTATACATCTGAATTTGATAACCAAGATTTCACAGCGAGTGAGTTGCGCGTAACTGGATCAGAGCTAGATGCCGCCTATCAACAAGTTAAAGGCGATCTGCTCAAAGCGATCGAAATGGCTCATCAACGCATTGAAGAGTTTCACAAAATGCGTGTGCCTAAAAGTTGGGTGCATTTTGGCAATAAAGATGTGGTTTTGGGCAAGCGTTATACGCCCGTTGATGCTGCTGGTATTTATATCCCTGGGGGCAAAGCAGCCTATCCCAGTACAGTTTTGATGAATGCTGTACCTGCTAAAGTCGCAGGTGTGAAAAAAATTGTCATGGTCACACCTCCAGGGGAAAGCCGCACTATGAATCCTGCCATTTTGGTAGCGGCGCAAGTTGCGGGAGTAGAGGAAATTTATCGTGTGGGTGGTGCGCAAGCGATCGCGGCTTTAGCTTATGGCACTGAGACAATTCCCAAGGTTGATGTAATCACGGGACCGGGAAATATCTATGTAACTCTCGCCAAAAAGCAAGTATTTGGACGGGTCGGTATTGACTCGATCGCTGGACCATCGGAAGTTTTGATTATTGCTGATGCCAGTGCCAATCCCACTTATGTTGCAGCCGATATGCTAGCTCAAGCTGAGCATGACCAGATGGCAGCCTCCATTTTGATTACCAATGATTCCCGTCTTGCCAATCGTGTTTCTGAAGAAGTAAATCGGATGCTCGAAAATCACCCGCGCCGTCTAATGACGGAAAAGGCGATCGCGCATTATGGATTAATTATTGTTGTCGATAGCCTAAAAACCGCCGCCGAGCTATCCAATCAGTTTGCTCCTGAACATTTAGAACTAGAAGTCGAAGAACCTTGGCAATTGATCGATCAAATTCGTCATGCAGGGGCGATCTTTATCGGACATGCTACACCCGAAGCTGTAGGTGATTATCTGGCAGGACCAAATCATACTTTGCCAACCTGTGGTGGTGCGCGGTATTCTTCGGCTTTGGGAGTTGAGACATTTTTGAAGCATTCGAGTTTGATTCAATATACTCCAGAAGCCTTAAAGGAAGTATCGGGAGCGATCGCCTTACTCACCGAAGCTGAAGGTTTGCCATCCCATGGGGATTCTGTCAAACTGCGACTTCAAAATCCATAACAGAATGTAGTAGCAATTCATGAATTGCCACTACATTCCACGAATGACTACATTTAAGATTGATTATTTTTTATACCAAGTTTGCAGCCATCCCTGCATCTCTTTAATCTCAGCCTGTTGTGAAGAAATAATATCTTTTGCAAGTTGCTTGATCTCTGGGTGAGTGGATTTGGTTGCAGCTTCTTGCGCCATTACCACAGCCCCCTCATGATGTGGAATCATCGCTTCAATAAATCGCAGATCAAATTCCGCATCCTTTGCACCCAAATCTCGACTCATCATCATCCCTTTCATTTGGTCAGGATTCATTTCCATCATATGTCCCATCTGAGCATTATGAGCCATCGGCATAGAACTAGCACTGGGATACCATTGTTTGCGCCAAGTTTGCAATTCAGCAATTTCTTTTGTTTGAGCCTTAATAATATCGTCAGCTAGTTTTTGAATTTCAGGACGTTGAGATTTTTCCTTAGCTTCCTTCGCCATATTCAAAGCGCCTTGGTGATGGGGAGTCATCGCATCAATAAAACGCAAGTCAAAATTAGCATCTGCTGCTCCCAAATCCATTCTCATTCTTCCCATGTTATTTGTCATGGGACTTGTCGGTTTTGATGAAGATGTTGTTTGGGGATTATTGGTTACAGCTATAGCGGGATTTGAAGCTGATACCTCTGGACTTGGCGTTGGAGAACAAGCTACTACCGCTCCAGTTGATATGACGGCGATCGCCACTAAGCCTAAACTCTGGCGTAAAAAGCTAAATTTATAAGTCGTTTGAGTGAAATTCATAGTTTCTAATTTATAGGTTTAGCGAATACTCTAACCCCAAAAAATGAAGCAAAGATGAAAACACGCTATTGTTTTAATTATAGGTATCCCTCTTGTCATCGGCGATCGCACTATATTCCTATATTATGTTTGCCTTAATATTATGTAATTTTATGATTAGAACCACTACTCATAGCTAGGTGTAAACAATGCTAGAAGTTACTTTGTCACAACATTATCAGATTTCTACCCCTGCTTTTTTTAATGAATGGTTAGATGGGTTTACACCATTAGGTGAAGAAGATCACCATTTATTAGATCGGGTGAAAGCTAATTTTCTAGAATTGATGGAAGATCCCCCAATGTTAGAAAATACAGTGAAAATGGTAGTGCTTGCACCATTATTAGATCTCGCTGGCTTTTATCACAAGCCATTTCGGATCGAGACAGAAACAGCTATAGCATTAGAAATGAAAGATGGAGGAGCAATAATTCGAGGGCGGATCGATGTATTAGTGATCAAAAATCAGCTTTGGTTATTAGTCATTGAATCAAAACGAAGTGATTTTGCAGTAACAAGAGCGATTCCACAAGCTTTAGCTTATATGTTGAGTAATTTGGAAACCGCACAACCAACATTTGGGATGATTACCAATGGGAATGAATTTTTATTTTTAAAGGCTTCACAAAATAAGTATGCTAATTCACGGTTATTTTCTTTGGTAAACCCTAATAATGAGCTTTATGAAGTATTACAAATACTAAAACATCTAGGCTCAACAATATGTATGTAAACCAAAAGATGCGCCACACACTGCGCCACATCTTTTCATCACTGCTCTTTTAATTATGCCCAACTACTAATTCAAATCGTGCCTTTAAATAAACCTTGCGGCTTGAAAAGCAATACCAAAATCATAATAATCAATCCCACACCCAACTTATATTCAGTGCCGATGCAGTATCGTTGCCATTCGCCGAGAGCCGCAGGACAAGTTGTTGCCACCTCTTGGGAAATTCCTACAATCAACGCCCCAGCGATCGCG
This sequence comes from Pseudanabaena sp., assembly GCA_044350865.1. Classification (GTDB taxonomy): domain Bacteria; phylum Cyanobacteriota; class Cyanobacteriia; order Pseudanabaenales; family Pseudanabaenaceae; genus Pseudanabaena. The sequence continues at coordinate 17,800 of JBILGV010000036.1, read as the reverse complement.
CCATAGGGATTGCCAATACCACCAAGAATCACCGCCGCAAACATTGGCAAAATCAAAAACCACCCCATATTGGGGCGCAAATTCGTAATTAAGCCATACATACTGCCACCAAAGGCAGTCATGCCCCCTGCAATTACCCATGTCCATAAAATTACGGCATTGACATTAATCCCTGCTACCTTCGCCAGTTCAGGATTATCGGCGACTGCTCGCATCGCTTTACCGATTTTGGTGTTTTGCAATAAATAATAGAGTCCTGCAATTACGGCGATCGCTGCCATAATGACGACTATTTTGTTACGGGTGATTGCCAAGCCAAAAACATCGATCGCAGGGAAAGTCGGTAAATTGTATTTCTGAGGTTTTGCGCCCCAAATCAACACGATCGCATTACGAATTACCAAAGCCAAGCCAATCGAAACAATCATCATGGTTGTGGATGTCGCTTTTTTGGCGCGTAATGGTTGCCACAGGATTTTTTCGCATATCAAGACTAGGGCGACTGAGAAGGCACTACCCAAAGCGATCGACAACCAAATATCGAGCTTAAGCGTAGTATTAGCTAGAAAAGCAAGATATGCACCTAAGGTGAGAATGTCACCATGAGCAAAGTTAGCGAGGCGGAGGATGCCATAGGTAAGGGTCAAACCGACTGCGGCAAGGGCAATAATACTGCCAACAGCGATACCATCAATGGTTGATTGCAGGACTTCCAGCATTAAGAGGATTAGATAAAAGTTTAAAATGCGGATGGAGAGACTCGAACTCTCACATCAAAGATACTAGAACCTAAATCTAGCGCGTCTACCAATTCCGCCACATCCGCTCATTTAGTGTTTTTCACACCGAATAGAATGATACAGCAATTTAAGGAAATTACTACACAAATATTTTTTTTTATAATGGTGTATGCAAGTTCGCCCTCCACGGAGCGTATCCTCATAGATCAATTGAGTATATTGGTTACGCCTAGTGCCTATTCACAAGCCTCAGAAAATCGATCTAGATCAGATTTATCCTTGTCCTTGTCCTCGTAAGCGGGGCAAGTTAAAACCGATCGCTCTGACTAATGCCTTTGGATGCGATCGCTGTTCTTTGCTATTTGAGCTAGAAAATGATGGATATAGCCTATTACAACTGGGTGGACTGGACTCGCAAAGACATCTCTGGCAATGGGTTGGCAAATGGCAAGCCATTCGAGAATCCAGCCCAACCCATTTACTAGAAATAGTTTTGAGGGCGATCGCCTTTTTTATATTTTTAGTTCTCATAGTTTTATGGACATTAAACCTAAAATCAAGTTTTATTATTCCTGTAGTGATTTTGTTGTTTAGCTTTTTAGGTTTGGTAATATGGCGCTTGGTTATGCTGCGTCATCGCAATTTTTAATACTTTAGTTACCTATATGTCACCAGAAGACCTCACAGGCTTCATCTATAAATCCCATGTGGCAGCCCACCAACTGGCGCAGATCTCAACTAGAGAACGCGATGCTTTGTTGCTAGATCTTGCTGAAGCGGTCAAAAAACATAAAAATGCGATCCTAGAAGCAAATACGCTCGATCTAGAAGCTAGCCGTGATATGGCTGTGCCAGACTTGGTGTTGGAATGGCTGAAACTAACTCCTGAACGACTTAATCATGCGATCGAATGCATCAAACAACTTTCGAGTCTGCCCGATCCTCTTACACTGCATGTGGGATTAAATGGTTATCAGCGAGTACCTCTAGGTGTGGTTGCTTTTGTCTCTGAAGGGTTTCCCCAACTAGGTTTAATCGCAGCAAGCATGTGCCTAAAGGTTGGCAATACAATCATTCTCAAGGGGGGGAATGAAGGAGTGAATACTCAAGATGCGATCGCGGTGATCGCCAAGGATGTTTTAATCGCGAGGGGATTTCCTGAAGCCTGTATCACCTCTGTACCCAAAGGAGTGGTACTAAAGGAGTTAATCGTCCAAGAAAAATATTTACGGCTGGTAATTCCCTATGGTCGTCCCAGTTTTGTGCAGCAGGTTAGTAAACAGGCGACAGTTTCAGTTTTACCGATCGCGATGGGAAATTGTTATTTGTATTTGTCAGAATCAGGAAATTTGGACTTTGCCAAAGAGATTATTCTGAATAGTCGTAAGGGTGATCCCGATGCAGTCAATGCGATCGAAAAGGTAATTATTCATCAATCATGGCTCGATCGCGGTTTAGGGGAATGGATCGGGCGGTTAAAAAAGCAAGGCTTAGCGGTGCGAGGTTGTCCAGCAGCTACGGCTTATTTCCGCCATTTTCTCGAAGAAAGCCATAGCGATGAAACCGATAAACCCAGTCAGGCTCTAATTGACAAAGCGATCGAGGCTGAAGATGTGTGGGGACAGCCTTATTTAGATGAGACGATCGCCATCAAACTTGTGAATAACACGGAGGAGGCGATCGCTTGGATCAATCAATATAGTAGTGGTCATGCCGATGTCTTGCTGACGGATTCGTTGTCGGAGCGCGATCATTTTGTCAGTCGGATTAATAGCAGTACGATTTTTGTAAACGCCCATTGTCGTTTCTATCGCTACAGCAAATCTAGCGACAATGGCAATATCAAAATTGCGCTAGGTATGTCCAGTCTAAAAACTCGCGGTGCATCCAGATACCCAGGGTTTATTGACATTTATGCCCTGACCACGACTAAGCAGGTGTTAACGAATTCTTGGCTGCAATAAGCATCGCTTCTAGTTTTTCGACAGGAGATCGCGGTGGAAATCTTGGTAATTCTCGCTCTTGTTGGCGATCGCTTACTAAACACAGCACGGGTATTTCATATTGATAGCGATCGAACCAGTCGGAATTAGTGGTGATATCTCGGATATCTAGATCAAATTCGATATTTTTCACCTGTTGCAATTTTGTTAGCAAACCCTCACATAAACAGCAACCTTGCTTGCTATACAAAACTAATTTCATGAGTTTCAATATTTTTGTGTTGAATTGTTTGTTTATTTTACCGCCACTATGTTATATTACTAATCCGTTAGAACGCATAGCTCAGTTGGTTAGAGCACCACGTTGACATCGTGGGGGTCGATGGTTCGAGTCCATTTGCGTTCATACTTATCTTTTTGAAAATCGATAAAAGGCTTTCTGATCAGGACTTTTTATCGATTTTTGTTTAGGAGATCACGATAATGCCAAGAATTTTTGACAATATGCAGCATAATTTGCTGCCAGAGTTGCGCGATACTCTGGATGGGGCTATTAGAGCAGATTTTTGTGTGGGGTATGCTAATTTGAGAGGGTGGCGATCTCTGGAGGACAAGATCGAGCAGTTTGCGGGGACAGATGAGGCGCGGTGTCGTTTGTTAGTGGGAATGCAGACTTTAGAGAGAGATGAACTGCAAACTTTATTGAGCTTAAAATCAGGTTTAAGTTCAGGTTTAAAACATGAAATAACAAGAATTGATCGAGAAAAGGCGAATCTGCTCAAGCGTAAATGTATTCAAGATTTTTATGCTCAGTTGGCGATGGGTGTACCGACAAACCAAGATGAGAAAGCATTACGGCGGTTAAGCGCTCAGTTAAAGGCGAGGAAAGTGACGATTAAATTGTTTTTGCGTCATCGTCTTCATGCCAAGTTGTATTTGATTCATTTGCCTGAAAAAACGCCGCGCATGGGATTTTTGGGAAGTAGTAATCTCACGATGTCTGGGTTGTCTAGTCAGGGAGAGCTAAATATTGATGTGAATGATCACATAGCCACGGCGACTTTGGAGGAATGGTTTGAGGACAAATGGAATGATAACTTTTGTTTGGATATTTCCGCAGAACTTGCAGAAGTAATTGACAATAGTTGGGCTGGGGACAAATTGGTTCCGCCCTATTACATTTATCTGAAGATGGCTTATCATCTGTCGCAGGAAGCGCGGGCGGGGATTGCCGAATATTTATTGCCTAAAGAATTTCGCGATCGCCTTTTGCCATTTCAAGCGATCGCGGTGCAGACGGCGGCGCGGCGGGTGGCGAAACATGGCGGCGTGATGATTGCGGATGTGGTGGGTTTGGGCAAGACTTTGGTTGGTACGGCGCTGATTCGACTCCTTGAAGATGAATTACCGACAGCTTTGATTATTTGTCCTAAAAATCTGGTGTCGATGTGGGAGGACTATCGCATTGAGTATGGATTACGCGCCACTACGGTGATGTCGATTAGTGATGTTTTAAAAAAGCTCCCCGATTTGGTGCGTTATCGGGTGGTATTGATTGATGAGAGTCATAATTTACGCAATCCTAAAGGCAAGCGGTATCGGGCGATCCAAGACTATATCGATCGCAATGACAGCAAATGTATTTTATTGAGTGCGACTCCTTATAACAAAAATTACCTTGATCTCTCAGCGCAGTTTCAATTATTTATTCCTGAAGATCAAAATCTCAAAGTCCGTCCTGAAAGATATATTCGATCGATTGGTGAAGCTGAGTTTGGGAAGCGGCATCAAGTGCCGATGCGATCGATTAAGGCTTTTGAGTTTAGTGAATATGCTGATGATTGGCGCGATCTGACTGGTTTATTTATGATTCGGCGGACTCGTAGTTTTATTAAAAACAATTATACGCAAGTAGATGTGTTGGGTAAGAGATATCTAGAATTTTCTGATGGCACGCGATCGCCGTTTCCCGATCGCCTTGTCAAGACCGCCAAGTTTTCGTTAAATGCGGATGGGAAAGATGCCTATGCGTTGTTGTATAGCGATCGAGTGGTGGATGTAATTAATGCTTTGAATCTGCCGCGTTATGGATTAGGGAACTTTGTTTTGGAAAGGAAAGGGGGTGAGGGCTTATCTGAATTAGAACAAAAGATTTTAGATAATCTCTCCCATGCGGGGCGGCGGTTGATGGGATTTTGTCGAACAAATCTATTTAAACGTTTGGAAAGTAGCGGGTTTGCATTTTTGCAGTCGCTCGATCGCCATATTTTGCGGAATTATGTTTATCTCCATGCGATCGCCAATAATCTTGATATTCCTATTGGTACGCAAGACTCGGCACTTTTGGATATGCGTGATGCTGATGAAGATATGGATTCATTGGCTTTGGCTGATTTGGAAGAAGATGCGAGTGCTGATGTGGAAGAAGAATCTCGCACAGCCGAAAATGCCGAAAATAATTTCCGTGATCGCGCTGCATCTGTCTATCAGCTTTATGTGACTAAATACAAAAAACGGTTTAAATGGATTCGTCCTAATTTGTTTAAACCAGAGCTACAAGAGTCTTTGCTAGCCGATGCATTGGCTTTGATCAAGATTTTGAGCCTATGTCCTGAATGGGAATCTGGTAGAGATCGCAAATTGGAAACGCTGATTAATTTATTGACGGTCGAACATGGCGATCGCAAGGTGTTGATATTTACGCAGTTTGCGGATACGGCTAAATATTTAGGTGAGAAGTTAACTGAATTTGGGATTAGCGATCTGGCGATCGTTACGGGTAGCACCAAAAATCCAACGGAGATCGCTTATCAATTTAGTCCGAAAAGCAATAAAAAACAGGACAAGATTCTCAAAAATCAAGAGTTACGGATTTTGATTGCGACCGATATTCTCAGTGAAGGACAGAATTTGCAAGACTGCCATATTATTGTTAATTACGATTTGCCTTGGGCGATTATTCGCTTAATCCAACGCGCGGGGCGGATTGATCGCATTGGTCAAGCATCAGAACATATCCTTTGCTATTCGTTTTTACCTGCGGATGGGGTGGAGAAGTTGATTAATCTGCGTGGGCGCTTACGGCAGCGATTGCATGAAAATGCGGAAGTGGTGGGGACGGATGAAAGATTTTTTGAAGGTGATGATGATCATGTGGTACGAGATTTGTATAACGAGAAGTCGGGGCTGATTGATGATGATGACGATAATGAGGTGGATTTGACTTCGGAAGCGTTACAAATCTGGAAAAATGCCACTGATCACGATCCTACGCTCAAACAGAAGATTGAAGAATTACAGAATGTCTCTTTTTCGACGCGATCACATATTCCTGAACCAACTAAGCCTGAAGGGGTGATGCTCTATCTCCGCACTGCCGAGGGGAATGATGCGCTGGCTTATGTCGATCGCGATGGTAAAAGTGTGACGGAATCGCAGTTAGCAATTTTGCGGTTAGCAGCCTGTGAGCCAAATACGTCTGCGATTAGGCACGATGATCAACATTTTGGATTGGTTGCCACAGCGACAGAGATGATTGTGAATTTGGTGATTTTTTTGGATGGCGATCGCCAGAAAAGTCTTTGGTATTGGGTGAAGCGTGAGGGGACTAAGCAATATCGTCGCGATCATTCTTACATAAGGGGACAGTCTGGGGATTTGTTGCTTGGTAAGTTAAGGGCGTTGATTGTTGAGATTGAAGATTGGGATAAGGGAGTTGTGATTGGAGATGCGACAAAGCGACTCAAGAATAGTTTTGATATTGATCGGGTTACGAAGAAATTCTATGAATTTTTCAAGAAAGAGCATGATCTATTTTTAAAAGAGGTATTGGGTTTTGCGTCAGAATTTGATCGCGCTTGGTATGCGTCTTTGATGTTGAATCGGTTGATGTTTGTTTATTTCATGCAGAAAGAGGGGTTTCTAGATGGAAATGTAAATTATTTGCGCGATCGCTTAGCTTTATGTAAACAACAGCAGGGTGAGGATCAATTTCATTCGTTTTATCGTTATTTTTTATTGCAGTTATTTCATGAGGGTTTGGGTAAGCAAGGGCGATCGCCTGAATTGGAAAAATTATTAGGCAAGGTTCCATATTTGAATGGTGGTTTGTTTGAGGTGCATCCCTTGGAGCAAGCTAATCCTGATATTCAAATTGCCGATCAAGCCTTTGAGAAGATTTTTAAGTTTTTTGATGGTTACGATTGGCATTTGGACGATCGCCCGTTGCGTATTGAAAAAGAGATTAATCCTGATGTGTTGGGTTATATCTTTGAAAAGTATATTAATCAGAAGCAAATGGGAGCTTATTATACGAAGGAAGATATTACGGAATATATCAGCAAAAATTGTATTATTCCCTTTGTTTTTAATGCAGTTGAGAAAGTTGAGGGTTTTGGGGATATTTGGCAATTATTGAAAAAGAATCCCGAGCGCTATATTTATGAGGCAGTGTTGAAGGGTGTCGATGTTGATTTGCCTGAAGATATTGCCGCAGGGATTGGGAATGTATCAAAACGTGATGGTTGGAATCGGGCGGCTAGTGGGGAATATGCGTTACCGACTGAGACATGGCGCGAACATATTGCGCGGCGCGATCGCTGTTTAGAAGTTCGCAAAAAGCTAGTTAATGGTGAGGTGACGCAGATCAATGATCTGATTACTTTTAATCTGAATATTCGGCGGTTTGCGGAAGATGCGATCGCTAGTTGTGCTAATCCTGAATTGTTATTGGCTTTCTATGAGACGATTTCGCAAGTTTCGGTTTTAGATCCGACCTGTGGATCGGGCGCGTTTCTATTTGCGGCGTTGAATATTTTGGAACCTCTGTATGATGCTTGTCTGAATCGGATGCAGTGGTTTATCTCTGAAGGTGTTGTGAATGATAAGTTTGAGCAGATTTTAGCTAAGATTGCCGATCATCCTAATCGCCGTTATTTCATTCTCAAGTCGATTACGATTAATAATCTCTATGGTGTGGATATCATGGAGGAAGCGACTGAGATTTGTAAGTTGCGCTTATTTTTAAAGTTGGTTTCTCAGGTTGAGGCTGATCCCAAGAAGGCTAATTTTGGCTTAGAACCTTTACCAGATATTGATTTTAATATTCGGGCTGGGAATACGTTGGTGGGTTTTGTGTCGCTCAATCAGGTTTGTGAGTCCATTGCCAAAGAAGCTTCGGGACAGAAGAGGTTGATTTTTGATGATGGTGTGTTGGATCGAATTATCAAAGGCGCTGTGGCGGCGGATCAGGAGTTTAAGCGGTTTCGATCGCTGCAAACTCAGGGTGAGGTAAATGGTGAGGATCTTGCATGGTCTAAGTCAAGTGTGAAGGAGCATTTGGCGGTGTTGCGTGAGGAGTTGGATCGCTTCTTGGCGGAGGAGTATGAGCAGGGTCTATCAAAAAAATCGGTGGCTTATCGTAAATGGAAGGAAAGTCATCAACCGTTTCATTGGTTTGTGGAGTTTTACGGGATTATTAATGCTGGTGGTTTTGATGTCATTATTGGGAATCCGCCTTATCTTGAACAAAAAGAAGTAGACTATTCACTCGCTAATTTTAGATGTGGAAATAGTAAGGCTATACACGCAATGTGCATTGAACGTAGTTTACAGGTCTTGGCTACTAATGGAACAATGAGCATGATCGTTCCATTATCAATTGTTTCTACACAAAGAATGCAGATTGTTCAAGAACTTCTAGAAAATCATCGAAATGCTTGGTATGCAAATTATTCATGGCGACCTGCAAAACTTTTTGATACGGTAAACCGTGCATTAACAATTTTTACTATTGCACCTTCCAATAATTGTAAAACATTTACAACGAGATATCAGAAATGGACTGCTGATAATCGTACTCCGTTAATGATGACAGTTGATTATGAAGTAGCAGATAGAAAAAGATCGGCTTGCTGGCTTCCAAAATTAGGTAATAAGATTGAGACTTCTATTCTGCAAAAGTGTCTTCAAGAAAAAGTTGTTTTGAGTCATCTTTTATCAGACACAAATAGCCGTTTATATTATCGAACAGATGGAGGACTTTACTGGAAAGTATTTACAGATTTTGCCCCAGCATTTATAGCCAATGGAAAATCAGGACATTCGACCCGTGAAACATGGTTTACCTTATCAAAAGATGAATTTATTAAGCCAGTTATTGCGGTTTTGAGTAGTAATTTATTTTGGTGGTGGTATACCGTTACTTCTAATTGCCGTCATTTAAATCCATACGATCTTCATAATTTCCCAATTTCCCAGTCCGCTTTGTCAGACAAAGAACTTACACGTCTTGGAGTGAAGTATTTAGAAGATTTACAAAAAAATAGCACCATGCTAGTCCGTAATCAGAAACAAACAGGAATTACTGAGACTCAATCCTTCAAAATCCAAAAATCAAAACCAATCATTGATGAAATTGATCGCGTATTAGCCCAACATTACAGATTCACAGAAGAAGAATTAGACTTTATTATCAACTACGACATCAAATATCGCATGGGTAAAAATAGCGAAGAAGAAGAATAGTGAAAGCCCAGATCGTGATATCGATACTTTGTTAAATCGTAATTTCTGGAGTTAGTGTGAAGGCGATCGCCCCCAACTCAATCTCAATAAACCGCGATCGCCTAAAACTCAACCTATAGCAAAGCGATCGCCGCCAAATCAATTGCTATAAACTGCGATCGCCTAAAACATAACCATCAAACAGCGATCACCTAACCACTCGCAATCCTAAACGAGAAAGATTCTAATTGGATTGACTTTGAGCAAGTTCTTCTCTCAATACTCTACGCAATGTACTTTCTAGTGGTTCTTGAGTTTGTTGACGGATATGTTGACGTAAGGCTTCATTGATCGATGTTTGATAATTATCACCGCCCTTGTTGTTAGCTTCTGCTCGAAACCATTCTAAGATGTCATCATCTAGACGAATCGTAATACGAGTTTTTCCTTTAACAACTGATTCGATCGCGCCACGTTTGCCTTTGCTGAAGTCATATTCTGGTTGCATATTTTTTAATCCTCTTCATATTGTTTACGTTCGCGGCGCTCTGCTAATCGTGCTGAAATTAGGCGAATGTCTTCACCACGCCAAGTGAAAACAACAACTAAGATTCTGCCAAAAGCATCCATGCCAATAGCGACAAATCGATCTTCATCAAATCTGTTGTCTGGAATTGTAATTGCAAGATCGTCTGAAAACACTGATACTGCATCGGCGAACTCAATTCCATGTTTTTGAAGGTTTGATGCGGCTTTGTTTTTGTCCCATTGATACTTCATCTAATTATAGTGTGTACAAGTGTACATACAACTTTGTCATAAATTTGTATCAAAGCGATCGCCTCCAACTTAATCTCTACAAACTGCGATCGCCTAAAACTCAACCCATCAAAAAGTGATCACGTCAGCCATGAAAAAATGTTCGCTCATGGGGGTAAATAGGTGAAGCTAGTTATAAGGCTCGACTGAGATCCTTATGGTCAAAAGATTAATTTTTTTAGCAAAGTTGGGCTTCACCCTATTCCCCATATGAGCGAAAATGTTTGAATCCAGATCATGCGGTGACTAATTGAGCTTTTGGATTAGGAAATATTGGCTCGAAACGTAGGAGCATAAATTCTTCTGGAGTTAATCCTAGAGATTCGTATGTACGACCATTGCGATCGCTAAACTCGACTTCAAAAGCTTGACCATTGGCAAGTATTTCAACAACTGTACCAACCTGTCCGCGCCATAAATTATCTTGAGGAAGATCGACAGTCAGAGCTACGACATCTAGAAGGTTTACTGAACTTGTTAACATATTTATCATCTCCAATGACTATAGGGGATAGCAAGTTGTTAGTTTTGGAATATTTGAATCATGTTCAATAATCCATCCACTCCGAAGGGTTGCGTTTCTATTTTGCCATGTAATCTCAAAATCCACTGTGTATCTTTGCCCAAATCTATCAGATCTGCCTAATTTAGCTTCATTGGTTTTGATTATCTCCAGCAAAATTAGCCTTAATTCTTCAGCGTTTTCTGCTTTCATTCCAAGTATTGAAGAGAATAGTCTGGCTTTATGTTTGCCGTCATCATGTTCTGGATTAAGACAATAATCCCGCAATTTACGAATATCAACAATGGCGTTGTTGGCATTGGGAATTAGCATATTTAGCTATAACTGTAATACTCGTCTTTATTTTGTCATGCTTGATTGTTTTGTAAAAGCGATCGCCCCCAACTCAATCTCAACAACCCGCGATCGCCTAAAACTCAACCAATCAAAAAGCGATCGCAAGGTACAACGAAGTTTTTCGCCTGACTATTTGTATGGCGATTCAAACTCCTCGACAAAGAGTCCCAATTTCTAGGCGAGGGCAACTGATTCAGGGCAATAGCAAGAAACACCAACATACATATAATAATCCCAGCCAAAATGAACAAAAGCTGATTTGCCTTCAAAGCGACACCATATTTCCTCTCTCAGTACTTTCCTAAATATGGGTTCCATTTCTCGAAAGGGCAACTGCTTCCCCTCTGAAATTTCTACCGATAACTTTTTAGAGTTTTCTAGCCCGCGAATTTGAAGGTCTGCAATATTAGCTTCTCGGAGAAAATATTGGGCAACTTCAATATAAGCCATCTCGACTCGAAGGTATTCTTCAAAAGATACAACCTTTTCGATATCGTCAAAAGAAGTCCATTCTTTAGGGGCATATCTACCTTTCTCATCGCGAAATATAGGATTATATTTTGTTATGCGGTACTGATACACTATGTGTTGAGTCAACTATCGACCTCCGAATGAAATTTTGATTTAGCAATTTGAGCAGCACTCATGCCCCACTTGTGAGCAGCGATCGCTAACGTTCATTTTTATTCTCTTGTTCCCCCAGAATTGGGGGATAGGGGGCGGCTAATTAATGACTTGACTTAGTAAATCACCTCAAAAACTTCAACTAGATTCTTTTTCCCTTTTACAGGCAAAGTTCCAAACTCCTTAAATTGGAAATCAGCTTGCGTTGCTTCATAAACATTGCGTGTCACCAAAATTTGGCCACCCTTAGCCATCCCCTGTAACCTTGAGGCGATATTCATTTCATCACCGATCGCTGTGTAATCCATATGTTGTGGCGAGCCGATATTACCGACAATCACCTCCCCCGAACTGATCCCAATACCCGTAAAAAAATTATCGCGAATCCAAGCGATCGGAAGGCTTTTAATCCGCTTTTGCATATCGATCGCCGCCGCGATCGCACAATACTCGCGATCAATAATTTCTGAAGGTGCGCCAAACATCGCCACAATCATATCGCCGACAAACTTATTCACAGTCCCCTGATGATTAAAAATCACATCGACCATCTGTGTAAAATACTCATTTAGATAGGTCACGAGTTGGTCAGGCTCCAGTTCTTCGCACTTAGTCGTAAAGTTCCGAATATCAGAAAATAACATCGCTATTTTGCGCTTACTTGTGGTTAGGGAAACCTCACCCTTGGCACTAATTACGGCTTTTGCGACCTGCGGCGATAGATAGCGTTCTAGATTACTTTTAATTCTCTCTTCTTGTAATTTCTGCTCATGGAGCATCGCATTTTCGATCGCACTAGAACCCTGTGTAACTATTGCCGTAAAGAGCTTGAGGTCTTGAGCATTATAGTTAACAGCTTCAGCGTTACTAATATTTACAACTCCCAGAGTTTTATCTTTAGTGATGATTGGCACGCAGATGATCGCATAGCAATCATTCTCATTACTAATGTAGCGCCGATCTTGATTGACATCATTCACTAGTTCAGGCTTGCCAGTGATAAATACATGCCCAGCAATACCATGAGGAGCCTCAATATTCGAGTTGCTTAATGTCTTGGCAGTACCTTTGGCGGCAATAATCTCCAGCAAATTATTTTGTTTGTTATGTAACATCACCGATGCACTGGTAAAGTTAATCAATCGACTAGCTTCTTCAATTACGAGATGGCAAATTTCTTGGACATCAAGACAGCTAGATAGCTTTCCTGCGATCGTATAGAGAAGGTTAATTTCTCTATATTTATCTAGAGCATCAGTTACTAGACTTTTTCTTTCAAATTCACGATGAACGACATAGGTGAGAAAATTCGCAACTTGCTCAACCTGTTCTATCCCTACAACCCATCCTATGATTTCATCACCTAACAAGATCGGAAGTTTTTTTTTGCTATTATTTTTCTGATTTTGAGTATTTATTGATGGAATCAAAGGCTTTAAATCAGTCTCGACAATATTTTGCATCCCCAGATCCGCGATCAAGATTTTACCTTCATGATCTTGAATTACTATGGGAGAATTTGGCATAGTGACCAGTCCTCTTAACAAAGATAATAACTCTCTTTTGAGAATGATCTTTTTGAGATTAACGGATGGCATAAGGGACTTCCAAGTAATTCGCTTATTCTATTATGACTATTTTGATGTTGGGGTCATCGGCTATAACAGCGAATTTGCGTTGGCATTAGGCATTAGATGGTTTGCTGGCAATGCGATTCTGCACTGAACTGTTTGTTAAAGAGGATGAGTCAAGCAAAGTAATTCTAGGCAAGCGTTTACAGGTTTTGTTAATCACTCGCCATAAGCCCCTACTGTATAAACCTTGTAGTCATTCATTACTTCTTTAGCAACCCGTACTCAGAAATCTTAAAATTAAAGACCACTAAATATCTGGAAGAATATCAATAGATGCTTGTGTAATCTGGTTAAAGCGAATGGCATAGGTAGGGTTCTCTAGCTCTGAAAAAATACTTGTAACTGCGCTCCAAATGGTAGATGTACTTCCCGCAAAATCTATCATAATTAAGCCCTCTGGAATATCAGGATCAGATATTTGGTGATAGTTCCGATGATAATTAAGTAAAACTTTACCGTTATGCAATGCACAATCATGTACTTCCGTACTACGCGAGAGATGCGTAAAATTATAAAAACTTTCTTGAGAAATCCAGTACGATGGAACATCTTTTCCAGTCTTGTTCCAAAAAGCTTGCATTACATCTTTTCGTTTCAGATCTTCTTGTTCATCTTGTGTTAAGATAATAACTCTTTTTTTATCTTTAATTTGATGATTCCTGAGAATTTCAAAGTAACTTTCTCCAGCTTCATCTAACGGTGAAAATCCTAAATTTTTTATAGAACCTTGATGGATACCTCGCCACACAGTACACTTTTGGAGACCCAAAATAAGCAACCTATAGAAATCAATGATGGAAGAGCGCGTAATATAATCAGGTTGATTAATAACTCTATCAAGAAAGCTCTTTATTAACTCTCGCTCTACTTTATTTGAGCCTAGTAAGTTTTGAATTGTACCATAATGACTAAGACTATTCTTTGCACGTTCTAGAAGTTCATAACTCTCCATCAACTTATTCTCATGCCAATTGATTAGTTTGTCTAGACTGTCAACCTTATCTTGGTATGATTTTTGGCAATCTTGTAGACTTTCTAGATAGAGACTATTGCAACTTTCTACCGAATCTTTAGTAGTTTTCAGATCTTTTTGAATATCTTTTAACTCTTTTTGATAAGTACTCAGTTCATCTTCGTAAGCCTGAATTAATGAAAATAGAAATCCAGTAATCAAGCCTCCTATAGAAGAAAAGGCAACAGCAGCTAAATTAGTTGGAGTTGTCAAAATACCAAACACCGCACCCGGGATTAAACCTATCAGGGCATATTTAAAATTTTTAAGGAGTGGAATCTGAATTCTCTTACTCATTACATTACTTCCTCTGTTGATCTACAGATAGTAAACACATAGTTGCCACCGTTTCCAAAGGAATTATTATCATCTGGCCAAACTCGCTTTTGAGCAACAATACTTAATTTAGAAGCAATCAAATCGCGATATAGAAAAGGCAACGAAACTTTATATTCGTATTCTCCATCACAACCATACTGAGCAACTCTATAAATCAAGTTTTCAACATAAACTGGCAATTCAGGATTCTGTTGTTTTGCGGTATTGAGAACTTCTGAGTAAAACTGACGGATGGAGCTAGCATAGGCTGCTTGATTATTTATTTCATAATCAGGCAAAATATTTTCTGCCATTACTGCATAACCTGAACTGCCAAGTAAATCATGTACTCGACTAAGAAATTGAACTTTGCGATTATCTTCAATGTGATGATATGCAGAAGCCAACAGAATAACATCCCAATGTGACCGAGGTAGTGGTGTGGATACAGCATCTCCACATATCAACACTGGCTGACGACCGCAAGAAGAAAACCGCCGTTTTGCAAATTCCAAATAGGGAATTGATATGTCTACACCAGCTACTGTAGATATATTCGGATGATCCACAATCCCTTCCAATGACAACCCAGTTCCACAACATAAATCAAGGACAGAGGCTTTTTTACAAGAGTCTAAAATCTTTAGTGCTGTATCTCTAGCTGTCATGAGCATTAGCATTTCATCAGGGCGAGAATGCTCTTCAAGCTCATATGCTTCTGCGTCATCTTTATAATCAGGCAAATTTGTAGGTATCATCTCAAGAAATTAAGGTTATTTATATAACTCATACACCGTGACTCAGTATTGAAGATCTTATCAACTTGATATATATATTACTTTGTCCAACTATTTTATATTTCTTTAGGTGATTGCCTCAACAATTTATTTATTCAAAGAGAGTGCTAATTGTCTCTGGATATGAAACCGTAACTATAAGTAAAATAGCTGAATTTTGATGGGAGAGATTTTTATTGAGCTTACTTTTGCTAGACTGAAGGTAAATTTTGAGACATAAACATTAAGGAATCGGGTAAGTTTAATATGCCTTACTCAGCAGAAATCAGTCGTCGCCAACCTAGTTGCTTCTTGTTTCTCATCGATCAATCGGGATCGATGGCGGATGCTTTTTCTAGGGAAAGTGCTAGCACTGGCACAGCCAAAGGAGCAAATGAAAGTTTGCATAAAGGTTTAGAGCCTGTTCAAAAAGCACAGGCTGTAGCCGATGCGGTGAATCGATTACTCGACTCCCTCGGTCAGCGCTGTGTAAAAGGTAACGAAATTTATGACTATTTTGATGTTGGGGTCATCGGCTACAACAGTGAAGTTGCCTCGGCATTAGGTGGTATTGCTGGCGATCGCGCGATCGCACCCATAGGTAAGATCTATGAAAATCCCACTGAATTAGAAAAACGCGCTCAAAAGTTGCCTGACGGGATGGGAGGTTTAGTCGAAGTCTACAATGACTTTCCGATTTGGTTTAAACCGATCGCCAGTGGTGGTACGGCGATGTGCAGCGTTTTTGCAATGGCGCGGATTTTGCTAGAAGAATGGATCGAAAAACATCCCAACAGCTATCCACCAACGATTATCAATATCACGGATGGTGAATCGACGGATGGCGATCCCACGGAAGAAGCTAATAATCTGAAAAAGCTAAGTACTTCTGATGGCTCGGTGCTACTTTATAACATTCACCTTTCTGCTGAATATACACAGCCAGTATCTTTCCCCAATACGGCGGAAGTATTGAGCGATCCCTATGCTCGATTGATGTTTGAACTATCGAGTGCCTTGCCATATTCTGCCCAAAAAGCTGCCGAAAAGGAAGGTTATAAAATTGCCCCTGACGCTAGAGCTTTTATGTTTAATGCTGATCCCGTTAAGCTAATTCAATTTCTAGATATCGGTACACGCACAGATAATTTACGTTGAGACAAGCTATTGAGACAAATTATTGAGATTATTGAGACAAGCTATATTTATGTCTGACAAACTTGGATTTTGGTTAATTTGGATTTTATTTGCAGTCTATGCATTTATCTTTGCTCCTCCCGATCGCCCCGATACCTTTTTGCTGATCCAGAAGTTAATTGCAGGCGAGTGGCAGTCCACTAATGCCTATATCGTGGCGCTATTTAATTTGATGGGCGTATTCCCACTCGTTTACGCCTGTATGTTAGCCAGTGATGGGCGGGGACAAAAAGTTCCTGCGTGGTTATTTTCGGCAATCTCATTTTTTCTAGGGGCATTTGCCCTCTTGCCTTACTTTGCCATGCGTGAGCCGAATCCAATATTTGTTGGTAAGCAGAGTTGGGTAACTAAAATTCTAGATTCACGATTTACGGGCATTGCCATTAGCGCGATCGCCATTTATTTTGTGGTGTATGGGTTTACCAATGGCAATGGGGCTGATTTTATCCAACAATGGCAAACTGACCGATTTATCCATGTGATGAGCTTAGATTTTTGTATGTTATCTTTGCTTTTTCCTTGGTTACTGAGTGATGATATGGAAAGGCGGGGCATGGATGACGATCGCTTTTTTACTTTTATTGCGCTGATTCCCTTAGTGGGCGCATTGATTTATCTATGTTTGCGATCGCCTTTAATCGAAAATCCAGAAAATATAGAAATCGCTAACGAACAATAAAGAAAATAAAAACAATAAAAAAGGGCGCTAAGCGCCCTTTTTTATTGTTAACATTCATCAAATGCTTCTAAATCTAGCAAATGACGATAAGGCTCGGCTAAATCTGAACCTTTAAAAGCCAGCGATCGCAATATATGCCAATCATTCAAACTCTCAAAAGCATTAGCATAATCATCGCGCTCCAAGCGATCAGCAATCTCCGCAACATCGGATGCAGAGTATTTGCTGGGATCAACTTCGGGCGCTTCGCCTGTTACATTGTTTGAGACTTTAGTAGCCATATTGCCTTATAACAGGGTTGTGAATGAACAGGGTTGTGAACGGAGAGAGAGGGATTTGAACCCTCGGTACGGAGTTACCTGCCGTACAACAGATTAGCAATCTGCCGCTTTCGTCCACTCAGCCATCTCTCCAAATTTGACGCGCCAAGTTTAACGCGATTTACATCGTATCACATATTGTACGCAATGCAAGAAAATTTGTAAATTTAATCAGCAATCAATAAAAAGCGCACCAACTCTAGCCCCTCGTGATTACGCAAAGTTTGCACTTGTTCCGCAAATCTGGCACTGGCGATGATTATGTTTGGCTGAGAGGCGATCGCTTTGTTTAGTAAATCATCTTGGACGGAGATCGTCGAAGGTTGACACTCTCAGCGCTGAAGCGACTGAGATTCCTGAATAGTCCAAAGATTG
>JBILGV010000169.1:0-4410 GCA_044350865.1 Pseudanabaena sp. | reverse complement strand
GTTTAAGACCAGATCAAATTGTCCAAGTTGGTATTGCCCATAGTCCAGAAGGACGGAGAGTGTTAGCAAGACAGACTGTCTTGGCGAATCTAGAGTTAGGCGCTTTTGTGCGTAGCGATCGCTGGGGTATTAAAGCCGATATCGAAAAACAATTTCAGATTTTCCCACGGCTTGGTGAACGCCGCGATCAGCTAGCAGGAACTCTGAGCGGTGGTGAGCAGCAAATGTTGGCGATCGCCCGTGCGGTGATGAGTCGTCCAAAATTACTGTTACTTGACGAACCTAGTTTAGGATTAGCGCCCCAGATCGTGCGCGAAATTTTTAAAACTATTGATAGCCTTAATCAAGCAGGTGTAACCATTTTGTTAGTCGAGCAGAATGCCACTTTAGCTTTGCAACATGCCGATCGCGGTTATGTGATGGAGTCGGGGGAGATGGCGATCGCAGGTAAAGCTTCTGATCTGTTAATTGATGAAAGAGTACGTCAGGCTTATCTAGGATAATGGGGCGCTTTGCGCCCTTCTATCGTCATATTAAATCTTTGTACTAGAATGAACACTTTTAACGCACAATTTTAAATGGATACCTAGCGCCTTGCATTTGTTCTGTACTATTTGTTTTGTATGATTGAAACCCTCAATAAGCTGCCTCGTTGGTTTTCACTTGGCTTAACTTTCCCGTTAATTTTTCTTAACGGCTGGTTATTGCTACTGCTTGGTCGAGAGCTACAACCATTAGTCAGTATCCTTATTACCGCAACAGTTATTTCATTTTTGCTAGATTACCCGATCCGCTTTTTGACTAAATTAAAGGTTGATCGGGGACTTGCCGCAGGAATAGTTATTCTTATCTTTTTCATGTTGCTGGGGACTTTAGCGATTTTTCTTGTACCTTTGATTTTGGCGCAAGCAAATGAACTAATCGTGCGCCTACCCGAATGGATTAAGTCTGGACAACAGCAATTACAAACTCTTGAAACTTGGGCGCTTGCCCAACAATTGCCATTTGACTTTAGTGGTACTTTTAATCAACTGATTGAAAAATTAACGGGTGTTCTGCGATCGGTAACTAGCCAACTTTTTAGTATTGTTTTTGGTGCGATCGGCAGTTTAGTTAATATATTTTTAACACTCATTTTTTCGATCTTTTTAGTTCTGCGTGGCAGCTATCTTTGGAATGGGTTATTAAGTTGGCTACCGCAGAAATGGAACGACCAAGTTCGCAACTTATTACCACGTAATTTTGAGCGTTTTATTGTTGGACAGGTGACTTTAGCCACGATTCTTGGCGTATCTCAAACTACAGCCATGTTAATTTTAGGCGTTCCCCTTGCCCAACTGTTTGGATTTGGAATCGGGATTGCCAGTTTAATTCCCCTTGGTGGCTCTAGTACGATTATCACCGTAAGCCTGTTAATTGCTTTGCAAAACTTTTGGTTAGGTGTAAAGGTGCTATTAGTAGCAGTTGCCATTATTCAAATTGTAGAAAACGTGCTGGGTCCGCGTATTGTCGGTGAGTTAACAGGTTTAAATCCAGTGTGGATGTTGATTTCCCTAGATATTGGATTCAAATTAAATGGTGTATTAGGACTATTAGTGGCTGTACCGATCGCTGGTTTCATTAAGGGAACTTTCGACACAATTCGCGGTGTAAATGGTGAATCGATCAAACAAGCTGAAGCGATCGCCGAAGCTAAAAATGAATAAAACCAAATAAAAAAAGTAGTGGCAATTCATGAATTGCCACTACTTTTTTGTAGGTTATAGCCAATTGCCCACCAAAATAAACGATGACCAATAGAATGGATGGCTGAGATCGATATCACCAATACCAGAAGGTAGTTGGACATTCGGCAATCCTAAAATGCCAGTGATTTGACCATTTTGAATATTGACTTTGCCGCTTAAGAGACTGACTTGGGCTTTCTGCATCGCCTGAGCTTTATTAATCGCATCAGGAAAAGCTTTGTAAAAACTAATCATCAAAGGTGCAGTACCCGCATCTGAGACTTCCCATAGTGATGCTAAAACACTCTTTGCTCCTGATTCTACCGCTAAACCGCTAATCCCTAAGTTATTGCCAACAGCCGTCTGACAAGCGCTCAATGTGAGCATATCGATCGCAGGTTTATCAAAGCGCAATTTAGGAATTTGACTCAAGCTTAAACGACTATCCCAAAACTGAATGAAAGACTCTCCACTATTATCACTGACAAATTTGCCATGAGTTCCTAAATGCAAAATAGTATATTTACCAAGCTGACGTTGCGCTTGTAAGTTACTAACCGTAAAGTCTTTATTCAAAAATGCTGTGCCTTCTAAAACATTAGAGGCGATCGTTTTAATTTCTACATCCACTGAAGGTAAAGCGCTAAAGCCTGATACAGAATCCGTCAATCCCATTGCTAAGACACGAGTTGATTTGCGATCGCGTTCTTCAATCCTCGTCACACGCATACTTGCCACACTGGCGATCCCATAGCGTTCCACCACAAACTGTTTGCCATCATGCATCGCCGCAGGCGGTACAACCCGCAACCCTGCATCCATCACAAAGACTAAGGTATTGATTTTCATCGCCTTTAGCTGTGAGTCAATCGGGCGCATAATCCAATCATAGAGTTTTTGCGATTGCTCAAGATAGTCATTGGAGCCAACATCTCTAATGTTATTACGATAGTCAGTCAAGATGCTTTCTACGACTTCTTGACTAGGTACAACGCTAAATTGACGGAAAGGTTTGCCTTTCTCCTTGGGCGGAACCACCATAATCTCAATGCGATTATCTAACAATACTGGATAGATCAAAGCTGCGACATCTCCTGTTTGCTGGGCAACTTTGGCAAGGACATCTTGACTTTCATCAATTGTGGTGGATGACAGGTTCAGGGGATATCCCACAAATACTTCTAATTCAGAACCATAGGAACGCTCTAGTAAGTCAAAGGCTTTAGCCAAATTACCTTGTTCTAAATAGCGACCAGCTTCTTTTTTGAGAATGTCACCATTGCCCAATGATTTTTTGTTACCACTAGGAATAGTCGCTGAAACATTTTCTGGAGTGTCAGGCGTTACAAAGGGCTGCTTTGAGTCAGTTGACGTTGGCGTTGGTGTCGGCGTTATAATTCCGCCAGGAGTAACCCTAATTCCTCCTTGGATAAACGAGCTAGAGAGAATAACAGGAATGCTAGTTCCTAAATTTACAGTGGTTGCACCTGTGGTTAAAACTCCCTTTGAACCATTTAAGGTTGCATCATCTACTAAAAATGGATTCAATCCCCCTGTTTGGAGGGAGATATTGCCGCCAGTTCCACCTGATGTGCAGATGCTGGCTCCCACACAGGAAGAAGTTGTACTGCTCAAGAGCGTATCGGTAATCCTTAAATTGCCACCCGTGCTAACAAGGGTGACATTACCGCCTTGGGTGCTACTGGATGCATCGATCGCTCTGACCACCACATCACCAACAGGATCAAGGGTGACATCGCCTGCTCTTGTGGAACCACTGGAATTGAGAATCCCTGCATTAATTGATTGTGATGCATCAATGAAGATCTGACCGCCAGTTTGTCCTGTGGTGGTTATATTACCTGTGGATATTGAGCCTGCGCTGCTTCTCAAAGTAACATTCGTACCAGGATTGCTAATTGCTCCCAGCGAAATATTGCCTGTAGTTGAGATTTGAATTGGATTAAAAGTAATCGCCGTAGTTGCAAAGGTTGAGCGAGAAGTAAGTGTTGTATTGGAGGCGATCGCCAAACTATCCAGAGGTGTTGTCCCCCCGATCGCTGCATTGAAAATGGCGAAGTTACCATTGGCATCTAGATTTAAGGCAAACTTGCCATCGACAGTTCCATTGAAGGTAATATTGCCATTACTGGTGATATTGCTAAAGTTTCCAGTCGAACCTGCACTAAATGCGCCATTGACAGAATTATCGAAGGTGATATTACCAGTACTGATAATATTGCTGTTGCCAATTAAAGAAACAGGTTGCACAAAATTAATATCACTTGAACGGGTAATGTTACCGCCGATCGCAGTAGTGCCTGCTCCTGATAGTAGCAAATTACCTTTTAAATCTAGATTGGCATTAGGGTTGAGTCTAAAAGTTCCAGAATTAGCGATCGCTAAGTCACCTCCAGTAGTCGTCAGGTTGCTGCTAATTGTGACATTGCCGCCATTTAGACTGGTGAGACTAGCGGAAGTTGCAGTGATATTCCCATTTATACTTACGTCCTGTGCCGATAAGGTGAGACTACCTGTGAGTGGTATTGATGGTAACGCGATCGTACCGTTATCCAGAATCAATTTCAGATTATTGATTTGTTGTGGGGCGACATTAAACTGTGCGCCATTATTTACGGTTCTAAATTCAAGGTTATTAAAACTTGTAGTAGTCAAATTGACA